>JBBRWW010000025.1:0-25730 GCA_038248955.1 Lysobacterales bacterium
CGCTTGCAGCAAGGCTGGTTCTTCGTAATTCGAAAAGAGTTTCCAATCGAATTGGCGTGCGGGCAAACCCGGTGGGAAACCAGCGTCCCCCTCCCACTCTTCCCATGTCTTTACCGGCGATGCAACGAAGCGCTTGTGGCCCAGCATAACGTGGCGACCTGTTCCCTCGAAACACCCCCACCCGCCGCATGCAGCGCATGGCGGACCTGCCCCGGCGAGTGGGTATTCAGCGCGTCCATCAGCGCCTTGAACCCATCGCGGCGTTCAGTGCCGGCACGCGGCGCGCCCGCATCAGCGTTGCGGCGTTCGCCCCGCCGCGCCCTGCCCGTCCGGCCTGACCCGGAACGCGAGGCTGATGCGCGCGGGTACGGCGTCGCGTGACTTCGGAATGCCGTGGTCGTAGTGCCGCTGCGAGTCGTGGCTCATGACCAGCAGGCTGCCGGGCTCGAGGTCGAGATGGACCGGCGCGCGCGGCGGCGCCTTCGCGCGGATCGTCATGCGCCGCGTCGCGCCCAGCGACAACAACGCGATCGGATGGCCCGGACGCAGCGTGCCGAGCTTGTCGTTGTGGGGCGCAACGCTGTCGTTGCCGTCGCGATAGTAGTTGAGGCCGACCGTGTTGAAGGGCTGGTCCAGCGCCACCCGCACGCACGCGGCGATCTCCGCCAGCGGTTCCGGCAACGCCGGCGCATCCAGCCGGTACGACGCCACCAGCCGCGGCACGTCGACGACCCGGTCGTACATGGGCCGGCGCATCGCCTGCCAGTCCACCCCGGCCAGCAGCGCCGCGAACCAGCGCGCGGCGGCGGGCGCCGCGAACACGCCGGGGCGGTAGACCACCCCGCCCTCGTCATCCTCGATCAGGCGTTGCGGGCCGAGCTCGAACAGGCTCGGTTGGCGGGGCGATGCGGGCATCCGCACAGCATGCCGCGCCGCCGTCTCAGCCGCTGCGTCGCGGGCGGCATCGGGGCTGGATTGCCCGCACATTCCGCGCCATCGGCCGTTGGCAATCGTGGCGGCAGGCCGAACATCGCCCGGACGGCAGAACGTCGCCGGGGTGGCGGGGCGATTCACCTTTCCAGCGTGGGGATCAGTGCAGTTTGGCGACGCAAAGAAAGTGCCCTCTGTTTTACCTGTCTTACCTGCTTCATTTCGTACTTCGTCACCAGCGCGACATCTCGCAAGGGTTCTCCCAAGTGCCAATCAACGCGCCAACCTGGTGAGGCCGCAGGGCTTAGCCGAGGCAATGGGTTGATGAACCCGGCCTACTTTTCTCTGCTAACGTGGCTTGGCAGCGAGGCATCGACCCGCCACGTCCATCATTGATGCGACATCGACGTGTTCCTGAGACCGACGTGGCCGATTGCTTCGGCCTTCCTTAGGGAGAAGCGTATGAGCAGCATGCAGCGGATCCGAGACGCCTTTGATCGGATGCAAAACGTCTTCGCAAAACGGCCGGCAGTCGCTCAGGCCACTGCGACCATGCGCGCCCGCATCATCGACGGATTGCATTGCGAGGCCCGGGAAGGCGACTGGCTGCTTTCGCTCGACATGCCCGTCGAGGCGGGCGGCACCAATGCGGCCGCGACTCCAGGCGTGCATGGGCGGGCTGCCCTCGCCAGTTGCCTGGCCATTGGTTACAGCATCGAGCTCGCACGGGCAGGAATCGAAGCGCGCAGCGTCGAGGTTGAAGTGCAGGTCGACTATGACAACCGCGGCATATTGGGAATGGACAACATCAGACCCGGCTACCTGGACGTGCGGCACACCCTGTACCTGGAAACCGATGCGCCGCTCGACGCAGTGCAACCAGTGCTTGAGAAGGCGCAGCGCAACAGCCCGTATCTGGACGTGTTCGCACATGCGCAACCGGTGTCAGGTCAAGTGGTCTTTGGTCCACGTCCGCAGGTCTAAAGAGCGATGGACGCACGCTTGCAATTGCGGGTACAGAGGTATGGCTGGGACCGCGCTGCCCCCAGCTACGAACTGGCGTGGAAACAGGCACTCGCGCCGGCTACCGCCGCGGTACTGGACGCGGCGAACCTTCGGCCAGGCGAACGCGTGCTCGACGTCGCGTGCGGTTCCGGCTTGCTCACGCGTGCAGCATGGCACGCTGTGGCGTCCAATGGCGGCGAGGTGGTGGGCACCGATATTTCTGAGCTCATGCTCGCGCAGGCGGCCGAGCGATCACCCGAATGTCGCTTCGTGCGGGCAGACGCGCAAAACCTCGATGAAGTTGTGCCGGTCGGACATTTCGACGCATTACTGTGCGGTCTGGGTTTGATGTACATGCCCGACCCGGAGGCGGCATTGGTCACCATGGCACGTTGCCTGCGCCCAGGCGGGCGCATGGCAGTCTCGGTCTGGGGTGAACGGCGAGCCTGCGGATGGGCCGAGATCTTTCCAATCGTCGATTCACGTGTGCGTTCAGAGGTTTGCCCGATGTTTTTCAGGGTCGGTACCGGCAATACGCTTGAAGTGGCATTGCGTGAAGCCGGGCTGGTCGACGTGCAGTTGAGCCGTCCGCCGACGACGATCCATTACATCGATGCGGATGCGGCCTGCGACGCGGCCTTTATCTCCGGCCCGGTCGCGCTCGCATACTCGCGGTTCGATGAAGCGACGCGTCTTTCGGTGCGCGCCGAGTATCTGGCGACCATCGATCCGTGGCGACATGGCGAACGGTTCGAGATTCCCGGCGCGTTCGTGATCGGATCTGGGCAGAGACCTGGAGCTTGCGACGACGCGTAACGTGGGTGGTGCCGAAGACAACGGGAAAGGGCCAAGAGAACATTCTGTTTTAATCTCGGCGTGGACATCCCTGCGACCGCACCTCAACAGGGCGATACAACGCACCGCGCCGCCGTCTCATCCGCTGCGTCGCGGGCGGCATCGGGCCTGGGTGTTCTCGCGATTCCGCGCCATCGGCCGTTGGCAATCGTGGCGGCAGGCAGCCCCCGCCTTTTGTTCTCACCCAGCCGGGCAAGGGCCAGAGCGGAGTCGTTTGCAGCGTCCATTCGCCCTGACACCTCAAGGTCATGCAGAAAACGCAGAACCGCGCACAGCCAGCAAGTGCACAACGACCCAAGGCCGGACGCCACTGTTGCGGCGACCGGACGGATGCGACGCTGCGATATACCCCGGAGGCAAGATGGACACGACGACCACGATCTCACCACAGCGCTACGCACGATTCGCGGGCCTGCTCTATCTGGTGATCATCATCGCCGGCGTCATCGGCGAGCTGATGATTCGCGGCACCCTGGTGGTGGGCGGTGATGCAGCCGCAACGGCGGTACGTATCGCGGCGTCGCCTCAACTCTGGCGCATCGGCATCGCCGGCGACTTGCTGATGCACGTCTGCGACGTCTTCGTGATGTGGGCGATCTACGTGCTGCTGCGGCCCGTCAGCAGGAACCTTGCACTGCTGGTGCTGCTGCTCAACCTGATCCAGACGGCCGTGCTGGTCGCCAACAAGCTGATCCTGCTGGTGCCGATGTTGCTGCTCGGCGATCCGTTGTACGCGAACGCCTTCGACACGGCCCAGCTGCAGGCCTGGTCGCATCTCGCGATCGACATGCACGGGTACGGCTTCGGTGTGGGCCTGATCTTTTTCGGCTTCGTGCTGCTGATCGAAGGCTATCTCGTGCGCAAGTCAGGCTTTCTGCCGCCACTGATCGGCGCGCTCCTGCAACTCGCCGGGGCGTGCTACCTGATCAACAGCGTGGCCCTGCTACTTGCCCCGGACACTGCGAGCCGCCTGTTTCCCGCCATCCTCGTGCCGTGCTTCATCGCCGAGCTGGCGTTCGCGCTGTGGATGCTGATCAAGGGCGTGAACGTCGCTCAGTGGAGGCGTCGCGCATCAGCGTCGCGTGTTGACGCCATTGGTTAGCGGGTAGACGAACGTGCCGCCGTTCCCGCGCGGCCTTCGACGCCGTCGAAGGCCTCCCCTACCCCATGCACCGGGTCGCCGAGCACATCGCATGGCCTCTGGTACCCCGCGCACGCCATCAGCCACCGCAATCACGACACTACGGGGCCCGCGCGCGGGGTCGTAAAGCCCATCGCATGGCGACGTCGAGCGCACGCGCGGGGTCGGCGACCCCATCGCCGGGGTCGGCGACCCGGCGCGTGGCGCACGCGACCCCGGGACCGCCCTGCCCGACTCCATCGATGGCATCGCCGTCCGCCCGCATCGCGCCGCGCCAAAAATAAAGCCGCCCGAAGGCGGCTTCCCCGTTCCAAGCGTGCCTGCGATCGCGCCGGCTGCGGGACCTCCTCGGCGCGGCGGCGGCTGCGGCTGAACTGCGCGCCCAGCTCCCGGCGCAGGTCGTCCAGGCCGTGCGCGGCGCCGGACAGCTTGAGCTGCTGGTAACCGTCGTAGGCCACGTCCATGACGTCGTGGCCCAGCATCGCGACGGTGTCCTCCAGCATCGCGTGCAGGCGCTGCACCTGCTCCAGCGGCGGACGCAATGCATCCAGTGCATCGAGGTCGGCGCGCGCGCCGGCCACGTCCAGGCTGGGCGGCACGATCTGCGGATTGGCCGCCATCGCGCGCATCACGCCACGGCCGAAGACCTCGTTTTTGTTGCGGAAGTGCTAGAGCTCCCTGCGCTCGCCAGGCTGCAGCGAGGCCAGCCCCGGCAGGGCCGACCAGATCTGCGCGATGGCCGCCACGGCGGCCTGGCGCTGTTCGGGGGAAACGATGAGCGTGATTCGATTAGCTGACACGACAAGCTCGCATGTTTTCCTTGTGTGCAATCCCCGGCACTGCCGGGGCGTCCTTGCTGCGCCGCGTTCCGTGTTGCGGCAGTGATGGCCGATGGTCGGCGATGGAGCGGTAGGGAGCGTGCCAGAGGAACCCGCGGCGTGTGCATCCCTTGCCCTCTGCAGGTGTGACTGCCTGCGAGCCTGTTTGCCGCCGCCGCGTCACCACACCTCGCAGCGGTCCGCCTCCGCGCGCACCATCGGATCGCCCGCCTTGCACTGGAACGCGTCGCGGAACTCGGGCAGGTTCGACAGCGGACCGTTGACGCGGTATTTCGCGACGGGATGGGGGTCGCCCTGGATCATGGTGCGCTGGGTTTCCGGCCGGGTTTCATCGCCGCGCCACTGGCCCCAGGCGATGAAGAACTGCTGCGTGGGGGTGTAGCCGTCGATGGTGGGTTCCGGACCCTTGCCTTCGCGCGACTTGAGGTAGGCGCGGTAGGCGATCTTGGCGCCGGCAAGGTCGCCGATGGATTCGCCCAGCACCAGTTTGCCGTTGTGGTGCAGGCCGGGCGCGATGAAGGTGTTGTCGAACTGCTTCACCACGCACTGGCCCTTGGCGGTGAACCGCGCAGTGTCCTGCGGCGTCCACCAGTTGGCCAGTCGCCCCTGCGCGTCGAACTGCGCGCCCTGGTCGTCGAAGCCGTGGCTGATCTCGTGGCCGATCACCACGCCAATGGCGCCGTAGTTGACCGCGTCGGTGGCAGCGGTGTCGAACGCGGGCGGCTGCAGGATGCCGGCCGGGAACACGATCTCGTTGAGCAGCGGGTTGTAGTAGGCGTTGGACGTGGGCGGCGTCATGCCCCAGCGGGCGCGGTCGACCGGCTTGCCGATCTGCGCGCGGTCGTCGTTGATGTACCAGCGCGCCGCGGCCTCGCGGTCATCCCAGTACGAGCCGCGCGCCACGCGCACGCCGTCGTAGGTCTTCCACTTGTCCGGATAGCCGATCTTGGGGTTGAAGGTGGACAGCTTCTCCAGCGCGCGGGTCTTGGTCTGCGGGCTCATCCATGCCAGCCCGTCGATGGTGTCGCCCATCGCCAGCAGGATGTTCTTGACCATGTCCTGCATGCGCGTCTTGGCTTCGGGCGGAAAGTACCTGCTGACATAGGCGTGGCCCAGCGCGTCGCCCAGCAGGGTGTCGGTGTCCTCGGCGCAGCGCTTCCAGCGCGGCTTCATTTCCGTCGCGCCACTGAGGTACTGGCCGTAGAAGGCGAAGTTCTGGGCGACGAAGGGCGTGGGCAGGGTGTCGGCCGAAGCGTTCAGCACCTGCCAGCGCAGGTAGGTCCGCCACTGCGCCAGCGGTGTCGACGCGACTTCGTGGTTGAACTGCTGCACGAACTTCGGCTGGGTGACGTTGAGATCGGCGCGCGGCAGCCGGGCGGCATCGAAGTACCCGCCCCAGTCGAAGGCCGGCGCCAGCGCCTGTAGCTGCGCGAAGCCCATCGTGTGGTCCTGCAGCTTCGGGTCGCGCAGCGCGACGTTGTCCAGCGACGCCTCCGCCAGGCGCTTCTCGAACGCGAACACGGTGGCGGCGGCGGCCTTGGCGGCGCCCGGTTTCGCGCCGGCCAGTTCAAACATCCTGGCGACGTGTTCGAGGTACTTGGCGCGGGCCTCGACGAAGCGCGGCTCGGGTTTCAGGTAGTAGTCGCGGTCCGGCAGGCCGATGCCGCTGGCGCCCAGGCTGGCCACCACCTGCGACGGGTTGTGCAGGTCCTGCGCCGAATTCAGCGCGAACGGCGCAAAGATGGCGACGTTGTTGAGGTGGCCGATGGCGCGCTGCAGGTCGGCGCCGCTCTTGATCGCGCTGATTTCGTCGAGCAGCGGCTGGGCCGGTGCCAGCCCGCGCGCATCGACCCGGCTTTCGTCCATGCAGGCGGCGTAATAGTCGCCGCTCAGCTGCTCGGCGCTGCCCTGCGGCCAATCCTGCCTGGCGGACACCTCGGTGAGGATGTCGCGCACGTGCTCCTTGTTGACCTCACCGGATTGCCAGCGCCGGCTCCAGCGGTCCATGTAATCGGGAATGGGGTTCTGCTTGCGCCACGTGCCGTTGGCGAAGTCGAAGAAGTCGGTGCAGGCGTTGGCGTTCGGGTTGAGGTCGTCGCTGGCGATGCCGTGCAGGGAGCCTGCGGAGGCGGTGCCGACGGCCATCAGCAGGACGAGCGGAAGGCGGGAACGGTACATGGCGCGGCATCCTTCTGGGCAGGTGCGACGAGCATGGCGGGCTACGGCGCTGCACGCCCCTGCCGGAGGTCCTGCATGGGGGGGGGCTTGCGCCCGTCGGCCGACCGCAGCCACGCGGCGGGAAAGGGGTCACTCCACCCTGACCCCTGGTTTGTTTTGATTGCTTTTGTCCTTTGCTTTTTTCACTCAATCCGACGGAGGCGACATGGCCAGCATGCAAGCCATCGAAATCACCCAGCCCGGCGCTGCGGACGTCCTGCAAATGACCACGCGCACGATCCCCCGCCCCGGGCCGGGAGAGGTGCTCATCAAGGTGGCGGCGTCCGGCGTCAATCGACCGGACGTGTTCCAGCGCCAAGGCAATTACGCGCCGCCACCAGGCGCTTCCGACCTGCCCGGGCTGGAGGTCGCCGGGACCTTGGTCGAGGGTGATTTCGGGGGCGACAATCCGTTCGGTCTCAAGCAAGGTGACGCCGTCTGTGCGTTGCTCACCGGTGGGGGATATGCCGAATACGCCGTGGCACCGCTGCTGCAGTGCCTGCCGGCACCCAAGACCCTGACCTTGATCGAAGCCGCTGCGCTGCCGGAGAACACGTTCACCGTGTGGAGCAACGTCTTCGACCGCGGACGCCTGGGCAACCGCGTTGGAGGCGCGCCCGAATCCCTGTTGGTACAAGGCGGCTCCAGCGGCATCGGCGTCATCGCCATCCAGCTGGCGCACGCGCTCGGTCACCCGGTGTTCGCCACGGCGGGCAATGCGGACAAATGCGCGGCCTGCGAAAGACTCGGCGCCCACGCCATCAACTACCACGAGCAGGATTTCGCCGAGGAAGTGAAGAAGCACACCGATGGCCGCGGCGTGGACGTGATCCTCGACATGGTCGCCGGCGACTACGTCCCGCGCGAATTGGCGCTGCTGGCCGAAGATGGTCGACTGGTGTTCATCGCCACCCTGGGGGGAAAGCAAGCCGACATCGATGCGTCGCTGATCATGCGACGACGGTTGACCATCACCGGATCCACGCTGCGCGCCCGGCCCATCGCGTTCAAGGCCGCGCTGGCCAGGCAGCTGCATGAGCACGTCTGGCCGCTGCTGGAATCGGGCAAGGTAAAACCGCTGATCCATCAGGTCTTCCCCGCGGCCCAAGCGGCCAACGCGCACGCCCTGATGGAGAGCAGCGAACACATCGGGAAGATCATGCTGGAGTGGTAAGCAATCAAATGGTGTCCAAAATGGTGTCAGGGACAATTTTGGCGACGCGGACGGCCGACCTGCCGAACCGTCTCGAACCTGCCCGTACGGACCTCGACCCATGCCCGGAATCGATCGGTGCCGAGAGTCTTTTGCTGTTGCAGGTAGTGGCGGATCTCATCCACCAGCTCTTCTCCCAACGCGTCCTCAAATAGCGCGCGATAGGCGAGAGCGCGCGAGCAGGGACTTCCGCCAAGCGCGCGATATTCCGCATGCGGCGTCAAGAGCGCATCGGAGCGACCGCAGGCGTTTGCGCCATGACTTGACCAATGATGGTCAGCGGGGTTAGCCACCATCGATGCACGCACCGGATTGAGTTCGATATAACGGCTGCATGCGAGGAAGTACGCGCCTGAATCAACGAGGCATGCCTTGTAACGCCCTTCCCACAGCGTTCCGGTGCGCCCGTGCCGGCCGTTGAACCACCCCACGTAATTGCGCGCGAAGGTGTGCATCATCCGCGACACCGCGCCCGCTTCGCCCGGCGTCAGCAACAGGTGCACGTGGTTGTTCATCAGCACGTAGGCATGCAGCTGGCATCCAAAGCGTGTCAGCGCGCGGCACAGGCACTGCAGGTAACGCTGTCGATCCTCATCGTCCAGGAAGCATGGCAATCGATTGTTGCCGCGCTGGACAACATGCTGGGGAACGCCGGGAAGATCGGGACGAGGTAGACGAGCCATGCCTGACAGCGTGGCCGAGACCAATAGGATGCTCGCATCAGCGAACCCCGCTCCGTGGCATCAGAAATTGCCCCTGGAAATTGTCCCTGACACCATTTTCTGACACCATTTTCGGGTCAGGGTCGAAACGCAAACTGGATCACGTCACCGCTCACCGTCTGCCCGTCGCGCATCCCCCCGAACAGATGGAAATAGCCGTCCGCTTCGATCAGGCCGCGGAAATCCATGCCGGCGATCGGCAACGGCGCGTGCCGCGTCCAGATGTTGCGGGTGAGATCGAGACTGACGACGGCCGACGAGGGTGCTGCTGCCACGCCGTCATAGCCGATGCCGTTGTAGTTGTAGGGTCGCTCACTGCCGCCGGCGAACACGACCCGCGCGACTCCCGCACCGGAGCGCGTGCCGATTGCGCCACTGCGATACAGCGGCATGCCGGGATGTGGCGGCAGCGCGGTCCAATGGATCTGGCCCAGTGCGCCGGGGTCGAGATCACCGCGCCAACAGGCATTGCTGATGGCAAACCGGTTCTTTCCATTGGTGCCCTTCACCGCAGTCACGCCGTCGCAGATCACCATGGCATCGTGCACCAGGCCGCCAGCGTGACCGAACACAGGCCGGTCGGGCCATGGTGTACCCGATTTCCACACCTTGGTGCGGGTGTCGTAGATCTGCACGTCGGCAACATTTCCGGTGGCATGCCAACCACTCACCAGCACGATCCAGCGGTCGCGCCACGGCAGCGCGACGCTGTCGTCCACCGGGACGGGCATCGGAGTCTCGACCGCGAAGCGCGCGTTGACCGGATCGAAGCGCAGCACCTCGGGCGTGGAAACCTCATCACCGGTTGCCGAGACGGTGTAGCCGCCGAGCAGGTACACCCGGCCTGCGACCGTCACCGCGGCGCTCGCCAGCCGACCTGTCGGCACGGGGATATCGGCCACTTTCCGCCACGTGTGACGCCGCAGGTCATAGGCATGCACGTCGCGTGCGATGTCGTCGGAGGTCTTGCCGGACCCGAGCCCGTAGAACGTGAAAACCGTTTCGCCGACCCGCGCGACCGCCCAGTTGCTGCGCGCAATGGGCACGTCGGCCTGCACGCGCCATCGTGGGTGGTCGCCAGAACGTTCGGCGCAGGCACACACAGACAGCGCCGTGAGCATGGCCAGACTACCGTAGCGGAACCGCGTTCGAATCAAGGCATGCTCTCCGTCATGGCGACAAGGGCGCCACAGATTGTCATTGACATTGTTTTCGACTCTTTTCTCGAACTATGCGGTCTTCAAAGGCCCGGCGACCTTGTCACGACTGAGCATGATGCCCGACGGCACCGTTCCGCATTGTCGGTGTCGCCACCGGGCAGACGCCAGATGCAATGCAGGTGATCGGGCAGGATCGCGTTGGCGATCGCCTCGAACGGGCGCGCCCGGCAAAACCGGGGTCATGACCAAGGTACGGAATCGGTCCACAGCCCGAGCACGCCGTCGCCCGTGGCCGGCAACGGGTGGAAGTGCTCGCCCGGCGCATCCCAGCGGACCTGGATGGCACTGCCGTTGTCGAACCAGGGAACCAGCCATGGCCGCAGCAACGGGATGCGGACAAAGAGAGGGGGATGAAAGGCGATTTTCGCAACGTGACGGGTGAGAAAGCCCACCAGCAGCTCTCCGGCAATGTGTCCGGTATCAGGCCACGCGGGTTGGGTTCCATCGCAGTGGCGGATCGCACCGCTACGGCCGAACCAGTCCCAGTGCTCCGCGCCCTGGAACGCTGCCTGGTATTTCGGAGTGACCAGGCTGTTCCAGAGGCCGTTGAGGTAACTGAAAGTCTGCGCATCCGCCGTGCCGCACATCTGCAACGTGGGCACGCGCGCGGCACGCAACGCGTCGATCGAAGCGGTGTCGTCCCAGGTGCCCGCGATCGCTGCCAGCGCCTGGACGCCGCCGTTGGCTGCCACGTGCGCGCAGGCGCGAGCGCCCCAGGAGTGGCCGACCAATGCGAGCGCGGTGGGTGTTCCCAACGATGCCGTCGATATGTCGATGCGCGCTTCGGCGACGACGGCATCGGGCCGGTGCTGCGCACGCTCGGGGATGGAGTCGTCCTCGCGGGAGCGCGTTGCCAAGCCCAACGTCGAGGAGACCACCGGCGGAAGGTGCAGCGTGCGATGACCGCTCCACGTCGTGCGCATCCAGTTGACGGTGGCGGCGATGCGCTGCGCCGAGGTCGCCGGCGAGTTGAGAACGTCCTGCAGCGCCGGCACGGCCACCACAAAGCCCGAGCGGGCCAGCGCGCCCAGCACGACAGTCCAGCGTTTGTAATCCTGCAGATCGGGGGGACACAGAGGGATGCCAACGCGCTCGCCGTGCGCAAACACCACCAGCGGGTGCGGTCCCTTCGGCAGGGGCGCACCGACGATCACGTCGTCATCGGTCGGGTGGTAGATGCGTAGGCCGAACGGTGTCGTGCCGGGCACGACGTGGTCCTGAATGCCAAAGTACATGGGAGATTGGAAGAAGCTCATTCACTGCTCCGCTGGCTGCAGGCCGGCAACATCCAGCGATTGGCGCAAGATCGGAGCGCGCGACCGCCCGGCATTGGTGTCGTTGCTGGTAACGGGAAACGCAGTGCAACGGGGTCAGGTTGGAGTGACCCCGTTTTTCCTACCCGCGGCCGCTGCGTTTGGCTGCGTAGAGCATCTGGTCCGCGCGCTCCACGAAGCCACTCGCGTCCTCCGCGTCGCCGGCCACCTGGGTGCCCACGCCAATCGAGGCGCTCAGCCATTCGCCCGCCGCCTCGACGCCATGGGGTATCTGCAGCGCGGCCACCGCCTCGATCAATTCCCGCGCCACGGCCTGCGCGGTGGCCTCGTCGGTTTCCGGAAGCAGCAGTACGAATTCGTCGCCTCCCATGCGCGCGGCCAGGTCGCGTGGTCGCCTTGCCGCACCGCCCAGCACGCTGGCGACGCGCTTGATGCCGGCATCGCCGGCCGGGTGTCCGTACCGGTCGTTGTACTGCTTGAACCAGTCGATATCCAGGATCAACAGTGACAGCGGTTTGCCACTGCGCCGGGAATCGTTCCATTCGATGGCCAGCCGCTGGTCGAACAGACGACGGTTGGCGATACCCGTGAGCGAATCCGTGAGCGACAGCGCCTCCAGCTCCTTGTGCATGCGCAGCAGCTCCTCCTCCGCCTGCTTTCGCTCGCTGATGTCGAACATGAAGCCGACCAGGCTTGCCACCTCGCCCGCCTCGTTGCGTTTGACATGCACCACGTCACGGATCCAGACGTAAGCGCCGTCCTTTGTCACTGCGCGGTAGTCGGCTTCATGGTCCACGCCCGCCTGTGACTGGGCGACGCAGAAGTTCACGGTGCGCTCGCGGTCGTCCGGGTGCATGCGCGCGGCCCAGTCCTCGACGCTCTTCCAGCTTTCCGGCGTCCAGCCCAGCAGGGTTTCGATCTGGGGCCCGATATAGGCAAAGGCCAGCCCGGGCCAATCGAGCTTCCACGGAATCGCGTTGGTGGATTCCAGCAGCGTCCTGTAGACGCCCGCGTCTTCCGCCACGTCCTGGCCGTGGGCGGCGCCGAAGTCTTCGTTGTGAGGTGTGTTCACAGGCGCGGCGCTCCAGACGGGCGGCCGTGCGCGGTGTCGTCGGCGTTCCAGTACCAATGGAAGTAGCCGCCCGTGGCCTGCAGCAGCGTGTGGGTGGTGACCGAGTCGTGCTCGATATTGCCCCAGCACGCGCGGGCGGAATTGCGGTTGTTGTGCAGGTCGATGCATGCCGGGTCCGTCACCGACGGCT
Organism: Lysobacterales bacterium; assembly: GCA_038248955.1. Lineage (GTDB taxonomy): Bacteria > Pseudomonadota > Gammaproteobacteria > Xanthomonadales > Xanthomonadaceae > Lysobacter_K. The sequence continues at coordinate 12,679 of JBBRWW010000025.1, forward strand.
TCGGCGGGATGTAGAGCGCCCAGCCGCGCGGCACCCACAGGTCCGCCAGGCGGATGCGCCCCAGGCGCGGCCAATACCGCCCGACCGAGATCACCAGCGGCAACACCGGGTCGGTCGAGGCGAACACGTGCGGGAAATCGTGATGCTCCAGGTCGGTGCACACCACGCTGAGCACCTTGTTGCCGGTGCCCTGGTACGGCGACCAGTGGCCTGCAAACACGCCGTACTCGTATTCGACCTGCGACAGGGTTTCGACCGGACTGCTCAGGCGCACCGCCTCGCCAGGCTTGACCAGCGTGATGCCAAACGCCGCCGCGATGTCGCGGGTGACCCACAGCGGCTCGTAGGCCGCCTGGTCGGCCGCAAAGCCCAATTGCGTCTCCACGCCGTACGGCGGGGTGGGCTTCACGCCGATCACCTCGGACACCAGATGCTCGCGGCCGACGGCACGATCAGGATTGGTGGCCGCCGGCACCAGGGGCTCGACGCCCTGGGGCAATGACGCCAGGTAGGCCGGGCGCCCACCGTCGTTATAGAAGAAAGGCGTCTGTCCCAATGACACCTGCTGCGAGAATTTGTCCACCTCGAAAAGAGGCGGATCCAGACGACCGTCGACCACCAGGCACCCCCGTGCTGCATTGAGACCAAAGCCACGCCCGGCCGGCGAAACGCGGCGGGAGACCTTCAGCCGATGATAGCAATGCACGGCCGCGAGGATAAAAACCGGGGTCAGAGTGCACTTTCCGACATCGGGTCGCTCAGTAAACCGATGGATCGGCTGCCCTGCCTCGCCCAGCATGGCCCAACCACCGCAAAGCGCGGACGCCATGCCCCGCCAGCCCCGGATTGACCTGCCCGGCATTCCCCAGCACGTGGTGCAGCGGGGCAACGACCGTCGCCCGTGCTTCTTCCAGAGCGTTGACCACGTGCGCTACCAGGACGAGCTGCGCGAAGCGGCGACCCGCAACGGCTGCGCGATCCACGCTTACGTGCTCATGACCAACCACGTGCACCTGCTGGTCACCCCCCACGACAGCGGGCAGGTCGGACTGATGATGCAGTCCCTCGGCCGCCGCTGCGTCCGCTACATCAATGATTGCTACGGCCGCACCGGCACCCTCTGGGAAGGCCGCTACAAGGCCTGCCCGGTCCAGAACGATGCTCACCTGCTGCGGTGCTACCGCTACATCGAGCTCAACCCGGTCCGGGCCGTCATGGTCGAAGCGCCGAACGACTATCCCTGGTCAAGCCATGGGGCCAATGCGATGGGACAGCCCGACCGGCTGCTAACACCGCATCCGCAATACCTGGCGTTGGGGTGCGACGCTGCGGCCCGGCAAGCGGCCTACCGTGCATGGGTGGATGACGCCGTGTCACCCGAGGAGCTGGAAGTCATCCGCCTGCGCCTGCAACGGCAGCACGCATTGGGCACGGACCGCTTCAGGGCAATGATCGAGGAGCAGCTTCAGCGCCGAGCGGGCCCGGCCATGATCGGTCGCCCGCGCAAGCTGGCTTCAGGCGAGTCGTGAAAGTGCACTCTGACCCGTGTTTTTCCCACGAAAACGGCCAGAAACTGCTCGCGCGTGAAGGGCAGCATGTGGACGATCCCTCCTCAGCGAGCCGACGGAACGATCAGTTCGACGATAGCCGCGCGCACCTCGTCGTCGTGCCCGATCCACGTGTGTCCGCCGGTGTCGAAGCCGATGAACTGTGCCCCTGCAATGTATCTCGCCGTGTACTGCGCGCTGGCGTAGGTGCCGTAGCGATCATCGCGTGCGCTGATGACCAGTGTCGGCATGTGGATAGAATCCAGCGCGGCCGGCTGCAGGTGCTTGCCGGCCGCGGTATCGCTGCGCAATCCTTTGGCGCGCAGGGATACCGGCAGGATGTTGTCGAGCATTGCATCAATCCGTGCCTGCTCTCGCGGGCTGGCATGCACCAGCAACTCGGGCGGCGTAGCGAGCACGACGTTGATGACCTGGTCACGCGCCACGTGCAGTGCGGACCAGAACAGGAAGTCCGACGCGATCAATTTCATGATCGTATTCTCGACCCAGGGCGTCATGGGTGGTGCGGAGTCTGCTTCTGTGGGCGGCTTGTAGGTCAGCGGCACAAGCAAGACCAGTGCACTGACCCGATCCGGGTGGCGGATGGCCATCTGCAGCGCCGATGGCGCACCGGCCGAGCCGCCCATCACCGCCGCCTTGCGGATGCCCAGTGCATCGAGAAGGCACACGTGCGCATCGGCCTGCGCTTGCGCTGATGCATCGGCGGGCATGGGCGTGCGCAGATAGCCGAAGCGCGACATCGCGATGACGCGGATGCCGTGCGCGGCCAATCGAGCTGCGAACGCCATGCCCTGGTCGTGCCCACCGCCACTACCGTGCACCGCCAGCAATGGCACCCCGATACCGGTCTCCTGATACTCGATCGGACCGCAACGCGTGGCCACCAGAACACTACCCTGCGCGACATGCGCGCGTGCACGCTGCATATCGACGTGGAACCGCCAGTAGACGAGCAGCGCTGCGCCCACCAATACGAATGCCAGACCAGCGAAGAAAACCAAACGGGTTTTCCTGCTCATGGCGTCCCGATCCGATCGCCACGCACTGGAAAGTGTCCGTTGAACCGAATGGGCCGTGGATCGCCACCTAACGGCGTCTCGATCGAGCCTGGTCCTTGCGCGTGGATGTGCAGGTGCGGCTCGCCGGTGTTGCCTGAGTTGCCCACCGAGCCAAGCCAGTCGGCCACAGCGACGTTGGCCCCTGCATGGACCCGCACGCTGCCCGGCTGCATGTGGCCAAGCAGCACATCCGCATCACCGCAGCGTAGCAGCACATGGTTGCCGGCCAATTGATCGCGGTCCACCTCGGGCACCCGCATATCGGGCAGCCCGTCCACGGCGATGATCACTCGGCCCGCGCAAGGCGCCAGAACGCGCGCGCCATAGATGAAGTAATCGCGCGGGTCGGCTGGCTGCACACCACGTGCGCGTAGCCCAAATCCGTCCAGTGCCACGATATCGACACCATAGGACTGCCCACGCCATGCGTGGTAGCGAGGAACTGATGCGTTGAGCGTTTCAAGGTGCGTATTGGTGCTGCTGTTGGTGCCGCCATTGACAACCAGATAGCGACCTGACTCCAGCGGAAAGGCAAGATTCACAACTCCCGTCCCCGGGGCGACGTGGCTTCGCAATGCGATGATCGTGCCGTAGCTCGACGTGGCGCCCAAGGCGATGAAGAGGACCAGCACGATCAAGGGACCCCAAGTCAGTGGCAGCACGGACGAAAAATGTCGGTTGCGACGCCATCCCAGCCACGCCGAGATCCCAAGCGTTGCGGCGAACACAAAAGGCGCCCACCACGGCGGCAACAGCCAGACCCCCTGCAGCGCCATCACGGCGAGAACCGCGAAGCTGCCCAACACCTGCGCAACGAAACCCATGCTGCTGCGGGCAGGCTGCCACACCAGCCAGCCGATTAGGATCAGCGGTACCGCGAACTGAAATGCGTACAGCCAAATCATGGCGGCGACCTACCCACAATGTTGTTCACGGTGTGAACTCGTAGACCAGTGACGTCAGATCACCCACAAAGTAAGACTTCCGCCCTTCCGGGCGCAGCCAGGCCGCCTCGCCACGAGTCGGCACCATCATTCCGTGGCGTAGTTGGTAGTTCGAGACGGCGCAGTCCCACGGCAGCATGACCATGTCCTTGCCCACACCCGAGCCACGCGCGTCGGCATGCACTGAGGTGATCAACCCTGCCTGATCGAAACGAAACAGCAAGGTCAAGCTGATCGGGCCGTCCACCAGCGTGGCATTCGCCGAGCTGTCGTCCACCGCTTCCCAGCGCACGCCTTGGCTTGGCAGCAACGCAGTCGGGTACCACGCCATCTCGGCGAAGTAGCGCATCAGTTCACCGCGGCCGAGTTCGCCGCCGCCTTGCACGTTTGCCACCGTGAACAGGCCCAACAGCGCCGCGTGAAGGGTGCCCGTGCCGGCGATGTAACTGTCGTGCACAGTCGCGCTCGATAGGGCGGCCAGCCCCGGCAGCATGGCCACACGGCCATTCCACAGGAAGCCCGGACGATGGACGACCGCGCGCTGCCAGGAGGTGAACGGCTTCCAGCTCTCGCCAGTCGCCGACATGTTGATCTTGCCGGCAAGTTCGAACGTTGCCGCGGCGATGCACGGCTGGCCGTCCTTGAGCACCGCGCGGAAGTAGCGCTGGACCGGCGCAGGAAGACCGTCGATCTCGCCTGCGTCGTAGTGCTTTGAAAGCGCCGGCACGACGGCGGCGTCGAGCAGTGCGATCTGCGCCTTTGTTGCGCTGGCCCAGCGCCAATTGCCAAACGCGGCCAGGCCCGCAGCGGCGGCGCCCAGAAGGCCGACACCCAAAGCAATCCATCCGATCCAGTTCATGGCATGACTCCGCCTGTTTGAAGTTCGCGTCAAAAACAGGAGCAAAAACAGGGGTCAGAGTGCACTTTCTCCCCTTTCTCTTAATTAGTGTGGGTATTCGTCTTCATCAACAAAGACGGCGCGCTCACGCAACAGCCACGTCACGATGAAGCGCGCCAGCTTCCTGTATGAGACCGTAGAGCGAACCTGCACTGAGATCGAATCCATTCGACCATGCCCGTGCACCGGCTTCAATGAAGCAGCGCGCAAAGAAGTTGGGGTCGCGCAAAGGCGTAGTCATCTCGGTGGCTGCGTCGATGAAGGAAGCGAAGTCATAGATGCCCCAAGCGCCATCGGAGAACCGCAGCAGCAGTTGCGTGCCTTCCTTAATTACCTCCGCCCCCTTTAATTCGCGTCCCCATTAATTCGCGCTATCCGCTCACGGCAGGCAACGCCTCCACCGTCACGGGCAGACCGTTCAACGCAGCGTTGCCCGACGGCCCGTCAAGCGCGTCGGGGTCGGTGAGGTCGTTGTAGCTGACACCGGCCAGCTGCCCCGCCCGTGTCTGCGGGTTGCCGTGCTGGGCGTGGCCGAAGCCGTGCGGCAGGCAGACCACGCCTGGCATCAGGTCTTCACTGGCACGGACTTCGGTCTCCACCGCGCCGCGCGCCGAGCGCACGCGCACCTGCGCGCCGTCGACGATGCCGCGCGCCAGCAGGTCCTGCGGGTGCATCAGCAGGTGGTGGCGCGACTTGCCCTTGATCAGTCGCTGCGCGTTATGCATCCACGAGTTGTTGCTTCGCAGGTGGCGCCTTCCGATCAGGCGCAGTGCGTGCGGGTCGCCGTCGACCGGGGCGCGCGCGAGCGTCTTCAGCGCTTCCAGCAACAATGGCGGCGCACATTCGATCGCGCCGCTCGCGGTCTGCAGGCGGCGCTGCAGCGACGGCCGTAGCGGGCCGAGGTCGAGCCCGTGTGGCGCGGCTTCCAGCGCTTCGATGGTGACGCCACTGGCGCCGCGGGCGAGCCCGCCGGCGATCAGCGTGCGCGGGTCTGGCAGCGCCTGCCAGGGCTTGCCCGCGGCGGCGCAGTAGGCGGCGCCGAGGGCACCCAGGATTTCCCAGTCGCCGCGCTCGGCGGGGTCGCGCGCCGTGATCGGCACGCTGAGCTTGGCCACCTGGCGCACTGCGAACGCGTTGAAGTACACGTCGTAGTGAAACTGGGTCAGTGGCGACGCCGGTGGCAGGATCAGGTTGGCGTGGCGAGTGGTTTCGTTGATGTAGACATCGATCGCGACCATGAACTCGAGCCCGTCCAACGCCCGCGCCAGGCCGGCGCCATCGGGCGTCGACAGCACCGGATTGCCGGCGCAGGTCAGCAGCGCGCGCACCTGTCCGGGCCCTGGCGTGGTCATCTCCTCGGTCAGCACCGACACCGGCAATTCGCCGCCGAACTCGGGCAGGCCGCGCACCCGGCTGCGCCAGCGGTCGCGGTGCCCGGCCGACGTCCCGGCGCCGGTCACCGCAAACACCGGCTCGTTTGGCAGGCTGCCGCCTTCGCGGTCGAGGTTGCCGGTCACCAGGTTCACCAGTTGGATCAACCATTGGCACAACGAGCCGTGTTGCTGGGTCGACACGCCCATGCGCCCGTAAGCCGCGGCGCGCGGTGCCTCGCGGAATTCGGTGGCCAGCCGCTCGATGGTCGGCAGCGCGATCCCGCTGCGTGACTCGACATCGGCGCTGTCGAACGCGCGGATCGCATCGAGCGCGGTGTCGAGCCCGGCGAGCCGTCCCTGCCATGCCTCAACCCGCGGCGGCCCAAGGCGCAGCAGCGCCTGGACGAACGCCAGCAGGAACCAGACATCCCCGGCCGGGCGCACGAACACGTGTTCCGACGCGAGCGCCGCGGTCTCGGTGCGGCGCGGATCAAGCAGCACCAGCCGGCCGCGCGCGGTCAGCGCCTTCAACCGTGCCGCGATCCCGGGCGCCGTCAGCAGGCTGCCATTGGACGCGACCGGATTGGCACCGAGCATCAGCAGGTAATCAGTGCGGTCGATGTCCGGCAGCGGCAGCAGGAATTGATGGCCGTACATCAGCCAGTTCACCAACTGGTGCGGCCATTGGTCCACCGACGACGCACTGAACAGATTGTGCGTCTGCAGCGCCCGCAACAGCGGCGGCAGATACGCGAAGTGTCCGAAGTGGTGGACGTTGGGATTGCCCAGATACACCGCGAGCGCGTCGGCACCGTGCCGCTGCTGCACGCCAGCCAGGCCCGCGGCCGCCTCGGCGATCGCCTCGTCCCAGCCGATCGCCTCGAAGCCCGATCCGCGCCGCCGCAACGGCGTGCGCAGGCGATCGCCGTCGGCCTCGAGGTCGAGAATCGCATTGCCCTTGGGACAGATGTGCCCGCGCGAAAAGGGGTCGGCCGCATCGCCGCGCACCGCCACCAGCGCTGCATCCTCATACTGAAGTTCGAGCCCACAGATCGCTTCGCAAAGCGGACAGGAGCGGAAACGCGACTGCCGGGCCATGGCGTTTACCTGGTTGGGAGCACCGGATCAGCATAAGCCAAGCGCAGGCCAGCCTGGACGGTGGCAGTCGTTGCCTGCCCCGAGCAAGCACGACCTGCCGCAGTTGCCGCGCGCCTGATGGGGCGGGAATCTGGCGGCGGCCGCATTGCGCAGGCCGCCGGCATGGACAGCGCGGCGGCCGGCGTCGGTTCTGCCCTTGCCACCAGAAGTGAGGGAAACAGGAGGAAACAGGGGTCAGACTGCACTTTTTTGAAACAGGGGTCAGTGAAACAGGGGGCAGCGTGCACTTCTCCGCTTGGAAAAATCGACCCTGCCCGCTGCGTTCGCTTCTCCCAAACCCCTGTTCCAGCGCTTTGGTTCGCCCGTACTACCTGGGCCGAGGTGATGAGCAGACCATGCAGACCCGGAACTCGGCATCCATGGAAGGGGAAAGTGCACTCTGACCCCTGTTTTTTGCTCCCTGTTTTCCTCTTTTTGCGAGTGCATCGCGGTGGGGTATCAGACAGAGACAGCGCCCGCGTCTGTGCGGCATTGGCGCCTGCTGGCAGCGTCGATTCAGCCGCTGTGCTGCTGCACCCACTCGACGTACTTGTCCATCCACCCTTGCACGAACTTGCGGCTGTCCTCGCCGATCGCGCCTTCGTCGGTGAACAGCCCGTCCTTGGCCTGCAGGAACACTTCCGGCTGGCCGAGGGTGGGCATGTCGAGGTAGCCCAGGATGCTGCGTAAGTGCTGCTGGGCGCACGCGGTGCCGATCGCGCCGACCGATACACCGAGCATGCCGGCCGGTTTGCCGGCCCAGGCGCTCTGGCCGTACGGGCGGGAGGCATGGTCGATGGCGTTCTTGAGCACGCCGGGCAGCGAGCGGTTGTACTCGGGGGTGACGAAGATCACGCCGTCGGCGGCGTTGAGCGCGTCCTTGAGGCGCGTGGCCGCGTCCGACGGGTTGGCGTCGTCGTCCTGGTTGTAGAGCGGGAGGTCGTCGATGCGCAGCTGTTTGAGTTCAAAGCCGGCGGGCGCGAGCTTCACCAGAGCGTTGGCGAGTTTGCGGTTGAACGACTCCTGGCGAAGGCTGCCGACGAGGACGGCAATGGTGTGGGCCATGGGGATCTCCTTTAAGCGAAGCGGATGCGGGCCGACGTGCCTGCGTGTGCGCAGCGCAGGCCATCCTCGCCCGCGCCGCGTTAAGCGCGGGCAAAAATGGGGTCAGGTTGATTTTCTGCACTGCGCGCGCGGGGTTTCCTGATCCCATGGCTCGGAACGCGCATGGATGCTGGCGCATCCCATCCGGAATGCGCCAATGGCCCGCCTGCCCCGCCTCGACCTTGCAGGCATCCCGCAACAAATCGTGCAGCGCGGCAACAACCGCCAAGTCTGTTTTGCCGACGATGCCGACTATCTCCACTACCGGCAGGAACTCGGCGAGGCGGCCCTGAAGCACGGCTGCGACATCCACGCGTATGTGTTGATGACCAACCACGTGCATCTACTGGTGACACCGCACGAGCCGGGCGCTGCGTCCCGGCTGATGCAGGCCATCGGCCGGCGATACGTCGGATGCTTCAACGCGCGCCACCGCCGCACCGGCACCCTGTGGGAAGGCCGGTTCACGTCCGCCCTGGTCGACAGCGAACGCTACGCGCTTGCCTGCTACCGCTACATCGAACTCAACCCCGTGCGCGCGGCAATGGTGGCGACACCGGCTCAATACCGCTGGTCCAGCCACGCGCCAAACGCCGCCGGCGCGCACGAACCGCGCATCACCCCACACGCGGCCTACCTTGCGCTCGGCCACACCGCCGCCGACCGCGCGGGGGCGTACCGCCAACTCTTTGCCGAAACCGTGTCCGATGCCGAACTGACCGACCTGCTCGCCCACACACAACAGCAGAAAGCCTGGGGCAGCGATCGGTTCCGCGAGCAGATCGAGGCGCTTACCGGTCGCGCGGCAACCCTGAAACCGCGCGCCAGGCCGCGCTCTGCGGACCCTCCGGATAAATGAACCTGACCCCTTTTTTTTCTCAGCGGATATTGCCGACCGAATTCTTGGCCGTGTCGTGCTTCGTCTTCAGCACGCCCGCTTCCACGCTGAAGCCCAGCACGATGCGTACGCGTTGCGACTGCGGCCCACGCACTTGCGTCTTCAGCGTGTCCTTTAGACCAGTGGCCCTTTTTTCGACCACCACGGTCAGCAGGTAATCGCCGTCCGACAGCGGATCGATTACATCGATCACGCCCGGCGTGTCGCTACGAGTGGAAATGGCCGCGCCATCCACCATCCGCCCGGTCGCGGCATAACTCGCGGCGGCAGCGCCGCCCCCGCCCCCGCCCCCGGCGAGATTGCCGACCGATGAAACCGCCGCCGACACAATGCTGCCGCCTGGCAGAGCGCCGCCCAGCAAGGTCGCGCCTGCTGGTGCCTTGCGCACCCGGTCCGCCTGCTGCGATCCCAGGGGTGAAAGGGTCATCGCCTCCAGGTCGGCGCGTTCACCGCTGCCGTCTGCAAACACCACTGCGCACGCCGTTTGGCCGCACTCGATGATGATCGTGGAAGCACCGTTGGCAATAGCGCTGCCCGCGGCATGCAGACCTGCATTCACCTTCTCGCCGAAGGTGGCCCCCTGTGTCTGCTTCGGCACAGTGACGTTCATCGATATCCGGTTCGGCATTCCTGCGTTGATGCCATTGATGCCGCTGGCTTGCGCGACAAATCCCATCAGCAGCAGGGTAGGAGCAATGGCTTGCAGGATGTACTTGCCGGTTATCGTGCTCATGAAGTGGCCTTTGTGGTGAGTGGGGGGCTGGGAGAATCCTAACGCGACACGGTACGGCAGGCGAACCAAAATGGACCGCACCCGCCTGGAACAAAGGGAACAAAGGGAACAAAGGGCACAGAGGGCACAGAGGGCACAGAGGGAATTATTTAAACTTAATTACCTCCGTCCCCTTTAATTTTGTCCGCTTTAATTTTCTTCAATTTTTTAATTTGTCCTTTAATTTGCCTTTCCCGAGGACGGGACCGTCGACGTGAGCCAGTTGATCAACGTTGGCGAGATGCAGTGCGGGCGCGGCAACTGGCGGCAGGCGCTGGCTGCACTGGAGGGCGTGGGAGACGTGTCCGACCATGGCGCGATGGCTGTTCATTCCGTGCAACATTGCGCGCGCCTGCAGCAGGGCGACCGCGCCGGCGCGGATGAATCATTCGACTACCTGCAGGAGCACCGGGCACTGTCGACGACGCTCTACCTGAAGGCATTGCTGCGCGAAAAACGAATGGACGACGCGGCCGCGGCGCTGATCGGGGCACTGGATTGTGAGAAGGAGCGCGCAGAAGCACTGGGAATGGTCCAGGACTGCCTGACACCACGATTTCCGCCAGAAGCTGACGCCATCGAAGCACGCCGCCGAGCGCTTCTGCTCCGCGACGACGTGGGCGCGGCGATCGATCGCGTGGGAAGGCGGCAGCACTACGAGATACTCGAGCCGTAGAAACAGGGTCAGGCTGGACGACTCCTTTTCCGGACCCCCCTTTCCGCGCATCCGCGCAGACTCCCGATCCACCTGACGATCCACTTGGCGCGTGACCTCGGAAAGCAGCCGTAGTCACGCCTCGTCGAGAAGCCGGGCCCCCCGCAGTGCAGCCAGGTTGGCCGAGCCGGTGGCGAAGCAGGCCAGGCGCAGGCCCTGCTCGAGCAAGGCGAAGTGCGCCATCAGTGGCTCGATGCCGTCGATGGCGGCGCGCAGCAAGGGACCGGCCTGGCCAACCAGGTTGGCACCCAGGCGCAGGGCCTTGGCCGCGTCCAGGCCGTGGCGGATACCGCCCGATCCGATCAGTGGCAGGTCCGGCAGGGCGGCCCGGACCTGGCGCAGCGACGTCGCCGTGGGGATGCCCCAATCCCGGTACATTTCCGCGAGCGCGGCCAGCTGCGGGTCCGTCGCCAGCCTGCCTTCCACCGCGCTCCAGCTGGTGCCTCCCGCGCCGGCCACGTCGATGGCCGAGACGCCGCAGTCCACCAGCCGCAATGCGACCGCCGCGGAAATGCCGAATCCCACTTCCTTCACCATCACCGGCACGGGCAGTTGCGCACACAGCTGCTGCAGGCGCTGCAACAGGCCATTCCAGCGGGTATCGCCGTGGGCCTGCAGGGCTTCCTGCAGCGGGTTGAGGTGGATGATGAGGGCGTCGGCACCAATCATGTCCACGGCCCGCTGCATTTCCCCGAACTGGTATTCGCGCAGCTGTGCCGCGCCAACGTTGCCGTAAAGCGCGATGTCCGGTGCAATCCGCCTCAGGCTGCAGTCGGTGCCATGGAAGACGCCTGCCGAAAGCGCGACCCGCTGCGAGCCCACGCCCAGGGCGATGCCCAGCGACTGCGCGGCCTCCGCCAGCACGGCGTTGATCCTGGCGGCGTGCAGGTGGCCGCCGGTCATCGAGCTGATCAGGAACGGCCGGCGCAGGCTCTTGCCGAGGAAGTCCGTGGACAGGTCGATGTCGGACAGGTCAAGTTCGGGCAACGCACAGTGCTCGAAGTGCACGCGGTCGAAGCCGGCGCTGGTGTCGCGGGCATTGGCCAGTCCCGACAGCACGGCGTCGATATGCCCTTCCTTGCGCTTGGACATCAGGGTCATCGCTGCGTTTCCCGTGCGCGCTCGGACAGCATCACCACCAGCATGTGCGGCAGCGTGAGCGCGGCCAGGCCGATGAACACCAGCCTCAGCAGGTCGGTGCCGGGCACGGACGCGGGCGCACCGGTCGGCGTCAGCCACGGCCAGGCCAGGGCGGCAGCCATCAAGGTCAGCGTGGTGTACAGCAGCGCCACGCCCGCCATGCGCCGTCTCGAATCGGCGTCGGCATCTCGCGCTGCAATGCGCAGGTGCCGCAGGCTGTGCAGTGCGCAGAAGTACACGATGAAATAGACCAGCGGCGGCAGCAGCAGTGCCAGCACCGCGACGGCGGTCAGTTCGATGGCGGTGGCGCGTGAGCGGCGCAGTGCCACCAGCGCCACTGCCGCCATGCCCGCGGCCAGCCAGGGCGCGGCCGCGGCCAGCCAGCCCGCGATCACCGAGCCGTCCGCTCCGGCCAACAGCGCGAAGCTTGCGTCCACCTGGGCCGGCCACCGCCAGGCGGGCAGCGCCAACAGGGCCGAGCCCGCCACGGCGCGCGCCCAGCGGGGAAGGTCTGCTCGCCAATCCCCCGCGAAATGCCATGCCGATATCGCCAGGAACAGCGCCAGGCTCGGGCCCGGTGCGAGCCGCCACGCCGCGATCACCAGGGCCGCGATCGCGACGTAAGCCAGGTTGAACGCGACGAAGCCCCAGCGACCCCGCCACAGCCCCACCCGCCACGCGACCCAGGGATCGAGCGCGCCATGCGGCAGGCCGGTCACCGCCACCGCCAGCGCGAGCACCACCACCAGCGCCTGGTCCGGAAGCGCCGCGGCGTCCACCGCCAGCACGCCTACGGCGAACACCCCCAGCGCAAGGAACAGCCAGGTTTCAGGCGCCATCGCCACCGGCAAGCGGCGCATCACGCCGGCAGCCTCGCGCGCAACGGCCGCGCCTGCAGCGCCTGCAGGAATGGTCCCGGCGGCAGCGCGGCGATGATGCGCGCATGGTCGGCCCATCTCGCCTGGTCGGACATGAAGCGGACGAAGGCAGGGCCCGGCACGGTCGTCGCCAGCCGAATGAAAAACTCCGGCGCGCGCTCGGGATGGTTCGCCAACGCCCTCAGGAACACGCCATCCATCCAGCCCCGCAGCTTCGGCTCGGCCGGATGACCCATCGGCGGGCCGCCCTGCATCAGCGCTTCGGCGCAATGTTCGGCCCACGCCTGGATTCGCAGGAAGCCATAGCCCGTTGCCGCCCGCAGCGCACCGGCACCGACTCCTGCGCTGACGACGCCGCGCACGTTGCCTGCGCTGGCCGCGGCCGGCAGGCCCATGGGCAGGATCGCCGCTTCCCTGCGCAGCACTTCGGCCCGCGACCAGCCGCGCGCTTCCAGCAGGGCGTCCAGATCGGGAACAAATTCGGCCGCGCCCACCGGCTGCGTCGAGAACCGCGTCACCTCCACCAGCGCCCGGGTGGCCGACAGCGCCAGCACGTAGGTGAAGACC
>JBBRWW010000026.1:0-25406 GCA_038248955.1 Lysobacterales bacterium
GCGTCATCGACACCCACCTGGAACAGCGCGGCGAGCTGCACCGGGCGGCGCGCGGCATAGGCGACATCGATCGTCGGCGATTGCTTGTCGGCGTACTCGATCTCGGCCTCGGCCAACGCCGAACCGCAATCGAAGCACCAGTGCACCGGCTTGGCGCCGCGCAGCAGGTGGCCGCGCTCGACGATCTTCGCCAGCGACCGCAGCATGTCGGCCTCGTAACGGAAGTCCATCGTCAGGTACGGATTTTCCCAGTCGCCCAGCACGCCCAGGCGCTTGAAGTCCTGTCGCTGCAGGGCGACCTGCTCGCCGGCGTACTCGCGGCACTTCTGCCGGAACGCGGTGGCATCGAGCTTGTCGCCGACCTTGCCGTATTTCTTCTCGATCGCGATCTCGATCGGCAGGCCGTGGCAGTCCCAGCCCGGCACGTACGGCGCGTCGAAGCCGGCCAGCAGCTTCGACTTGACCACGATGTCCTTGAGCACCTTGTTGACCGCATGGCCGATATGGATCGCGCCGTTGGCGTAGGGCGGGCCGTCGTGCAGCACGAAGCTGCGCGCGCGACCGCCGGTCTTCTCGCGGATGCGCTGGTACAGGCCCTCGCCTTCCCAGCGCGCGAGCGTCTCGGGCTCGCGCTTGGGCAGGTCGCCGCGCATCGGGAAATCGGTGGCCGGCAGGTTCAGGCTGGACTTGTACTGGTTCGGGGCGGTGTCGTTCACGCGAAAGCTCGTCGGTGGTCTTGCATGAGGATGGCGCGGGCCTGGCCGGCATCGCGGTGCATTTGATCAGTCAATGCAGCCAGATCGGTGAATTTCTGTTCGTCGCGCAATTTGGCGACGAACTCGACCTCGATGCGGCGCCCGTAGAGGTCGCCATCGAAGTCGAACAGGTGCGCTTCGAGCAATGGCTCGACACCGTCGACCGTGGGCCGCGTACCCAGGCTGGACACCGATGCCCATGGCCGGTCGCCGACGCCATGCACCCAGCTCGCATAAATGCCCGAAAGCGCCGGCGTCTTGCCGGCCAGGCGCAGGTTGGCGGTCGGAAACCCCAGCGTGCGGCCCAACTGCTTGCCGCGCACGACCCGCCCGCCGATCGCATAGGGCCGCCCGAGCAGCCGCGCCGCGGTGTCGAACGCGCCGGCCTGCAGTGCGGCGCGAATACGGGTGCTCGACACGCGCTCGCCGTCCAGGTGCACCGGGGCAATCGCGCCTGCCACGAACCCGCACTGGCTGCCCATGCGCTGCAGCAAGGCGATGTCGCCGGCGCGGCCCTTGCCGAAGCGGAATCCGGGCCCGACCCAGACTTCGCGGGCCCGCAGCGCGTCGACCAATACCTGTGAAATGAAATCCTCGCCGCCCAAGGCACTCAGCCGCGCATCGAAGCGCAGCAGGCCCACCTGATCGGCGCCCAGCCGCAACAGCCCTTCCACTTTCGCGCGCGGCAGCAGCAGGCGCGGCGGCGGACTGTGGCCGGCGAAGAATTCGCGCGGCAACGGCTCGAAACTCAACGCCAGCGCCGGCACATCCAGCAGGCGCGCGCGCTCCACAGCGTGGCGCACCAACGCCTGGTGCCCAAGATGCAGGCCGTCGAAGGCGCCGATGCACACCACACTGCCGCGCGGGTATCGGCACCCGCCATCGACGTCACGAAACAGCCTGCTCATTGGTTTCAAGTATAGCCGCCGCTGCCTGTCGCCGAACCCGGCGGCTCAGTGCTCACGCATGTCGCGCAGCCGGAAACCCAGCATCAGCAACGCGACGACGTAAATCGCGACCCCGCCCACCACCAGCGTGGCGAGGTATGCGATGCGCGATACGACGTCCATGGTGGTGAAGTCCGGCGTCCAGTGCAGGCCGAGCATCAGTGCCGCGGCCATCGCCACGCACGCCAGCGCGAGGCGCAGTACATATCGCCGCCAGCCGGGTTGATGCTGGTAGACGCCTGATTGCCGCAGCCAGCGCCACAGCAGGGCGAGGTTGAGGTAACTGGCCAGCGCGCTCGCCAGGCCCAACGCGAGGTGCAATCCCTGGGTCTGCTCCAGCGCGGCCAATACGCCACCTCGGCGCAACTCCGGCGTTACCCACAGCAGGTACAGCACGCCCAGGAACAGTCCGTTCAACAGCATGTTCGCGACCAGCGATGCGATGCCCGCGCGCACCGGGGTGCGCGTGTCCTGGCGCGCGTAGAACGCCGGCAAAACGACCTTGACGAGCGCGAACGCGGGCAGGCCAAAACTCAGGCCGAGCACCGACAACGCGGTCATCCGCGTATCGAAGGCGCTGAACTGGCCGTGCTGGAACAGCGTCGCCACCAGCGGTTGCGCCAGCAGCATCAACCCGAGCATCGCCGGCAGGGCGATCAGCAGCGTGGTGCGCAGGCCCCAGTCGAGCGCCTTGGAGAAGCCGTCGCGGTCGACGTTGACGTGATGACGCGCCAGAGATGGCAGGATCACGGTCCCCAGCGCGACACCGAACAGGCCCAGCGGCAACTCCAGGAATCGGTCGGCCTGCGACAACCAGGTCTGCGAGCCGGCATACAGCAGCGACGCGATCACGGTATCGAGCAGCAGGTTGACCTGCGCGACCGACGAGCCAAACAGCGTCGGCACCATCAGTTTCATCACCCTGCGCACGTCCGGGTGGCTCCAGCCCCAGCGCGGCAGCGTCAGCAGGTCGAGCCCGCGCAGCGCGGGCAGCTGGAAGATCAGCTGCAGGACCCCGGCGACCAGCACCGCCCAGCCCATCGCGGTGATCGGCACCCGCAATTTCGGCGCCAGCCACAACGCACCAGCAATCATGCACAGATTGAGGATCACCGGCGTCAGCGCCGGCAGGCCGAAACGGTGGAAGCTGTTGAGCGCCCCGCCCGACAATGCGGTCAACGATACGAACAGGATGAACGGGAACGTCAGCCGTAAAAGGTCGACGGTGAGCCCGAACTTGGCCGGGTCGTCGATCGCGCCGGGGCTGAACACGGCCGCCAGCTGCGGCGTGAACACCAGGCCCAGCGCCGTCACCACGAGCAGCACCCCGCCGAGGGTGCCCGACACCCGCGCCATCAGGACCTTGAGGTCCGCATGTGGGCGGGTTTCCTTGACCTCGGTGAATACCGGCACGAACGCGGTCGAGAACGAGCCTTCGGCGAACAGCCGCCGCATGAAGTTGGGGATGCGGAACGCCACCCAGAAGGCATCCGTAGCGGCGTTGGCGCCGAAGGCGCTGTTGATCGCGATGTCCCGGACCAGCCCCAGGATCCTCGAGATCATCGTCATGCTGCTGAACGACAAGACCCCCCGGATCATCCGTGGCGGCTTCATGCAGGACTCCGTGGATCGTGGCAGTTGACCCAAGCCGCTGAAGCGCCCATAATTTTGGGTCTGATTTTCCGTAACTGCCTGATTTTCCGTAACTGCATTTTCCTCGCACCATCCATCTGTACTAAATTTCTCAGGAATTCTCCGTGGCAAACATCAAGTCCGCCAAGAAGCGCGCCAAGCAGGCCATCGTGCGCAACGCCCGTAACGGCAGCCAGCGTTCGATGCTCCGCACCGCGGTCAAGAAGGTGCTGAAGGCCCTCGGCGAGAACGACGCCGCCAGCGCCAAGACCGCCTTTGCCGCCGCCCAGCCGATCCTCGACCGTTTCAGCGCGCGTGGCCTGATCCACAAAAACAAGGCTGCCCGCCACAAGAGCCGCCTGAACGCACGCATCAAGGCGCTGCAAGCCGCCTGATCGCTCGCCTTCGGCGTCGACCATCGAGAACCCGGCTCCGGCCGGGTTTTTGTTGGCCTGGAAATCCCGGGGCACCACATGCCGCGCCGGGGCACCAAAAGGCGAAAAGCCGGCTTCGGCCGGCTTTTCCGTCAACGCTTCGCCGCCGTCACGGCGCACTGGAATTGGCTTCCGCTTCCGCGGCGTCCGCCCGCTGGCGGTCGAGGAACGCCATCACGTCGGGCATGATCGCCCACGTACCCTCGCGCCCGATCGCCGAGACCAGGTACCAGCGGTCCTGCCAGCCGAGTTCGTCGATCACCGCCTGCGCCGCCGCCTGCTGCTCTTCCTCCAGCAGCAGGTCGGCCTTGTTGAGCACCAGCCAGCGGGGCTTCTGCAGCAACTCCGGGTCATGCTTGAGCAGCTCGCGCTCGATCGCGCGCACCTGCTCGGCCGGCGACACGCCCTCGACGCCACCCTCCATCGGCGCAATGTCGACCAGGTGCAGCAGCAGGTGCGTGCGCTGCAGGTGGCGCAGGAACTGCGCCCCGAGCCCGATGCCTTCCGCTGCGCCTTCGATCAGGCCCGGGATGTCGGCGATCACGAAGCTGCGGTACTGCTCGACGCTGACCACGCCGAGGTTTGGGTACAACGTGGTGAACGGATAATCCGCGACCTTGGGCGTCGCCGCCGACACCGCGCGGATGAAGGTGCTCTTGCCCGCGTTCGGGAAGCCCAGCAGGCCGACGTCGGCCAGCAGCTTCAGCTCCATCTTGAGCGTGCGCTCCTCGCCCGGCAGGCCCGGCAGCGCCTTCTGCGGCGACCGGTTGACCGAACTCTTGAAGTGCATGTTGCCCAGGCCGCCCTTGCCGCCCTTGGCCACCAGCAGGCGGTCGCCGTGCCGGGTGAGGTCGCCGATCACCTCGTCGGTCTCGACATTGATGATCACGGTGCCCACGGGCACGATGATGGTGCGGTCCTCGCCACCCTTGCCATACGCCTGCCGGCCCATGCCGTTCTCGCCGCGCGGGGCGCGGAACAGCTTCTGGTGGCGGAAATCGACCAGGGTGCTGAGGTTTTCGTCCGCGACCACCCACACGCTGCCGCCATTGCCGCCGTCGCCGCCATCGGGGCCGCCCAGCGGGATGTATTTCTCACGGCGGAACCCCACGCAGCCATTGCCACCGTTGCCTGCAATGACCTGGATTTCGGCTTCGTCAACGAGTTTCATAAGTCACTATTAGAATTCATGCGGGGGAGCATCACAAACGACGGCAGCACAAACGACCGCATCACAAACGAAAAGCCCCGCCGAAGCGGGGCCCTCGTAGATCGGCGCTTCGCGATTACGCGGCGACGACGCTGACCGTGCGGCGCTTCTTCGGGCCCTTGATCGAAAACTCGACCTTGCCGTTGATCAGCGCGAACAGGGTATGGTCGCGGCCCAGGCCGACGCCCATGCCCGGATGGAACTGGGTGCCACGCTGACGAATGATGATATTGCCGGCATCGATCGCCTGGCCACCATAGATCTTCACGCCCAGATACTTCGGGTTGGAGTCGCGGCCGTTGCGCGAAGAACCTACGCCCTTTTTATGTGCCATGACTGGTTCTCCTTACTTCTTGTCGCCACCGGCAATGCCGGTGATCTCGATTTCGGTGTAGTGCTGACGGTGACCCATCTGCTTCCGGTGGTGCTTGCGGCGACGGAACTTGACGATGCGGATCTTGTCCGCACGGCCATGACCGACGACCTTCGCGCTGACAGTGGCGCCCTTGAGCGCGTCGCCGAGGGTCACGCCTTCGCCGTCGCCCAACATCAACACCTGGTCGAAGGTGATCTCTTTGCCGGCTTCGACATCAAGGAGTTCGACGCGCAGCGTCTCGCCCTTCATGACGCGGTATTGCTTACCGCCGGTGACTAGTACTGCGTACATGACCGTATTCCTCTGTAGTTATTTTTTGGTCGCTGCCGCGCCGATGGAAGGCGGACAGAAGCGGAATTGTAGATCCTTCAGCGGGTTACGGCAACTGGCCCCGGTTAGCCGCGGTCTTGGGCCGCAGCTCAATGGGCTCCAGCGGCCTCACCCCACCGCGTTCAGCGGATGCCGTACGCCTCCGCGAAGCTTCCATTTCGCGGATTTGCCCCCAGTTCGTGCACTCGATACGCTCACCGGTTGGCCGTTGCGACGCAATGGCGACCCTCCCCCCTGGCAGGTTCCTGATGGCGCTGGACTTCATACGCATCCGCGGCGCGCGGACGCACAACCTCAAGAACATCGACCTCGACCTGCCGCGCGACAAGCTGATCGTGATCACCGGCTTGTCGGGATCGGGCAAGTCGTCGCTGGCGTTCGACACGATCTACGCCGAAGGCCAGCGCCGCTATGTCGAGTCGCTGTCGTCGTATGCGCGGCAGTTCCTTTCTGTGATGGAAAAGCCCGATGTCGACCATATCGAGGGCCTGTCGCCGGCGATCGCGATCGAGCAGAAGGCCACGTCGCACAACCCGCGCTCGACCGTCGGCACGATCACCGAGATCTACGACTACCTGCGCCTGCTGTACGCCCGGGTGGGCAGCCCGCGCTGCCCCGACCACCATTACCCCCTGGAAGCGCAGACGGTCAGCCAGATGGTGGACGCGGTGCTCGCGCTCGACGCGGAGCAGCGCTACATGTTGCTGGCGCCGGTGATCCGCGAACGCAAGGGCGAACACGCGCAGGTGTTCGACCTGCTGCGCGCGCAGGGCTATGTGCGCGTGCGCGTCGACGGCGTGCTGCACGAGATCGACGCGGTGCCGCCACTGGCGCTGCGCGCCAAGCACACGATCGAGGCGGTGATCGACCGCTTCCGGCCGCGCGAGGACCTGAAGCAGCGCCTGGCCGAGTCGTTCGAGACCGCGCTCAAGCTCGGCGACGGCATGGCGTCGGTGCTGTCGCTCGACAACCCCGAGGGCGCGCCGCTGTTGTTCTCCTCCAAGTACAGCTGCCCGGTCTGCGACTACTCGCTGGCGGAGCTGGAACCCCGGCTGTTCTCGTTCAACTCGCCGATGGGCGCCTGCCCGACCTGCGACGGGCTCGGCGTGGCGCAGTTCTTCGATCCCGCGCGCGTGGTCGTGCATCCGGAACTGTCGCTGTCGGCCGGCGCGGTGCGCGGCTGGGATCGACGCAATGCGTATTACTTCCAGCTGATCCAGTCGCTGGCCAAGCACTACGGATTCGACGTCGACACGCCCTGGCAGTCGCTTTCCGCCAACGTCCGCAACGCGGTGCTGTTCGGCAGCGGCACTGACCTGCTCACGTTCACGTATTTCACCGAGGGCGGCAGCCGCAGCCAGCGCAAGCATCGTTTCGAAGGCATCGTGCCGAACCTGGAGCGCCGTTATCGCGAGACCGAGTCGGCCGCGGTGCGCGAGGAACTGGGCAAGTACGTCAGCGAACGCTCGTGCACCGAGTGCGGCGGCGCGCGCCTCAATCGCGCCGCGCGCAACGTGTTCGTCGCCGAGCGGCCGTTGTCGGACCTGGTGGTGCTGCCGATCGACGAAGCGCTGACGTTTTTCCACGGCCTCAACCTGCCGGGCTGGCGCGGCGAAGTCGCAATCAAGATCGTCAAGGAGATCGGCGACCGCCTGCGGTTCCTGATCGACGTCGGCCTCGACTACCTGACGCTGGAGCGCAAGGCCGACTCACTGTCCGGAGGCGAGGCCCAGCGCATCCGGCTGGCATCGCAGATCGGCGCGGGGCTGGTGGGGGTGATGTACGTGCTCGACGAGCCGTCGATCGGACTGCACCAACGCGACAACGAACGCCTGCTGGGCACGCTGACGCGCCTGCGCGACCTGGGCAACACCGTGATCGTCGTCGAGCACGACGAGGAGGCCATCCGCCTGGCGGACTACATCGTCGACATCGGCCCGGGCGCCGGCGTGCATGGCGGCGAGGTGATCGCCCAAGGCCAGTACGCCGACATCCTCAAGGCGCCACGCTCGCTGACCGGGCAATACCTCAGCGGCAAGCGCCGCATCGAGGTGCCGGCCAAGCGCCACAAGCCCGACCCCAAGGCCACGTTCCACCTGCACGGCGCCAGCGGCAACAACCTCAAGAACGTCAACCTGGCGATCCCCGCCGGGCTGTTCACCTGCGTCACCGGTGTGTCGGGCTCCGGCAAGTCGACGCTGATCAACGACACCCTTTACACGATCGCGGCCAACGAACTCAACGGCGCGTCGCAGACCGTGGCGCCGCACAAGTCGTACGAGAACATCGAGCTGTGGGACAAGGTCGTCGACATCGACCAGTCGCCGATCGGGCGTACTCCGCGCTCCAATCCGGCCACCTACACCGGCCTGTTCACGCCGCTGCGCGAGCTGTTCGCGCAGGTGCCGGAATCTCGCGCGCGCGGTTATTCGCCCGGCCGTTTCAGCTTCAACGTGCGCGGCGGCCGCTGCGAGGCTTGCCAGGGCGACGGCTTGATCAAGGTCGAGATGCACTTCCTGCCCGACGTCTATGTCCCCTGCGACGTCTGCGCCGGCAAACGCTACAACCGCGAGACGCTGGAGATCCTCTACAAGGGCTACAACATCTCCGACGTGCTCAACATGACCGTCGAGGACGCCCTGACCCTTTTCGAGGTGATCCCGTCAATCTCGCGCAAGCTCGAAACGCTCATCGACGTCGGCCTGAGCTACATCAAGCTCGGCCAATCGGCGACCACGCTGTCGGGCGGCGAGGCCCAGCGCGTCAAACTCTCGAAGGAACTGTCGCGGCGCGATACCGGGCAGACGCTGTACATCCTCGACGAGCCCACCACCGGCCTGCACTTCCATGACATCGAGCACCTGCTGGCCGTGCTGCACCGCCTGCGCAACGACGGCAACACGGTCGTGGTGATCGAGCACAACCTCGACGTGATCAAGACCGCGGACTGGGTCATCGACCTGGGCCCCGAAGGCGGCCATCGCGGCGGCATGATCCTGGCCACCGGAACACCCGAACAGATCGCCGAACTCCCCCATTCGCACACGGGCCGCTTCCTCGCCCCGTTGCTGGGACAGGCCGGCGCCAAGCCGGCCCGCAACCCGGCGACCAAGCCAGCGACCAAGGCGGCGACCAAGCCGGCAGCCAAGCAGACCAGGAACAAGACCAGCGCATGAGCAAGCCTGCCGAACCGACCCCACCCGCTCCGGCGCGCAAGCGCAAGCCGGCACAGCGCACGCATGAACCCGCCGCTGAAACAGCCGCCGCACACGCGGTCGTCAATGTCCCGGCACCCGAGGCGGCGCCACCTGCGCGGCTGATCCGGGTCGCCATGCCCGTGCGCTGGCGCGACCTGGATGCGTTCAACCACGTCAACAACTCCAAATACCTCAGCTACCTGGAGGAAGCGCGATTGCAGTGGCTGCTGGCGCTCCCCGGCAAGGGCATGGACGAGCATGTCGCGCCGGTCGTGGCGGCGGCGCACCTCAACTACCGTCGGCCGATCGAATGGCCCAACGACGTCGCGATCGAATTGTTCGTCGAGCGCCTGGGCAATACCAGCGTCAGCATCGGCCATCGCATCGTCGCAGCCACCAATCCCGACATCACCTACTGCGATGGCAATATCGTGCTGGTGTGGATCGATCGCGACAGCGGCACCTCGGCGCCATTGCCCGACGCGGTGCGGGAGGCCTGTTCGCCGGCGTGAACTGATGTCCACATTGCCGCTGCAGGGCAGATAGCACGTTGCGATGTCCGAACCGGGAGCCGCATGCGCGGCACCTCACGTCACTGGTGGCGATCCTGCGCCGTCATGGACCGCACTGGCGACCAGGTCCGTGATGCCGGTGGACGCTGCGCGAAGCGCGTCTCGCCCGAGCGCCACCAATCGCCGCGCGGCGCCTGCCGCACTCGCCCGCGTCACTCGCCCGGCGCGCGCACCACGAACTCGCCGCGCAGGGTGCCACCGTCCTGCAGCGCGAACTCCACCACGACCTTGCTGCCGGCCTTCAGCGCCGCGCGCGGCTGCATCAGCATCAGGTGCATGCCGCCGGGCCTGAGCGTGGCGTCGCCGCCCGGCGCAATCCGCAGTTCCGGCAGCGCCCGCATGCGGCTGATGCCGTCGACGATGCGGGTTTCATGCAGCGACACCTCGGCAAACGCCGGGCTGCGGGCACCGACGATGGTGATCGGCGCACTGCAGCGGTTTTCGACGCGTCCGAAGCCGGCCATCATCGGCATCGCCATCGGCGGCAGGCGCACCCAACCATCGCGCACCTGCGGTGCGCACTCGCCTGCGCGGGCGGAGAAGGCGTAAAGCGCGGCGGCGAACAGCGTCGCAGTGGCGAGGGCACGGAAAGTGGTCATCAGCCTATGATACCAACAGCCCCACACAGGAGATCGCGATGCACCGTTGCTCGTTGCTTGTCCTCGCCATCGCCGTCGCACTGGTAGCGTGCAAGCCGACCGAGGTTGCCGCGCCGGAAAAACGCCCGGCAGCCCCCTCCACGGCCAGCGTGCGGACCGCCGCCGGAACGACGGCGCGGCGCGAAGACACGCACGTGACGATCTACAGCGGCGACTACGAGGCGCTGGCGGCACAGTCCGCGCCCGCGGCCGGCATGCCCGGCTATGCATTGGTCGAGCGACGGCTGCGCTACCCGCTGAAGGCCGGCAGCAATTCAATTGCCGACAACAAGGTGCCTGCCTCGATGGATGTCGAGGCGGCGATGTTGCAGCCGCAAGGCGCGGGAGTCGCGGTGGAATCGCAACGCTTCGTCGCCGCGCTGGCGGGTACCGACAACGTGCTGGCGACGGCCATCGGCCACCGCGTCTCGGTCGAACACACCTCGGGTGGGGCACGGCAAAGCGACAGCGGCACCCTGCTGTCCGCTGACGACGGCCTGGCGCTGGCGCTCGCCGATGGCCGCGTGAAGCTGATCCCCCACTACGACAACATGAGCATCCTGGACACTGATGGGCTGCTGCCGAAACAGGCTGCGCTGGAATGGAACGTGCGGGCGGCAAGCGCCGGGGACGTCAATTTCCTGCTCACCTACCCGATGGGCGGTATGGCGTGGCGCGCCGAGTACGTGGCCACGCTGGCCAAGGGCGACACCTGCTCGCTGATGCTGGACGGCGCGGCACTGGTGGCGAATCGCTCCGGCGTGACGTTTGATTCGGCGAAGCTGACCCTGGTGGCCGGCGAACCCAGCCGGGTACGCCCGGCTCAAGTTCTCGAGCGCGAGATGTACGCTTCGGCACCCGCGTCCGCGGACGCTGCCGCGATGCCGACGATGCGCACCTCTGGCGAGTACCAGGCCTATGAAATCCCCAACCCCGCGCGACTGGCGCAGGGCGCCACCGAGCGCATCGCGTTGTTCGCCAGGCTCCCGGCGATCGCCTGCGAGCGCGCGTACGTGGTCGCAGCCGGTGGCGCCGAATGGCAGCCGCCGCAGCCGCTGCTGCAAGCCAATGTCGGCAGCCCGACCGGCACGCTCCCAGTAACCGCCACGGTGGCGTTCGACAACAGCAAGGCCGCCGGCCTCGGCCAACCCTTGCCAGCCGGACGCGTGCGCGTGTTCGACGGCACCGACCTGCTGGGCGAATCGCGGCTCGACCACACGCCTGAAAGCGCGGAGATCCGACTTGAGGTTGGCAAGGCATTCGACCTGAGCGCCAAGCGCGAGAGCAGCGATTTCCGGCTCGACCGCAGCGGTCGGACGCTGACCGAGTCGTTCACCATCGTCATCGGCAACGCCAAGCCGACCGCGGTGAACGTCCGCGTCATCGAACCGCTGCCGCGCTGGAGCGAATGGGAGATCCTCGCCAGCAGCCTGCCATCGAAGAAGCAGGATGCGCAGCACACCGAGTTCGACGTCCCGGTGCCCGCCGGCGGTGAAACCCGGCTGACCTACACCGTCCGTTACCGCTGGGCCAAGGAGATCAACCGATGAACCACATCGAAGTCATCGCGCACGGCGACATCATCGAACTCAGGCTCGCCCGCGCGCCCGTCAATGCGCTGCATCCCGGGCTGTGCCGGGACCTGCGCAGGGCGATCGATACCGCGGTCGACGGCGGCGCGCACGGCCTGGTGCTATCGGGCGGCCCGAAGGTGTTTTCGGCCGGCCTCGACGTCCCGTTCCTGGTGTCGCTGAGCGACGACCGGCATGAATTGATGACGGCGTGGGAGCTGTTCTTCGACGCCGCGATGGCGCTCGCCACGTGTCCCATCCCGGTGGCGGCGGCGCTGGCCGGCCATGCCCCCGCCGGAGGCTGCGTGCTGGCGTTGTGCTGCGACTATCGGGTGATGGCATCGGGGCCGTTCCGGATCGGCCTCAACGAAACCCAGGTCGGCCTGGTGGCACCGGAAGGGATCCAGCGCTTGCTGCGCCGCGTGGTCGGAATCAACCGCGCCGAACGCCTGCTGGTCTCCGGCGAAATGCTTGATGCCGAGCAGGCGCTGCAGGCGGGACTGGTGGACGAACTGGTCGAGATCGACAACGTCGCCCTCCGTGCGCGCGTCTGGTTGGCACAGTTGCTGACACTGCCGCGCCAGGCGATGTTGCAGACCCGCGCCATCGCACGCGCCGACATGGTCGAGGCGCTGCAACCGCACAACATCCAGCTCGACCGGTTCATCGAAGGCTGGTACGCACCGGAGACCCAGTCGGCACTAAAAGCGCTGGTGGCGAAGCTGGGCAAGTGAGGGTTGGATCGGACGACCAATGCCAAGCCAGCGGGAAGATCGGTGCTCTTTGCCGTGCTGGCCACCGAGCTGCTCGTGATGTTCGCATTGCCCGGCGGCGTCGCCGTGTTGGAACGTCCTTACCCGGCCCGACGGATCGTCCACCCGGCGCAGTGCAGGTCCGGTGGCGCCGTTGGCGTTGCAGCGCCCCGCATGCCTCGACATGGGGAGAGCCAGTTTCGCGACTGGGCGCTCAGGCCGCGCCGGTGGCTACCGGGCGCAGCGGATCACTGATCCATCCGCTCCAGGAACCGGGGTACAACCTGGCGCCGTGCAGCCCGGCGTGCTCCATCGCCAGCAGGTGATGGCAGGCGGTGACCCCGGAACCACACATGACAACGACTGTGGCGGGATCGTGCCCGCCAAGTGCACGAGTGAATTCCGCCGTGAGTTCGGAGGCGGGCTTGAAGCGTCCGTCGCGCATGTTGTCCGCATAGGGGCGATTACGCGCGCCTGGCACGTGGCCGGCGACGCGGTCGATCGGCTCGACCTCGCCCCGGAAACGCTCCGTCGCGCGCGCGTCGATCAGCACGCCGCCAGCATCCAGCTGCGCCTGCACGGCATCGCCATCGAGCAACCGGCTGCGATCGAACTTGGCCACGTAGCGCGTGACTGGCCGGTTCGGTATTGCGTCGTCCACCGGCAGCCCGAGCGCATTCCAGCGCGCCCAACCGCCATCGAGTACCGCCACCCGGGCATGGCCGAGCGCGCGCAAAAGAAACCAGGCGCGCGCCGCAGCCAGTGCGCCATCGGCGGCGTCATAGACCACGACCTGGTGTTGCGGCGTGATGCCCCACTCTCCCAGCGCGGCGGTGAAGTCCGCCGCGTCGGGCCAAGGGTGCCTGCCTTCACCGGTTTTGCGATGGTCGGACAGGTCGCGGTCGAGGTCGGCGTGATGCGCCCCGGGTATGTGCGCGGCACGGTACAGGGCCTCGCCGGCCCCCGGATCGGCGAGCGAAAACCGCGCGTCGAGCACCACCAGGTCTTCGCTCCCCAAAGAGGCGGCGAGCGCCTCGGCGGAAACCAGCGTGTTCCAGCTTTCCCTCGCCCTCAGCATCGGCTTGCCTCCAGTCGTTCGCGCAGGTTGAGCAGGATGGACGCGGTGGCGCCCCAGATGCGTTGCGCCGGATAACGGTACTCCCACACCGCACGCGGTCGTCCCAGCCAGTCGAACGTGTGCGCGGCAAGGTTCGCCGGGTCGAGCAGGAACGCCAGCGGCACCTCGAAGACATCCGCCACCTCGCGCGAATCGGGTCTTGCCACATAGGCTGGCGACACCATCGCCACGACCGGGACGATGCGGAAGCCGGTGATCGTGACCAACGGATCGAGGAACCCGATCGGAGCGATCTGCGCAGGGAGCACGCCGATCTCCTCGCCGGTCTCGCGCAGCGCCGCGGCGACAGCGTCGCGATCGCCGTCTTCGATGCGGCCACCCGGAAAACTCACCTGGCCGCCATGATGGCGCAGGCCATCGGTGCGACGGGTCAGCAGCACGTGGGTGCCTTCGCCGCGCGGCACGAGCCCTACCAGCACCGCCGCGGCAGCGAATCCGCCGCTTGGCAGCAATCCATGCAATTCGTCCAGGTTCCAGCCCGGCCCCTGCGGTGGCGCTTCCAGCGCGTGCAGCGCTACGGCCAGATGCGCGCAGTCGGCCGGCGGGGTGTTCACGGGCGTCGCGATTGCCTATCGGGCAACACGATCTCCATGATCCGCAGGCGTTCGGCATCGCTCATCTGCGACCAGCGGGCAATCTCCCCGGTGTTGCGCAGGCAACCTTCGCACAAGCCATCGTCGTCCAGGCTGCAGGTGCCGATGCAGGGACTGAGGACGGCGCGGAAATTCGGATTCATGGCATCACTGTAAGGCCTGCGCCCAGGGGGCGATCATGGCCGTGGGGGCGTCGGCGGCCGTGGGAGCGGCAAGGGCCACGGCGCGGCCCGGAATGGACCCGAGCCACAAAAAAGTTGCGCCGGCAGGGCCGGCGCAACGATAACGCGATGCAGCAATGGAATTACTTGACGCCGATCAGCTTGATCTCGAACTGCACGGCCACGTTCGGCGGGAACGGCGTGCGCGGGTCGGCGCCATAGGCCTTGTCGGCCGGCAGCGTGACTTCCCACTTCGAGCCAGCCGGCATCTGCAGCAACACTTCGCGCATCGCGGGCATCTCGATCTCGCTGACCTTGATCGCTGCGATCGGCTGGGCCGGGCGCGCCGGCGTCTGGCGCTCGCCCCACGGATACGGACCGGCGACTTCGAGCTGCACGGTATTGGCCTGGTTCGGCTTGGCGCCACTACCGACTTCGATCACGCGGTACTGGACGCCACTGGGCAGGGTCTTGACGCCGGCCTTGGCCTTGTTCGCGGCGATGTAGCTGTCGCTCCGGGTCTTGTTGGCGGCGGCGGCCTTTTCGTACTCCGCCTTGGCCTTGGCCTGCTGGCGCTGCTGCATGTTCTGCACGGCGGTCTTGAGCTGCTCGACCGGGACCGAGGGCGCCTTCTTGGCATAGCCGTCCTGCAGGCCCTTGACGATCGTGTTCACATCGAGCTGTTCGCCGCTTTCGCTGGCGTTGCGGCCAAGGTCGTAACCCAGCGCGTAGCTGAGCTTGCCCTTTTCCGATGAGGTGTCCTGGGCGGCGGCATTGCCGGCACTCAGTACCAGGGCCGTGACGACGACGGCAATCAAACGCAACTTCATTCGGTGAAACCTCCGGTGTAGGACCTGCGGCGGATGGAACGCCGCGGGAATATGAAGCGGTGAGACCGCCCATGGGGGTATCTCTAGGATTGCTCATTCGGTCGAACCACCCCGAACGACGCGCTAGGATAACGACGCCTGCGCTTAACCGCCACTGACGCCACCGGCTCAGACAGCCCCCATGCCGCGGAGTTCCGCGGGCGATTCCCCCTTCCCATCCGGCACCCCCATGACCGATTCCCCCCTGCTGATCACCGACCACGGTGCCGTCCGCCTGGTCACCATCAACCGTCCGGACAAGCTGAACGCTCTCAACCTGGCCACGCTCGATGCATTGCACGCGGCCTTTGATGACGCCGCCATCGACCCCGCCGTGCGGGTGGTGGTGCTGACCGGCGGTGGCCCAAAGGCATTTGTCGCGGGCGCCGATATCGCCGAGATGAATGCCTTGACCCCAGTGCAGGGGCGCGATTTTTCGCTGCGCGGGCAACGCATGATGCGGCGCGTGGAGCGTATGCCCAAGCCGGTGATCGCGATGCTGAACGGGTTCGCGCTCGGCGGTGGACTCGAACTGGCGATGTGCTGCCACCTGCGCGTGGCCAGCGAGACTGCCAAGCTCGGCCAACCGGAAATCAACCTCGGCTTGATTCCCGGCTTCGGTGGCACCCAGCGCCTGCTGCGACTGGCCGGCCGCGCCGCGACCCTGGAACTGTGCCTGCTCGGCACCCCCATCGACGCCCACCGCGCCCGCGAGCTGGGCATCGTCAATCGGGTGGTGGCCGCGGACCAGCTCGAAGCCGAGACCATGGCCTTGGCCGGACAACTGGCGCAGGCGGCGCCGCTGGCACTGCGTGGCATGCTCGACTGCATCAACATCGGCGGCGAATGCGGCATCGAAGAAGGCCTCGAATACGAGTCCGCGCAGTTCGGCCTGATGTTCTCGACGGACGACATGCGCGAAGGCACCGGCGCATTCCTCGAGCGCCGCAAACCGGCGTTCACCGGCAAGTGAGTATCGCCGTGCGCTGCCCGGCTTGCGGTTGCACCGATCCTGACGGCGCGAGCGCGCATGCGGTGGCCGCAGCACTGCTCGCCGGCGATGTGGACCTTTCAATATCCGCCGGCCTGCTCGACGGCGAGGAATGCGCTGGTTGCAGCCCGGCCTGCACTGCCGTCCGGCGTCACGCACGCGATGCGCGCGTGGCCGCCTTCGCGTCGCGGCAGCGATATCTCGATCGCAATGCTCGCCTTCAACGCCGCACGGAGGAACGCGCCGCGAAGCGCGTGCCGGCGCGGCGCGTCGACGGGGATCCGGCGGTGACGACCGGGCCGTCACTGCCATCGGCCGCGTCTGCGGCGCTGGCGCGGGCCAAGGCCAAGGCCGCCGAGCGCCGAGGCACGTGAGCCGGACCACCCTCCAGCCACCGCCACCGCAATCGCCGGCGCGGAAGCGCCGCGGCGCGCGGCTCACCGCCGCCGAAGTGGAAGAGCTGTTCGCCCGGCTGAAGGCACTGAACCCCCACCCCACCACGGAACTCGACTACTCCAGCCCTTACGAACTGCTGGTCGCGGTGACGCTATCGGCGCAGACCACCGACGTCGGCGTCAACAAGGCCACCCGC
Source organism: Lysobacterales bacterium (assembly GCA_038248955.1). Lineage (GTDB taxonomy): Bacteria > Pseudomonadota > Gammaproteobacteria > Xanthomonadales > Xanthomonadaceae > Lysobacter_K. The sequence continues at coordinate 16,759 of JBBRWW010000026.1, forward strand.
AAGCTGTTCGCGGTGGCCAACACCCCGCAGGCGATCGCCGCGCTCGGCGTCGAAGGACTGAAGCCTTACATCGCCAGCATCGGCCTGTTCAACACCAAGGCCGCCAACGTGGTGGCGGCGGCGCGGCAACTGATCGAGTGCCATGGCGGCGACGTACCGTCCGGCCGCGCGGCACTCGAGGCGCTGCCCGGGGTCGGCCGCAAGACCGCCAACGTGGTGCTCAACACTGCCTTCGGAGCGCCGACCATCGCCGTCGACACCCATATCTTCCGGGTCGCCGATCGCACCGGCTTGGCGCCGGGCAGGACGGTGCGCGCGGTCGAGGACGGCCTGCTCAGGGCGGTGCCAACGCACTACCTGCACGACGCCCACCACTGGCTGATCCTGCATGGCCGCTACGTGTGCAAGGCGCGCAAACCGGATTGCCCGCATTGCGCGATCCGCCACTTGTGCCGGTTTCGTGACAAGACGCCGGGAGAGCCGGCGGCGATCGCGGATTGAGCGCCATGCCCAGCCTGCCTGGCCCCCACGCGCGGCGGGGACGTCATCTGCGCGTCACGCCGGCGAAATAAGTCAGCACTGTCACATTTACGCAACTTTCACACCCTAGGCTTCGCGGCGTCCCCTCCATCGCCTCCGAGCCAGTCATGAAACTCTCCCGCCACACCCTTTCCATCGCGCTGCTCGCCGTTCTGGTCGCCCCGGCAGCCCATGCAGAAATCGCGATCGACGTGATCGCCGATTCCGATGTCAGCTTCGAAGGCCTGGTGCAGGCCGATGGTAACTGGTTCAACAATGACATCCAGGATCTCAACGCCCCGTCCACCAACAACGACGGCAAGAACACCGAGTTCGAAATGCGCCGTGCCGAGATCGTGCTGAAGGGCAAGGGTCCGGGCAATGTCGAGTGGGTGCTCGGCTACGACGCCAAGGCAAACAAATACCTGGACGTCAACGCCAAGTACAAGCTCGCCGGCGACTCCAACACGTACGTGCAGCTCGGCCAGTTCAAGCAGCCCAACAGCCTGGAAGAGCTGTCCTCGACCAAGAACAACGACTACATTGCCAAGGCGGCGATCACCAACACGTTCGGCGTGGCCCGCCGCCTCGGCGCCGCCTACAGCGTCGGTGACGCCAACTGGAGCATCACCGGCTCGTATTTCGGCCGCGAACTCACCCGCAACCTCGCTTCGGGCACTGGTTTTGGCGCGCGCGGGACATGGGCGCCAATCAACGAAAAGGGCAGCATCCTGCATTTGGGCCTGTCTTACGTCGATTACGACACCGACATGGACACCTACCGTTTGCGTGCCCGACCCGACGCGGACCTGGCCACCGTGCGCCTGGTCGATACCGGCGACATGAAGAACACCGACCGGGTCTCGACCGGGGGCGTGGAAAGCTTCTGGGTCCACGGTCCGTTCAAGCTGCAGGGCGAGTGGATGAAGACCAACGTCAAGCGGTACGGCACGGGTGCCGAGGACTTCAGCGGCAGTGGCGGATACATCGGCGGCGTCTACAACATCACCGGCGAGACCTGGGGCTACAAGGCCGGCGTGCCGACCACCCCGCTGCCTGACGAGCCGAGCTCGGGGATGTGGCAGGTGGGCTTGCGCTACGACACCATCGACCTCAACGACGGCAGCCTCCGCGCGGGCGCAACGCCGACCTCCGCACCGATCGTCGTGGGCGCGCTCGGCGGCAAGATGGACACCGTGACCCTGGGCGTGAACTGGTACTGGCACTCGAACTTCAAGTTCGCATTGAACTACGTGAAGGTCGACAGTTCGCGCTACACCGGCAAGAGCAGCGCCACCTACTCCGAAAACCCGGCCAACAACAACCGCACCTTCAACAGCGTGGTCGACGACAGCCCGGACATCCTCGAAGCCCGCGTGCAGTTCTACTGGTAATCAATCCACTCTTTCGATCCATTGTTTGGGCGCGGCCGGTGTCGCGCCCTTTCTTTCGCCGATGACAGCTGTCACCGCGGAGTCATTCTTCGTACGCGGGCTTGTCATCTCGCCGTTATGCAATGCACGGCGAGCGGGTCGTACCCGCCGTCGCATCCCCCTACTGGAGCCGCCCCCGTGTTCAACACGATCAAATTCCGCGTTGCCGCGCTCGCCCTCGCGACCGCGTTCGCCGCCAATGCCCAGGCCGCAGACGCCACCGGCGCCGGTGCGTCGTTCGTCTACCCGGTCATGTCGAAGTGGTCGGCCGACTACGCCAAGACTGCCGGCAAGCGCATCAACTACCAGTCGATCGGCTCCGGCGGCGGCATCGCCCAGATCAAGGCCGGCACCGTCGACTTCGGTTCGTCCGACGCCCCGCTCAAGCCAGAAGAACTGGCCAAGTTCGGCCTTGCGCAGTTCCCGTCGGTCATTGGCGGCGTGGTCCCGGTGATCAACGTCCCGGGCGTGGCCCCGGGCGCGATGAAGCTGAGCGGCGAAGTGCTTGCCGACATCTTTCTCGGCAAGATCACGATGTGGAACGATCCGGCGATCGTCGCGTTCAACGGCGGCGTCAAGCTGCCGGCCAAGAAGATCACCATCGTGCATCGTTCCGACGGTTCTGGCACCACGTTCAACTTCGCCAACTACCTGTCCAAGGTCAACGAAGAGTGGAAGTCCAAGGTCGGCGAAGGCACGTCGGTGAAGTGGCCGGCCGGGATCGGCGGCAAGGGCAACGAAGGCGTTGCCGCCTACGTCAAGCAGATCCAGGGCGGCATTGGCTACGTCGAACTGTCGTACGCGCTGCAGAACAATATGTCGTACGCGCGCCTGAAGAACGCCGCCGGCAATTTCGTGCTGCCGTCGGACGAGACGTTCTCGGCCGCGGCCGCCAGTGCCGACTGGAAGACCGCCAAGGACTTCTACCTGGTGATGACCAATGCCCCGGGCGCCAATGCCTGGCCGATCACCGCTACCAACTTCATCCTGATGTACAAACAGCCGAAGAACGCCGCCGGCGCCAAGAACGCCAAGGAATTCTTCCGTTGGGTCTATGCCAACGGCGACGCGCAGGCCAAGAAGCTCGACTACGTGCCACTGCCCGACTCGCTGGTGGAGCAGATCGAAGGGTATTGGACGCAGAACATGGCCTACTAAGGCCAGCAACTCCCGACAGGCTGTACAGGAAAACGGGCCCTCGGGCCCGTTTTCCATGGCCCTCACGCAATGGCGACGTCCGATTACCAGGCCGCTGTCATTACGGTGTAACAAAAACATCATCTGATAGCGGCACTGCCGACCGCATTTCGGCACCTTTCCACGATGGAGTTAGTGCATGAAGCTCTCGCCGATCCACATCGCCACCCTGTCTCTGGGGATCTCCTTGGCCGTCGTCGGCTGCAAGCCCGGAAGCGACACACCGGTCGCCGCCACTGACGCGACCGTGCCGGCTCCGGCCGAGGCAGGACCGGCTGGCGACCGGATCAACGTTCAGATCACCGGCGCGGGCGCGACGTTCATCTACCCGCTGCTGTCGAAGTGGTCGAACGATTACAACAAGGCGACCGGCGCGAAGATCAACTACCAGTCGATCGGTTCCGGCGGCGGTATTGCCCAGATCAAGGCCGCGACGGTCGACTTCGGCAGCTCCGACAAGCCGCTGTCGCCCGAGGAGTTAACTGAGGCCGGGCTGGCGCAGTTCCCGTCGGCAATCGGCGGCGTGGTGCCGGTGGTCAACCTCGAAGGTATCAAGGCGGGCCAGTTGCGCCTGACAGGGCCACTGATCGCCGACATGTTCCTGGGCAAGGTCGGCAAGTGGAACGACCCTGCGATCGTCGCCCTCAATCCGGGCACGACCCTGCCAGACCTGAAGATCAATGTTGTCCACCGCTCCGATGGTTCGGGCACGACGTTCAACTGGGTGAACTACCTCGCCAAGGTCAGCCCGCAGTGGCAGTCCAAGGTCGGCGAAGGCACTTCGGTCAACTGGCCCGTCGGCATCGGCGGCAAGGGCAACGAAGGGGTCGCCGCCTACGTAAAGCAGGTCAAGGGTGGCATCGGTTATGTCGAACTGGCCTACGCCACGGAGACGGGCATGGCGTACGCCTCGATGCAGAACGCTGCGGGTCAATGGGTGCAGCCCAGCGCAGAATCGTTCCAGGCCGCGGCTGCCAGCGCAGACTGGACCAACGCGAAAGACTTCAGCCTGGTCATCACCAATGCCCCTGGCGCCGCCTCGTGGCCCGTGGCGGCAACCAACTTCATCCTGATGTACAAGCAGCCCAAGGACGCGAAGCGTTCGCAGGATGCGCTTGATTTCTTCAAGTGGGCGCTCGAGAACGGCCAACCGCAAGCGGCCGAACTGCATTACGTGCCCCTGCCGAAGCCGCTTGTCGCACAGGTCGAGGCGTACTGGGCGAGCGAGATCAAGCGCTGACTTGCATGGCCGGCGATCCCGAAGGGCGTACCCGGCCCGTCCGCAGCACCGGTCCGTTTGAAGCAAGGGCGACTGCGGTCGCCCTTGCCGTTGCCCCTTTTTTCCCCGCGGTTCCCGGACACCGATGAACGCCACAACCCTCCCCTCCACTGCCGCCGGCCACCGCGACGTCCTGGACGCGCGCGCTGATCGCGGCTTCCGCTGGCTGGTCACCGGCGCCGGCCTGCTGGTACTCGTGTCCCTCGCCGCCGCTGCGCTTTCGATGCTTTGGGGCGGTCGCGACGCATTCCAGAAATTCGGCATCGGCTTCCTCTGGCGCGACGCCTGGGATCCGGTGCTGCAGGACTTCGGTGCGCTGGTGCCGATCTACGGCACGATTGTGACGGCGGTCATCGCCATGGTCATCGCCGTGCCGGTCAGCTTCGGCATCGCGATGTTCCTGACCGAAATCGCCCCAAAATGGCTGCGCGGGCCGGTCGGCTCCGCAATCGAACTGCTCGCTGGCATCCCGTCGATCATCTACGGCATGTGGGGCCTGTTCGTGCTGGTGCCGTTCCTGGCCGAACACATCTACCCGTGGGTCGATGCCCACCTCGGCCAGCTACCGCTAGCCGGTGCGCTGTTCAGGGGCCCGCCGCTCGGCCTGGGCATGGGTACCGCAGGACTGGTACTGGCCATCATGGTGATCCCGTTCATCGCTTCCGTGATGCGTGACGTGTTCCTGACCGTGCCGACCCCGCTCAAGGAATCCGCTTACGCGCTAGGTTCGACCACCACCGAGGTGGTGTGGGACGTGGTGCTGCCGTACACGCGCTCGGCAGTAATCGGCGGCATCTTCCTCGGCCTGGGCCGGGCGCTGGGCGAGACGATGGCGGTGACGTTCGTGCTCGGCAACGCGCACATGCTCACCACCTCGCTACTGGAACCGGGCAACTCGATCGCCGCCACGATCGCCAATGAGTTCACCGAAGCCGACTCGCCGATGTACCGGTCTTCGCTGATCGCGCTCGGCTTCGTGCTGTTCCTGGTGACGTTCGTGGTGCTCAGCATCGCCCGTCTGATGCTGCGTCAACTGGCCAAGAAGGAGGGCAACTGATGGGCTTCTCGCTGTATGGGAGACGCCGCGTCTGGAACCTGGTCGCGCAGACACTGGCGGTGCTCGCCACGGTCTTCGGCCTGTTCTGGCTGATTTGGATCATGTGGACGACGCTGACCAAGGGGCTGGGTTCGCTCAATCTGGCGCTGTTCACCCAGATGACTCCGCCGCCGGGCGATGAGGGCGGCATGCTCAACGCGTTCGTCGGCAGCGGGATAATGAGCCTGCTTGGCATCGCGATCGGCGCGCCGATTGGCGTGCTGGCGGGAACGTTCCTGGCCGAATACTCGCAAAAGTCGTGGCTGGGCGAATCCGTGCGTTTCGTCAACGACATCCTGTTGTCGGCACCGTCGATCGTGCTCGGCCTGTTCGTCTACACCCTGGTGGTGGCGCAGATGGGCCACTTCTCGGCCTTGGCCGGTGGCATCGCGCTGGCCTTCATCGTGCTGCCGGTCGTCGTGCGTACCACCGACGAGATGCTGCAACTGGTGCCCTCGCAGATGCGCGAAGCCGCGTTGTCGCTCGGCGTGCCGCAGTGGAAGGTGACCATGCAGGTACTGTACCGATCGGCGCTTCCCGGCATCGTCACCGGCATCCTGCTTGCACTGGCCAGGATTTCCGGCGAGACCGCGCCACTGCTGTTCACTGCGCTCAACAACCAGTACTGGTCGACCAATATCCTGTCGCCGATGGCGAACGTGCCGGTGGTGATTTTCCAGTACGCGATGAGTCCCTACGAAAGCTGGCAATCGCTGGCCTGGGCCGGCGCGTTCATGCTCACCGTGTTCGTGCTGTGCATCAGCCTGCTGGCCCGCGTTATCGTCCTGAGAAACAAGATCTCCCATGACTGATTCATCCATCACCGCTGCTGCCCGGACCCCGGCCATGAATGACGCCCTCTTCTCCACCCCGGCCCCGCCCGCGCATCACATCGCTGCGGTCGCCGACGCCGTCCCCGTCAAGCTCGCCGCGCGCGGGTTGGATTTCTATTACGACAAGTTCCAGGCGCTGCAGGGCATCAACCTGGAAATCCCCGAAAAGCGCGTGACCGCGCTGATCGGGCCGTCTGGCTGCGGGAAATCGACGTTGCTGCGGGTGTTCAACCGCATCTATGCGCTGTACCCGAAGATGAGCGCGACCGGCCAGGTGTTGCTGGACGGCGAGAACATCCTCGACGCCAAGTACCCGATCAACCGCCTGCGCAGCAAGGTCGGCATGGTGTTCCAGAAGCCGGTACCGTTTCCGATGACCATCTTCGAGAACGTCGCCTATGCGATCCGCCACCACGAAAATTTGTCCAAGACTGACATGACGGCGCGTGTTGAACTTGCGCTGCGCCAGGCGGCGCTGTGGGACGAAGTCAAGGACAAGCTCGGCCAGAGCGCCCTTGGCCTGTCGGGAGGCCAGCAGCAGCGCCTGTGCATCGCACGCGCGGTGGCGTTGAAGCCGGACGTGCTGCTGCTGGACGAGCCGACCTCCGCGCTCGACCCGATTTCCACCAGCCGCATCGAACAACTGATCGCCGATCTCAAGAACGACTACACCATCGCGATCGTGACCCACAACATGCAACAGGCGGCGCGGGTATCGGATTTCACCGCCTTCATGTACCTGGGTGACCTGATCGAACACGGCACTACCGAGACGATCTTCTCCAACCCGGCCAAGCAGCAGACCGAGGATTACATCACCGGTCGCTTCGGCTGAGCCGCACTATTTCCGGTTCGCGGACGGCAAGCCGCACCAGCCCCGGGCGGGGCACGCCGTCGCACACGCACAGGACACGCCAATGAACGAACACATCGTCAAGAGCTACGACCAGGAACAACACCGCCTGCTTGCCGAGACCCTGCGCATGGGCGAGATGGCCGCATCCCAGCTGGAAGCCGCCCTCGATGTCGTCCAGCGCCGGGACGACAAGGCTGCCGAACGCATCATCGCCAACGACGAAGCGATTGACGTCCTGGAGCAGGAAATCAGTCACGACGTCATGAAGCTGGCACTTCGTGGCCCGATGGCGCGCGACCTGCGCCAGATCCTGGCGGCGATCCGGATCGCCGCCGATATCGAGCGCATCGGCGACTATGCCGCCAATGTCGCCAAGCGCTCGCTGGCCCTCAACCTGTCGCCGCCACTGCCGCATATCGGCGGTCTGCACGCAATCGGGACGCTGGCGGTCAAGCAGGTCCGCGACGTGCTGTCCGCTTACCGCGACGGCGACATCGAGCTCGCCCAGCGCGTGCGCGCGAGCGACGTCGAGATCGATACTGCGTATACCGGTCTGTTTCGCGAATTGCTGACCTACATGATGGAAGACGCGCGCAGCATTACGCCCTGCACGCATCTGTTGTTCATGGCCAAGAACATCGAACGCATCGGCGACCATGCCACCAACATCGCCGAGAACATCTGGTTCCTGGTCAAAGGCGAAGAGCAACTCCCGCCGCGTGAAAAGCGTGACGGCACCAACACCGCGTCCGCGCCCTGAGCGCGTTGGGTAGCTGCCGACGCGGCCCCGGGATGCGACGATTCCGCCCGGCGGCCGCGCTTCCACCGCCGGTCGACGACCCGCGTAGCCGTCTCGCGGCTACCCTGAGCCGCGGTTCCAGGTAGTCGCGGCGCGCGCGCACCCGGGCGTCGGCGGTCCGGCGATCCGACGGCGACCCCGCATTGCGCCCGAGTTTGCGCGCGGAAACCTGGGTCACGACTAACCGCGCACGCGGCGTGCGCCACCGTCGCTCGCCGCATGCTTTCCAAGCATCTGCCATGGATTGTCCATTTCACTGGCTGGCTGCACGCCGCTGGACCACGCCTGCGTCTCCCCCACGTGCCCGACGTATGTTGCTGCTGCGGCGCGAACCCGACGGCAGCGCGCGATTTTCCGAGTTGACCGCGTTGGCGTTAGGTCTGTTGGGGGTGATTGCCGAAAATTGGGCGCTCAGTGGCGGGGAACACCGCCTGGCCTTGGCCCAGGAGGCGTGGGCCGACGACGCGCCCAGCGTTGTCGGCCCCCCAATTGCGCTCGTTGAATGGATGCACGCCGCCAGTCCGGCTTGGCAACCCGTCGCCGACAATGGACGTGCAGAACTGGCAACTGCAGGCGCGGCAGGTGCGTCTGTTAGGCTTTTGCGATGGATGAAGCCCCAGACCGCCCCACCCTCCC
>JBBRWW010000027.1:0-24744 GCA_038248955.1 Lysobacterales bacterium
CGCCGTACATGGATGTACCAGTGCCGCGAGCGCAGGATGCGCAGGAGCGGCCGGCTTTCATCAATGTCGGCGCGCGCCCGCGGGTCGCGATCCTGCGCGAGCAGGGCGTCAACGGCCAGATCGAGATGGCGGCCGCGTTCGACCGTGCCGGCTTCGAGGCGGTCGACGTGCACATGAGCGACGTCATCGGTGGCCACGTGGCGTTGGACGCGTTCAAGGGCCTGGCTGCGTGCGGCGGCTTCAGCTATGGCGACGTGCTCGGCGCCGGCCGTGGCTGGGCAACCTCGATCCTGGAACGCCGCACCCTGCGCGAATCGTTCGCGGCGTTCTTCGCCCGCGACGACAGCTTCGCGCTCGGCGTCTGCAACGGCTGCCAGATGCTCAGCCAGCTCAAGGACATCATCCCGGGCGCGGACCATTGGCCGGTGTTCCTGCGCAACCGCAGCGAGCAGTTCGAGGCGCGCCTGGGTCTCGTCGAAGTGCTCGAATCGCCGTCGCTGTTCCTGCGCGGCATGGCCGGCTCGCGGCTGCCGGTGGCGGTGTCGCACGGCGAGGGCCGCGCCGCGTTCGCCAGCGCAGGCGACCAGGCCGCCGCGCGCGTCGCCCTGCGTTACATCGAAGGCGGTGGCGACGTGGCGACGCGCTATCCGGGCAACCCGAACGGCTCGCCGGACGGCATCACCGGGCTGACCAGCGACGACGGCCGCGTCACCATCGTGATGCCGCACCCCGAACGCACCCTGCGCAGCGCCAACCTGAGCTGGGCGCCGCGCGAGTGGGGCGAGGACTCGCCGTGGCTGCGGATGTTCCGCAATGCGCGGGTGTTCGTCGGGTAATTCGTCGGGTAACACGACAGGCGCCGCGACGCTGGCCACGGCTGGGGCGGTATTGCCGCCGCTTGTCCGGACGACCGGGCTCAAAAAAACGCGCCCGCTTTTGCGGGCACGTTACGGGGCACTGGGTCGGGTCAGAGCGTGCAGGGCGGATCCGCCCGGTATGCGGTACGGTAATGTGCATGCCTTTGCAGGAGTAGCTCCGTGAACGCAGTGGCGATCGACACCGGCAACGACCCCACCGTCGACGACCGCATCGTCGACGCGCTGCTGCTCAAGGGGCGCCTCAAGGACGCCGATCTCGCCCGCGCGCGCCGCCTGCAGGAGGAAACCGGTGGCAGCCTGCTGGCGCTGCTGGGGCGACTGGGGCTGGTGTCCGAGCGCGACCACGCCGAGACCGTCGCCACGGTGCTCGACCTGCCGCTCGTCAGCGTCAAGGACATGCCGGAGCTGCCGCCCGAGGGCGTGGTGCTCACCACCAAGTTCATGAAGCAGTTCCACGTCTGCGCGGTCGCCGAGAGTGACACCGCGGTCGACGTGCTGGTCGCCGATCCGCAGGACGCCTACACGCTCGATGCGCTGCGCCTGGCGGTGCAGCGCGAGGTGCGCCCGCTGGTGGCGCTGCGCTCGGAGATCGACGACCTGGTCGAGCGCTGGCACGGCCAGGGCCGCAGCGCGATGGGCGCGATCATCGAAACCGCGGAAGGCCAGGGTAGCGACCTCGACGACGTCGAGCACCTGCGCGACCTCGCCTCCGAAGCTCCGGTCATCCGGCTGGTGAACCTGGTGATCCAGCGCGCGGTCGAACTGCGCGCGTCGGACATCCACATCGAGCCGTTCGAGAATCGCCTCAAGGTGCGCTACCGCGTCGATGGCGTGCTGGCCGAAGGCGAGAGTCCGCCGGTCAACCTCACCGCCGCGGTCATCAGCCGCGTCAAGATCATGGCCAAGCTCAACATCGCCGAGCGCCGCCTGCCGCAGGACGGCCGCATCATGCTGCGCGTGCAGGGCAAGGAGCTCGACCTGCGCGTGAGCACGGTGCCGACCGCGCACGGCGAGTCGGTGGTGATGCGCCTGCTCGACCGCGAGACAGTGGTGCTGGATTTCCACCAGCTGGGTTTCACCGACGAGTTCCTGCCGCAGTTCGAGCACGTGCTGCAGCAGCCGCACGGCATCGTGCTGGTGACCGGCCCGACCGGCTCGGGCAAGACCACGACGCTGTACACCGCGCTGAACAAGCTCAACACCAGTGATGTCAAGATCATCACCGTCGAGGACCCGGTCGAGTACCAGATCGAGGGCATCAACCAGATCCAGGCCAAGCCGCAGATCGGGCTGGACTTCGCCCAGGCGCTGCGATCGATCGTGCGCCAGGACCCGGACATCATCATGATCGGCGAGATGCGCGACCTCGAGACCGCGCGCATCGCGATCCAGTCGGCGCTGACCGGCCACCTCGTCCTCAGCACGCTGCACACCAACAATGCCGCGGGCGGCATCACCCGCCTGCTCGACATGGGCGTCGAGGATTACCTGCTGACCTCGACGATCAACGGCATCCTCGCCCAGCGCCTCGTGCGCCGGCTCGAGCCGATCCACGCCGAGCGCTACCCGGCGTCTCCCGAGGAGATCGAGAAATTCGGCCTGCGCCGCCACCAGCCCGAGGGCGAGATCCACCTGTATCGCCCGCGCGCCTCGGCGCTGGCCCCGACCGGCTACAAGGGCCGTTCCACGATCATGGAGTTCATGGTGATCAACGACGACCTGCGCCGCGCGGTGATGCGCCATGCCGGCATGGGCGAGCTGGAGCAGATTGCCCGCGATTCCGGCATGCGCACCATGTACGAGGACGGCATCATCAAGGCACTGGCCGGGGTGACCACCATCGAGGAAGTGCTGCGCGTGACCGAGGACGCCTGACCGCATGGCGCTGTACACCTACAAGGCGCTCAACGCGCGCGGCGAGATGCTCGACGGCCAGATGGAGGCCGCCAGCAACGCCGACGTGGTGCAGCGCCTGCAGGAGCAGGGCCACCTGCCGGTCGAGGCGCGGCTGGCCGGCGAGGGTGGCGGCGAATCGGTGTGGAAAAGCCTGTTCAAGCCCAGGCCTTTCGCCGGCGAGCGGCTGGTGCAGTTCACCCAGCAGCTGGCGACGCTGCTCGGCGCCGGCCAGCCACTGGATCGCGCGCTGACGATCCTGCTCGACCTGCCCGAGGACGAGGCCGCGCGGCGCACGCTCACCGACGTGCGCGATGCGGTGCGTGGCGGCAGCGCGCTGTCGTCGGCGCTGGAGCGCCAGCATGGCGCGTTCTCGCGGCTGTACGTCAACATGGTGCGCGCCGGCGAGGCCGGCGGCAGCATGCACGAGACCCTGGCGCGGCTGGCCGACTACCTCGAACGTTCGCGGGCGATGCAGGGCCGCGTCATCAACGCGCTGATCTACCCGGCGATCCTGCTGGTGATGGTCGGGCTGAGCCTGTTGTTCCTGCTGGGCTACGTGGTGCCGCAGTTCGCGGCGATGTACGAGAGCCTCGACGCCGAGCTGCCACTGTTCACCAGGATCGTGCTCGGCATCGGCCTGGGCGTGCGCGACTGGTGGATCGTGCTGCTCGCGGTGCCGGCGCTGGGGCTGTGGTGGTTCGATCGCAAGCGTCGCGACCCGGCATTCCGCGAGGCGTTCGATGGCTGGCTGCTGCGGCGGAAATTCGCCGGCGCGCTGGTCGCCAAGATCGAGACCGCGCGGCTGGCGCGCACGCTCGGGACGCTGCTGCGCAACGGCGTTCCGCTGATGGCCGCGCTGGGCATCGGCCGCAACGTGCTCGGCAACCGCGTCCTGGCTGCCGACGTCGAAGCCGCCGCGAACGAGGTCAAGAACGGTGTCGCGCTGTCCACCGCGCTGGCCCGTGGCAAGCGCTTCCCGCGGTTGGCGCTGCAGATGATCCAGGTCGGCGAGGAGTCCGGCGCGCTCGATGCGATGCTGGTCAAGACCGCGGAAACCTTCGAACAGGAGACGTCGCTCGCGCTCGATCGCATGCTCGCCGCGCTGGTGCCGATCGTGACCGTGGTGCTGGCCGGCATGGTCGGGATCGTGGTGATGGCGGTGCTGACGCCGATGTATGACCTGACCAACACGATCGGATGAGAAGCGCCGCGCGCGAACCAACGGATCGCGGCGCGCCGAACGTCCCGGGGCCGCAAGCGCAGGGCCGGACCGACTTGGTGAGCACGGGGATGGGCGAACTTGGTCGGTGCGCCGCTCGCGAGCCACGGGTTGGCGCTCGCCGGTACCCCCGGTCCGGGACCGAAGGCCGGGCAGCGCACGGCACGACGTCGTCGGATGAAGGGGGATGTGCGACCGTGGGGGTGCGATCGGCGCGGGGCGGCATCATGTTTGGCGCGTCGTCACCCCCGTGCCCCGCAGCGCAGCGCTCACGCGCTGCCACCACCAGATCCTCCCAATAACGCGTACCGACCACCCCGCAAGAAAAATTGTCCACCTTCCGGAACCCGACCATGCGCAACCGCCGCTCCCGCACGCATTCGCCCTCCGCCGCTGCCCAGCGCGGCATGAGCCTGATCGAGATCATCATCGTGATCGTGCTGATCGGCGCGGTGCTGACCTTCGTCGGCAGCCGCGTGCTCGGCGGCGCGGACCGCGCCAAGGCGAACCTCGCCAAGTCGCAGGTCATCACCCTGGCGCAGAAGGTCGACCAGTTCCAGATGGACACCGGGCGGCTGCCGGGCGCGCTCTCGGAGCTGGCCACCGAGCCCAGCGGCGCCCCGGGCTGGCTGGGACCGTACGCCAAGGCTGCCGAGCTCAATGATCCGTGGGGCCATCCGATCGAATACCGCGCCCCCGGCGAGGCCGGCCCGTTCGATCTGGTGATCCTGGGCAAGGACGGCAAGCCTGGCGGCAGCAGCTACGACAGCGACATCCGCTACGAGTAAGGCCGGCACGAATCCGCGTCGCCATGACCGCCAACGGCTGTTGCATCCCCCGCCCGATCCGCGGCCGCCGCGATCGGGCGCGTGGCGTGTCATTGCTGGAAATGCTGCTGGTGATCGCGCTGATCGGGGCTGCCAGCGTGCTTGCCGCGGCGGCGTTCAGTGGGGGTGTCGGCGGCATGCAGCTGCGCGCCACCGCCAAGGAGATCGCCGCGCAACTGCGCTACACGCGCACCCGGGCGATCAGCAGCGGCGCGGCGCAGAAATTCGTGATCGACCCGCAGGCGCACACCTGGCAGGCGGCGGATGGCCGCCACGGCGAGATTCCACCGAAACTGCACGTGTTGTTCGTCGGCGCGCGCCAGCTGCAGCCATCGCCCGGCGAGGGCGCGATCGTATTCTTCGCCGATGGCTCGTCGACCGGTGGACGCGTGCAGGTGGGCCTCAAGGATGCGGCCTGGAACATCGACGTGGCGTGGCTGACCGGCCAGGTCAAGTCGCGCCGTGCGCAGGCGACGCCATGAGCGCGACGACTCGTCGGCGCCGCGCCGCGCCGCCGCGCCGGCAACGGGGCTATTCGCTCATCGAGGTGATCGTGGCATTCGCGCTGCTGGCGCTCGCGCTGACCCTGCTGCTGGGCACCTTGTCCGGCGCGACGCGGCAGGTACGGTGGTCCGGCGACGCCGGACGCGCGGCGCTGCATGCGCAGTCGCTGCTCGACCAGGTCGGGGTGGGCGAGCCATTGCAGCCGGGACAAAGCAGTGGCGACTTCGACGGCGGCCGCTACCAATGGACACTGGCGATCGCGCCGTGGACCGACCCCGCGTTGCCGCCTGCGCCCACCCTCGATCCTGCCGCGCCGCGCCTGTACGACGTGAGCCTGTCCGTGCAGTGGGGCGACGGCGGTGCCGGCGAACAACTGCAACTGCGCACGCTGCGGCTGGCTGCGCCCGGCAACGACGCGGGGCTGCCATGAGCGCGGCGCGGCGTGGGCGTTTCGACCCTCGGGGCGCTGGGGTGGCGGCTGTGGCGGGGGCGAATCAATGCGGCTCCCGTGCCGTCCCTCGGCGTGGCCGCGGAGCCGCCCGGCGGCCAGGCGGTCGCGCCGCGAAAGTGGCCGGCTTCACCTTGATCGAAGTGCTGCTGGCCACCGTGCTGCTGGCCGCCGGGCTGGCGTTGGCATTCGCCACGCTCGCCGCGGCGACCCGTACCGCCAGCCGCGGCGAGGCAATGGCCGAGCACAGCGAGCGCCTGCGCACGGTCGAGGGCTTCCTGCGCCAGCGCATCGCGGCGGCCCGCTCGGCGCCGTTCGCGGTCGATCCGGCCACGTCGCTGCCGCAGCGTTTCATCGGCGAGCCCGGTCGCATGCGGTTCGTCGCCGACCTGCCCAATCACCTCGGCCGCGGTGGTCCCTACCTGCACGACTTCGCGATCCAGGGCCGCGATGGCGATGTCGGCATCACCCTCACACTGACCCAGGTGCTGGCCGGCGAGCAGGTCGTCGAGCGCGAGCCGCGCCCGCCCGAGATGCTCGTCGACGGGCTGAAGTCGGCGCGTTTCCGCTACCGCGCGCTCGCTCCCGACAACACGTTGGGCGCCTGGAGCGACCGCTGGGAGCCGGCCGAGCAGTTGCCGCTGCTGGTCGAGGTCACCCTGACCGATGCCGATGGCAATCCGTGGCCGCCGCTGGTGGTCGCGCTGCGGCTGGCCGGCAGCTTCGGCGGCGGGCCGGGTGGATGATGCCGGGTTCGTCCAGATCGGGTTCGCCTACATCGCTCCCTCGCGTGCAGGGCGCGGCGCTGTTGCTGGTGCTGTGGCTGATCGTGCTGATGACCGGACTGGTGGGTGGCTTCGCACTGCTGGCGCGTGTCGAGGGCCTGCAGGGGCGAGCGCTGACGCGGGGATTGGTGGCCGACAACGCCGCCCGCGCCGGCGTTGAATACGCCCTGACCCGGGTCGCTCTCACCGACCCGCGCCAGCGATGGCGCGCGGATGGGCGCCCGTACCGGTGGCGGTTCGCGGGCGCCGACGTCGAGGTCAGTGTGGTCGACGAAGGCGGCAAGGTCGACCTCAACCAGGCCGACGTTCCGCTGCTCGGGGCATTGTTGCGCGCGGTTGGCCTCGACCAGGCGCTCTCCGAACGGCTCGCGGCCGCGATCGCCGACTGGCGCGACACCGACCCGCTGAGCCAGCCCGCCGGCGGTGGCGAAGACAGCGATTACGCCAACGCGGGACTGCCGTACGGTGCCAAGGACGCCGAATTCGAAAGCGTCGCCGAACTGCAGCAGGTGCTCGGCTTCACCCCCGCGATCTACGCCCGCATCGAGCCTCACGTCACCGTGTTCAGTGGCCGCGCACGCCCGGAACCGGCGTTCGCTTCGGCTGAGGTGCTCGATGCGTTGGGGATGAATGGCCAGCAGTTGATTGCGCAGCGGCGACGCGGCGAGTCGGCTTCGGGTCCTGCGTTGCCGGGCATGGAGGGTGGCGAGCCGCTGAACGCGGCGACCAGCGGCACGTATAGTATCGACAGCCGCGCGCAGCTTGCCGATGGCCGCGCCGCGGCCCTGCGGGTCGTGGTGCGCGCGGGCGGCAGTGGCATACCGGGCACGGCCTATACCGCGTTGCGATGGGAGGAGGGGACGCCACGATGACTGCGTTTGACGCCGCCCGGCCACGTGATCGGTTTGGCCGCCTGGGTGCCCGGCTGGGGTCGGGCGCGGGCGGCGTTGCCGGCGGTTTCCTCGCCTGGTGGGGGCACGCGCTGGCCTCGTGGCTGCCGGTGCGCGCGCGACAGGCGCTCGGCATGGATCGTGGGCGGTTGTTGCTGCAGGTCGATGGCGATGCGCTGCAGTTGCGCCTGCAGCGGGGCAGCGCGGTCCGCGACCTGGCGCAACTGCCAGGCATGGCCGGGAGTACGGCGTCCGGGGTCGCGCCGGAAATCGATCCGCTGCCGGTCGACCCGTTGGCACCGGTGCTGGGTGCGGCCATCGCCGACCTGCCGCGCTGGCTGCTGCTGCCGGCCTCGGTCAGCCTGCGTCGGCGCATGCTGCTGCCGGCGGGCGCCGCCGAACGCCTGCGCGACGTGGTCGGTTTCGAGATCGACCGGCAGACCCCGTTCAGTGCCGACGCGGTGGCCTTCGACGCCCGCGTGCTCGGACGCCGCGACGGCGATGGACAGTTGGACGTCGAGCTGGTGGCGGTGCCGCTGGTCGCGCTGAACCCGCAACGGGCGGCGCTCGGACCGTTGGCCGCAACGCTCGCCGGGATCGACGTCGCCGCGGCGGATGGCGCCCCTTTGGGCATCAACCTGTTGCCACTGGCGCAACGCCGCCGCCATCGCGACGCCTGGCGTATGTGGAACGCCGCGCTCGCCGCGGTCGCCCTGCTCGCGCTGGCCGCCACGTTGTGGCAGTTGCTCGAAAACCGCCGCGCCGCCGCCGATGCGTTTGAGCGGGCGATCGCCCGCCGCGCCGCGCCTGCCCGCCTGGCGGCCGCGCAACGCCAGCAACTGCAGGGTCTGATCGCCGGCCAGGCGTTCCTCGACCGCGCCCGCGCGTCGCGCCCGACGGCGGTGGAAATCACCGACGAACTCAGTCGCAGGCTGCCCGATGGCACCTATCTCGAGAAACTCGCGATCGAGGACGAACGCCTGACCCTGATCGGCCTGAGCAACGAAGCCGCGGCGCTGGTCGGGCGCCTGCAGGATTCCGCGCTGTGGCGCCTGCCGGCACTGGCCGGCGCGTTGCAGCCCGACCCGGCCAGTGGCCGCGACCGCTTCACCTTGACGGCCGATCTCGCCCCGGCGGTGCCCGCCGCGACGCGTGACGCTGCGGAGGTGCGCAATGATGCGCCCCGCTGATCGCGATCGCTGGATCGCGCTGGGCCTGCTGTTGCTGGCGCTGGCGGCTGCCTACGGGGCGCTCGTGCACCCGTGGTGGACGGTGCCGATGCAGGACGTCAACCAGCGCATCGCCGGCCTGCGTGAACGCGACCTGCGCGTGCGGATGGAAGTCGCCCAGGCCCCCCAGGTCGCGGCGCGGCTGGCCGAAGTCATCCGCAGGCAGGCCACCGTGCCCGGTTTCCTGCCGGAGTCCAGTACCGAGCTGGCGACCGCTGGGCTGGTGCAGCGCCTGGAGACGGTGGTCGCGCTGGCCAGCCCGGGCAACCGCAGCTGCGCGATCAGCAACCGTTCTCCGCTGGCCGAACCCGGCCGCGAGCGCTATGCCCGGGTCACCGTGCAGGTGCGGCTGCGTTGCGGTAACCCGGAACTGGCCACGGTGCTGCATTCGCTGGAAAGCGGGTCGCCAAGGCTGTTCGTCGGCAATCTCAACGTGCTCGCGCAACGCAACTTCTTCGGCCCGGGGGTCAATGGCAGTCCGGGCGGGCCGCGTGATGGCGGGCTCGATGTCAGCTTTGATCTCTATGGCTACCTGCGGCCCGATGCCACTGTTCCCAGCGCCAACGTCCGTGGCGCCAACCCGAGCGGGGCCGCGAATGCGCCTTGATGCGGTCGGCGCCCGAACCTGGTTGCTGGCAGCGGTCGCCGGCTGGGCGGTACTGGCGTGGTTGCTGGCGGTATTCGGCATGGGTGGGCGGATCGCGCCATTGGCCGACGACCCAGCGCTCATCAAGCCGATCCCGGCGCTGTCGGCCAATGCCGGCAGTCGCCTCGGACCGATCACGCAATACGCCGAGATCGGTGCACGGCCGCTGTTCGCCGAGGACCGCCGGCCCAAGCCGTTCTCGCTGCAGGGCGATGCCCAGGGCACCGATACCAGCCAGGCATTCGACTATGTATTGACCGGCGTGCTGATCACCCCGCGCCTGCAACTGGCGACATTGCAGTCTCCTGATGGCAGCAAGTCCGAGCGCGTCAAGCTCGGCCAAGCGCCCGAATCACACCCGGCTTGGCGCTTGAGCGTGCTCAACGCGCGCAGCGCGGTCTTCGACGGCCCCGGAGACCAGCGCACCATCGAGTTGCGCGTTTTCGATGGCGTGGGCGGCCAGGCGCCGACCGCGGTCGACCGCGCGCTACCGGTGCCGGTAGGCACGGCTCAACCATCGACGCCGCCGCAGACGGTCGACGGAACCGCGACCAAACCGACGCCGACGCTGACGCCGACGCCGACGCCCTCGTCACCAGCGTCGCCCACGCCCACGCCGGGCGTGACACCCGAGCCGGCGGCCGCCGCGCCGGTGAATGAACAGGCGCAGATGGAAGCCATTCGCCAACGCATCCAGGCCCGCCGTGCCCAACTGCGACAGCAATCCCAATCCCCGCAACCGCCAGCCAACGACCGGTAGAGTGCCCGCAATGACCCAGCCAGCCTCGTCCACGGTGCTCCAGCGCGCCATCCTCGCCACCGCCGTGATCGGCATGCTGGCCGCCTGCGCCAGCACGCCGGTGCCCAGCGTCCGTCGCGATGGCAACCCTGCCGCGTTGCGAGGGACCACGGGTGTTGCCGGCAGGACCGCGCCAGGTTCCGCGGGCGTCGCCGCGCAGCCTCTGGAGCCCGATGTCCGCGGGCCGCGCGCGCAGATCCGTCGCGGCACCGGCCAGATGATCAACCGCGCCGCCGCCCAGGCGCCGCCCCCGGGCCGCAGCGGCAGCACCGGCGCGGCGACGTTCAACTTCGAGGGCGAATCGCTGCACGCGGTGGTCAAGGCGATCCTCGGCGACATGCTGGGCCAGAACTACGTGATCGCCCCAGGCGTGCAGGGCACCGTCACGCTCGCCACGCCCAAGGCGGTCAGCCCGGCCGACGCGATCAGCCTGCTCGAGCAGGTGCTGGGCTGGAACAACGCCCGCATGGTCTACAGCGACGGGCGCTACAACATCGTCCCGGCCGACCAGGCGCTGGCCGGCAACGTCGCCCCGCGCACCGGCTCGGCGGCGACCGCACGCGGCTTCCAGGTGCGCGCCGTGCCCCTGCGTTACGTCTCGGCGACGGAGATGGAGAAGATCCTCAAGCCGTACGCGCGCCCGAACGCGATCGTCAACGTCGACAACGGCCGCAACGTGATCAGCATCGGCGGCAGCCAGGCCGAGCTGGAGAACTACCTGCGCACGATCGAGATCTTCGACGTCGACTGGCTTTCGGGCATGTCGGTGGGCGTGTTCCCGTTGCAATCGGGCAAGGCCACGCGCGTGGTGGCCGACCTCGAGAAGGTGTTCGGCGAGACCAGCAAGTCGCCGGTCGCCGGCATGTTCCGCTTCATGCCGCTGGAAGGTGCCAATGCGGTCCTGGTGATCACCCCGCAAGCCGACTACCTCGATGACATCCAGCAGTGGCTCGAGCGCATCGACGGCGCCGGCGACAGCCTGCAGCTGTACACGTACGAGCTGAAATACATCAAGGCCAAGGACCTGGCCGCCCGCCTGTCCGAGGTGTTCGGCGGCGCAGGCGGTAGCACCGGCAGCACCGGCGGCGCGCCGACGCTGATGCCGGGACTGGACTCGGTCGAACTGCGCGACGGTGCCGATGGCGCCACCGCCATGATCGACAACAAGGGCGGCGCGACAGGGACCTCCGGCGGCAGCTACGGCGGAGGCGGAAGTAGCGCAGGTGGCGGCGAACTGTCGCTCGGCGCGCGCCAGAACGGCAATGGCGCGGTCACCCTGCAAGTGGACGGCGACCGCGTCGGGGTGTCGGCGGTCGAGGAAAACAATGCGTTGATCGTGCGCAGCAGCCCGGCGGCATGGAAATCGATCAGGGACGTGATCGAGCGGCTCGACGTGATGCCGATGCAGGTGCATATCGAGGCGCAGGTGGTCGAGGTGCAACTCAGCGGCGCGCTCGAGTACGGCGTGAACTGGTTTTTCGAGAACGCGGTCAGCGACACGCCGGCCAATGGCGGAGCCGGCCTTCCCAACGCGGCCGGGCGCAGCATCTGGGGCGACATCAGGGGCAGCGTGCGCGCGGCGCAGGGCGCGGGCGCCGGCGGCGTTGGCGGCCTGGCGTGGACGTTCCTCGGCCGCAACGCCGCGGCGGTGGTCAGCGCGCTCGACCAGGTCACCGATCTGCAGCTGCTGCAGGCACCGTCGATCCTGGTGCGCAACAACGCCGAGGCGACGCTCAACGTTGGCAGCCGTATCCCGATCTCGTCGGTGACGGTCAATCCCGGCACCGGCGATGGCACCACCACCTATAGCCAGGTGCAGTACCTCGATACCGGCATCATCCTCAAGGTGCGCCCGCGCGTGACCAAGGACGGCATGGTGTTTCTCGACATCGTCCAGGAAGTCAGTTCGCCCGGTACGGTCACCGATCGCAACGGCAACGTCCGCATCGATACCCGCAAGGTCAAGACCGAGACCGCCGTGCAGAGCGGCGACACGGTGCTGCTGGCGGGCCTGATCAGCGACGGCGTGACCCGCGGCGCGTCGGGCTTGCCCGGACTGAGCCGGATCCCGGTCATTGGCGGGCTGTTTGGCACGCAAAGCTCGCGGACCGAGCGCAACGAGGTGATCGTGTTGCTGACCCCGACGATCATCCGCAACCCGCAGGAAGCGCGCGATCTCACCGACGAGTACGGCGCCAAGTTCCGCGCGCTGGAACCGCTGCACCGGGCGCCACGGCGCTGAGCATGGCGTGCGCTTGGCATGGGGTGGGGTGTGGCGCGGGGACGGGTGGTTGGGCGGCGTGAGGATGTCGCACTGGCGGGTCTCGAACTGCATCAGGCTGAGCCACACCGCGCCGGCGCCACCTGGGCGACGCAATGGATAGCCCGCCGATCGTGGTGGTGCCGGTGGGCGTCGACGACGCCGCCCTCGATGCCTGTCTGGCCGCGCTGGAGGCCAACACGCCACCGACCACGCGGGTGTGGCTGGCCGACGATGCCCAGGCTGGCCCGCGCGGCTACGCCATCATCGAAGGCTGGATGGCACGCACCGCGCTGGACGCGGACTACACGCGGCGCCAGCGCAGCGTCGGCGAGGTCGCGCATCTCGACGAGGTGCTGGCTGCCTGCCGCGACGCCGACGTCGCCGTGCTCGCGCCCGACGCGGTGCCGGCGCCGGGTTGGCTCGACCGCCTGGTCGCGTGTTTCGTCGCCGATGGCTCCATCGCCACCGCGACGCCCTGGAGCAATGCCGGCGAGGCGGCGGCGTGGCCGCGCATCGGCGAGATCGCGACGGTGCCCGACGACCTGGAGCGGCTGTCGCGCGCAGCCGCCGGCATGCCGGCGATCACGCCCGAACTGCCGGCCGCGGTCGGCCATGCCGTGCTGCTGCGCGGTAGCGCGCTGCGTCGCGTCGGCGGCCTCGATGCCGCGAGCTATGGGTCCTGGTATGCGGCGCTGATCGACCTGTCGCAGCGATTGTCCGGCATGGGCTGGCGCAATGCGCTGTGCGACACCGCGTTCGTCGCGCGGCGCGGAGAGGGCGCGCCGTTCGATGGCGACATGGATCGCCTCGCCGTGCGCTGGCCGGACTGGCATGCGCGACTGGCCAATTTCCTGATGCACGACCCGCTGCGGGCGTCGCGCGCACAACTTGCGCAACGGTTCGACAGCGTTGGCCCGGCCCAGCCGCAGCGGGACCTGTTCGCGACGCCCGACGACGCCCTGGTGGTGACGGAGATGGCAGGCGCGATCGACGGCGAAAGCCTGGACGAGGGGTGTGCTGCGCGTGGCGGCCACGCTGCGGCGCGTAGCGCGGCGGTCCTTGCCGGCCTCGATGGGGCAGTGGATGCCATGCTCGCGGCCGATGCGACGTCGGAGGCCTCGCGATGAGGCGTGGGCAAGGCGCATGAATGGCGAGTCGGGTGCCTGCGCCGGCTCGATCGCGGCGGTGGTCGTCAGCTACCAGAGCGAGGCGACCATCGACGATTGCCTCGCGCGACTGCGCGCCAGCGACGGTGTCGACGCGATCCGCGTGGTCGACAACGCCTCCAGCGACGCGACCCTGGAAATCGTCCAGCGCCATGCCCTCGCCGATCCGCGCGTGCGCTTCATCGCCAATCCCGACAATCCGGGTTTTGCGGTGGGCTGCAACCAGGGGGCCGCCGCCCTCGCCATCGGTGCGGCGCCGCCGACGTGGCTGGCATTCGTCAATCCCGACTGCCTGCTCGAACCCGACGCGCTGGCGCGCCTGCGCGCGCTGGCGACACCGCTCGGGGATGCGCTGCTGGGCGCCGATCTGGTCGACGAGGCCGGCCGTCGCGATCCCGCCGCGCGTCGCCGCGATCCGGATTTCGGCGCGATGCTGGCGTCGCTGGCGGGCGGATGGGTCGGCCGCACGGCGAACGACGGATCGATGCCGGTCGCCGCCGATGACGCCCAGGCGCTGCAACCGGTGACGGTGGTCTCCGGCGCGTTGATGCTGATGCCGCGCAGCTTGTTCGAGCGGATCGGCGGCTTCGACGAGGGCTACCGCCTGCACGCGGAGGACCTCGACCTGTGCCGCCGCGCGCGCCTGGCCGGTGCGTCGATCGCGGTCGCCAACCGCGTCGCCGTAGTGCATTTGCGCGGCGTATCCAGCCGGTCGCGGCCGCTGTTCGTCGAATGGCACAAGCACCGCGGCCTGTGGCGCTACTTCGGCAAGTTCGAGGCGCCACGACGCGGCGCGCTGACGCGCGCGGGCGTGTTCCTGGCGATCTGGATGAGGTTTCCGCTGGCGCTGGCGCGCGCGTGGCTGCGGTCGTGATGGCGTTCGCTATGGCGTTCGTGGCCAATCGCAACGGCGTGCATCGGCAGCCGTTGCCGCAACGGCCGGCACGACCGGGTCAGCGGTAGCGGTTGATCGCGTCGCGCAACGCCCGCGCCGCAGCGGCGGCGGCGTCGGCGAAGTCATCGCCGTGTGAGGCGTACAGGATCGCGCGCGAACTGCTGATGACCAGGCCGCTGCCGTCGGCGGTCTTCGCATTGGCCACCACCGCCTCGACATCGCCGCCCTGCGCGCCGACACCCGGCACCAGCAGCGGCATGTCGCCGACGATCGCCCGGACCTCGCGCAATTGCGCCGGCCAGGTCGCGCCGACCACCAGCGCGCAGTTGCCATGGGTGTTCCAGTCGCGTGCCACGGTCTCGGCGACGTGCTGGTAGAGCGGTCGCGCGATGCCGTTGGCCGCCTGCACCAGCAGGTCCTGCAGGTCGGCGGCACCCGGGTTGGAGGTCCGGCACAGCACCACCACGCCGCGGTCGGCATGGTCGAGGAACGGCTGCACCGAGTCGCGGCCCAGGTACGGATTGGCAGTGACTGCATCGGCGCGGTAGCGGTCGAAAGCCTCGGTCGCGTAGTGCGCGGCGGTGCTGCCGATGTCGCCGCGCTTGCTGTCGAGGATCACGGGGATGGTGGGGTGCCGCGCGCGGATATGCGCGATCAGGCGTGTGAGGGCGTCCTCTTCACCGAGCGCGGCGAAGTGCGCGATCTGCGGCTTGAAACTGCAGGCATAGCCGGCGGTGGCGTCGACGATGTCGCGGCAGAAATGGAAGATCGCATCGGGATCGCCCGCGAATCGCGCCGGGAATTTCGCCGGTTCCGGGTCCAGGCCCACGCACACCAGCGAGTCGGCCGCGCCCCAGCGGTCGCGCAATGCCTGCATGAAGCCCATCGAAAGATCCTCTGCCGCCTGACTGGTGGCTGTTGTCGTCTGGAAGTCGTCGCCGCATGGGCAAAACGCCCGCCATGAGGCGGGCGGCTGCTTGCTGGGGTTACTTCAGCGCCTTGAACCGCAGGCGGTGCGGCTGCGCGCCTTCCTCGCCGAGGCGACGCTTCTTGTCTTCCTCGTATTCACGGTAGTTGCCCTGGAAGTACTCGACGTGCGAGTCGCCCTCGAACGCGAGGATGTGGGTCGCGATGCGGTCGAGGAACCAGCGGTCATGGCTGATGACCACCGCGCAGCCGGGGAATTCCAGCACCGCGTCCTCGAGCGCGCGCAGGGTCTCGATATCGAGGTCGTTGGACGGTTCGTCGAGCAGCAGCACGTTGCCACCCTGCAGCAGGGTCTTGGCCAGGTGCAGCCGGCCGCGCTCGCCGCCCGACAGCGTGCCGACCAGCTTCTGCTGGTCCTGGCCCTTGAAGTTGAAGCGGCCCAGGTAGGCGCGCGACTGGATTTCCACGCCGTTGATGTTGAGGATGTCGGCGCCGCCGGAGATCTCCTGGAACACGTTGTGGTTGCCGGTCAGCGCGTCGCGGCTCTGGTCGACGTAGGCAATCTTGGTGCTTGGGCCCTTGGTGATGGTGCCGGTGTCCGGGGTTTCCTGGCCGGTGATCATCTTGAACAGCGTCGACTTGCCGGCGCCGTTGGGTCCGATGATGCCGACGATCGCGCCGGGCGGGATGATGAAACTGAGGTCGTCGATCAGCAGGCGATCGCCGAACGACTTGGAGACGTTGTTGAACTCGATCACCGACGCGCCCAGGCGCTCGCCCGGCGGGATGAAGATCTCGTTGGTCTCGTTGCGGCGCTGGTACTCGACCGAGTTGAGTTCCTCGAACCGCGCCATGCGCGCCTTGCCCTTGGTGCGACCGCCCTTGGCGTTGCTGCGCACCCACTCCAGCTCCTTGGCCAGCGCCTTCTGGCGCGCCTTCTCGCCGGACTCTTCCTGCTTCAGTCGCTCGGACTTCTGCTCCAGCCACGCGGTGTAGTTGCCCTTCCATGGGATGCCCTTGCCGCGGTCGAGTTCGAGGATCCACTCGGCGACGTTCTCGAGGAAGTAGCGGTCATGGGTGACCGCGACCACGGTGCCGGTGTAGCGCGCCAGGAACTGCTCCAGCCACTCGACCGACTCGGCGTCGAGGTGGTTGGTGGGCTCGTCGAGCAGCAGCATGTCGGGCTTCTGCAGCAGCAACTGGCACAGCGCGACGCGGCGCTTCTCGCCGCCGGACAGCTGGCCGATGATCGCCTCCCACGGCGGCAGGCGCAGCGCGTCGGCGGCGACTTCCAGCTGGTGCTCCAGGGTGTGCGCATCGCCGCTGGCGAGGACCGCCTCCAGGCGCTGCTGCTGCGCGGCGAGCTTGTCGAAGTCCGCGCCTTCCTCGGCATAGGCATCGTAGATCCGGTCGAGTTCGGCCTGCGCGTTGAGCACCTCGCTGACGCCGACCTCGACGGCCTGGCGCACGGTATGCGCGGGGTCGAGCTGCGGTTCCTGGGCGAGATAGCCGACCTTGATGCCGTTGGCCGCGCGCGCCTCGCCGCTGAAGTCCTTGTCCTCGCCGGCCATGATCTTGAGCACCGTCGACTTGCCCGCGCCGTTCAGGCCCAGCAGGCCGATCTTGGCGCCGGGAAAGAACGACAGCGAGATGTCCTTGATGATCTGCCGCTTCGGCGGGACGACCTTGCTTACGCCGTTCATTGTGTAGATGTATTGCGCCATGGGAGCTCCGCAGGCAGACGGCGGCGTCCTGCACAGGGCAGGGGCCGCGAAAAATCGGGGTAGCCAAGGATTATAAGGCCACCCCCGCGTCCGGCGTGGCGGCGCTGGGCGTCGATCCGGGCAGATGGGGCATCCGATACGCCCTGCGGCCGGTCCAGAACGGGCCGCGGGACATGGCTGGCCGGGTGGCTGTTGCTTTCCAGGGGCGTGTCGATCGCGCTTGCGGTGCCCGCCCGCTTCAGCGGGGGCTTGGGGCCAAAGCCGGCCGGCACCGGCTAAACTCGGCGCCTTCCCCACGCTCCCGGAGCGACCGATGTTTCCGCGCGATGCCCGTATCGAAGGTTATGACCCCGAACTCGCCCAGGCCATTGCCGACGAGAACCAGCGCCAGGAAGACCATGTCGAGCTGATCGCGTCGGAAAACTACTGCAGCCCGCGGGTGATGGAAGCGCAGGGCAGCCAGCTGACCAACAAGTACGCCGAAGGCTATCCGGGCAAGCGCTATTACGGTGGCTGCGAGTACGTCGATGTCGCCGAAAGGCTGGCGATCGAGCGTGCCAAACAACTGTTTGGTGCCGACTACGCGAACGTGCAGCCGCATTCGGGCTCGCAGGCCAACCAGGCCGTGTTCCTGGCGCTGCTGCAGCCCGGCGACACCATCCTCGGCATGAGCCTGGCGCACGGCGGCCACCTCACCCACGGCGCCAAGCCGAACATTTCCGGCAAGCTTTTCCACGCGGTGCAGTACGGCGTCGACGAGAACGGCCTGATCGACTACGACGAGGTACAGCGCCTCGCCACCGAGCACCGCCCGAAGATGCTGATCGGCGGCTTCAGCGCGTATTCGCAGGTGGTCGACTGGGCGCGCATGCGCGCGATCGCCGATTCGGTCGACGCGATCTTCTTCGTCGACATGGCCCACGTCGCCGGCCTGGTCGCGGCGGGCGTGTACCCGAACCCGCTGCCGCATGCGCACGTGGTCACCTCGACCACCCACAAGACCCTGCGCGGCCCGCGCGGCGGCATCATCGTCGCCAAGCGTGCGCTGTCCAATCCTGCCCCCACCGTGACCGGCGACGCGAAGAAAGCCGGCAAGGACGTCGACGCTTTCGGGGAAATGGAGAAGAAGCTGCAGAGCATCGTCTTCCCGGGCATCCAGGGCGGGCCGCTGATGCACGTGATCGCGGCCAAGGCGGTCGCGTTCAAGGAAGCGCTGGAACCGGAATTCAAGGTCTACCAGGCGCAGGTGGTGAAGAACGCCCAGGCCATGGCGAAGACCATGATGTCGCGAGGCTACAAGATCGTTTCCGGTGGCACCGAGAACCACCTGTTCCTGGTCGACATGATCGGCAAGGACGTCAGCGGCAAGGACGCCGAGGCCGCGCTCGGCCAGGCCCACATCACGGTCAACAAGAACGCCGTGCCAGGCGACCCGCGCTCGCCGTTCGTGACCTCGGGCCTGCGCCTGGGCACCCCGGCGGTGACCACGCGCGGCTACCTGGAACCCGACTGCGTGGCGCTGGCGAACTGGATCTGCGACGTCCTCGACGCCCCCGGCGACGACAACGTCATCGCCGGCGTGCGCGCGAACGTGACGGCGCAGTGCCAGCGGTTCCCGGTTTACGGCTGAGCGGGCGCGCCTCTTGTATTGCCCCTTCTGCCAGCACGTCGACACCCGCGTGATCGACTCGCGCGTGTCCGACGACGGCGCGACCATCCGCCGCCGGCGCGTCTGCGAGGCCTGCGGCGAGCGCTTCAGCACGATCGAGACGATCGAGCTGAAGCTGCCGGTGATCATCAAGGGTGA
Source organism: Lysobacterales bacterium (assembly GCA_038248955.1). Classification (GTDB taxonomy): domain Bacteria; phylum Pseudomonadota; class Gammaproteobacteria; order Xanthomonadales; family Xanthomonadaceae; genus Lysobacter_K. The sequence continues at coordinate 18,904 of JBBRWW010000027.1, forward strand.
CGGCCGCCGCGAGGCGTTCGACGCGCGCAAGCTGCGCACCGGTTTCGACCGCGCGCTGCAGAAGCGCCCGGTGGCCGAGGAGCAGATCGAGGCCGCGGTGCGCGCGGTGGTGCACCACCTGCGCATGACCACCGAACGCGAACTGGCGTCGCGCCGGGTCGGCGAATTCGTGATGGCCGAGCTGCGCAAGCTCGACCACGTCGCGTACGTGCGCTTCGCCTCGGTGTACCGCGCGTTCGAGGACGTCGCCGATTTCCGCGAGGAACTCGACCGCCTCGAGCGCGACACCCCCGACGATGGGCAGCTGACCCTGCTCGACGGCGAACCGCCATCCGCCGGCAAGCCGCGCCGGCGCTGAGGAACACGCACGCATGGATTTTTCCGCCACCGACCACGCGATGATGGCCCGCGCGCTGCGACTGGCCGAGCGCGGCGCCTACACCACCCGCCCCAATCCCATGGTCGGCTGCGTGATCGCCCGCGGCGAGCAGGTCGTCGGCGAAGGCTGGCACCGCCTGGCCGGTGAACCGCACGCCGAGGTATTGGCGCTGCGCGCGGCCGGCGACAGTGCGACCGGCGCCACCGCCTACGTCACGCTTGAGCCGTGCGCGCATACCGGCAGGACCGGCCCCTGCGCCGATGCGCTGGTCGCTGCCGGTGTCGCGCGCGTCGTCGCGGCGATGCGCGACCCGTTCCCGCAGGTCGACGGCGAGGGGTTCGCGCGCCTGGCCGCGGCCGGCATCGGCGTCGAATCCGGACTCATGGAAGGCCAGGCGCGCGCGCTCAACCGCGGCTGGCTGTCGCTGGTGGAGCGCGGCCGGCCATGGGTGCGCGTCAAGCTCGCGACCAGCCTGGATGGCCGCAGCGCGCTGGCCAGTGGCGACTCGAAATGGATCAGTTGCGAGGCGTCGCGCCTGGACGGCCACAAGTGGCGCGCCCGCGCCGGCGCCATCATCACCGGCGCCGGCACGGTGCTGGCAGACGATCCGTCGCTGACCGTGCGCCTGGGTGACGACACGCCGTTCGTCGCGCCGTTGCGCGTGGTCCTCGACCCCGGCCTGGCCACCGTCGCCCGCGGTCGCGTGCGCGAGGGCGATGCACCGACCTTGTACGTGCACCAGCCCAATGCCAAGCCGCCGCGCGCGCTCACCGCGCAGGTCGTCACGGTCGCCGTCACCAACGGCCTGTTCGACCTGCCCGCCGTGCTGCGGCTGCTGGCCGCGCGCGGCATCAACGAGGTCCAGCTCGAAGCCGGCGCCACGCTGGCGGGCGGCTTCCTGGCCGAGGGGCTGGTCGACGAGATCCTGTTGTACGTCGCCCCGCTGCTGCTGGGCGAGCGCGCGCGGCCGCTGTTCGACGGGTTGCACATCGACACCATGGCGCAGCGGCTGAACCTGTCGATCGTCGAATCGCGCGCCATCGGCAGCGACCTGCGCTTGCTGTTGCGGCCGGTGGTGGCCTCGACGTGACCGCGGCCGGCAGCGGCGCGGCGGCGACACCGGGTGACGGTCACGACGCCGCGGCGGCACGGGAACCGGGCTTCAAGGATCATTTTTCGGGCGTGGCCGCCGCCTATGCCGCCGCGCGGCCCGCGTATCCCGACGCACTATTCGGCCTGCTTGCTTCGCTGGTGCCGCGCGGTTCGACCGTCTGGGAGCCCGGCTGCGGCAGCGGCCAGGCGACCCGCGGCCTGGCCGCGCACTTCGGCCACGTCCATGCCAGCGACCCGAGCGCGCAGCAGCTCGCCCGGCATTGGGCCGCCGAGCCCACGACCGACCTGGCGCGCCGTGTCACCCTTGCAGTGCACCCCGGCGAATGCAGCGACCTGCCCGATGCCAGCGTGCATCTGGTCGCCGTTGCCCAGGCGCTGCACTGGTTCGATCGCGAGCGCTTCTTCGCGCAGTGCGAGCGCGTGCTGGTGCCCGGCGGCGTGCTGGCGGCGTGGGGCTATCCCGACTTCATCGCGCCGCAGGCAATGGCCGATGCGGTCGCGGCGTTCCGCGCCGCCATCGAGCCGCACTGGCCGCCCGAACGCGCGCAGGTCGATGCGCATTACCGCGGCTACGACTGGCCGTTCCCGGTTTTGACTGCCCCCGCAGTTCCCGCGCCGGCACTGTCGCTCAAGGTCGAGTGGACGCTTGCGCATTTCCTGCGCTACCTGTCGAGCCTGTCGGCCAGCGCGCGTTGTATGGCCGAAACCGGAGACGATCCCGTCGCGCGGCATGCGCCGGCGCTCGCCGCCGCGTGGGGCGAGGCCGGCGACGTGCGTACCGTGCAATGGCCGCTGTTCCTGCATTTGCGGCGCAAGCCGTGAGCGCCGTCGCGGCGGATTCGTTTGTGGCAGCGGCCGGTACGGCCGGCAACCCCTGGAGATGACATGTTCACCGGATTGATCGAAGGCGTAGGCCGGCTGGCAGCGCGCGAAAGCCGTGGCGGCGATGCGCGCGTGACCGTCGAGGTCGGCAGCCTGCCGTTTGCCGACGTGACGCTGGGCGAGAGCATCGCCGTCAACGGCATCTGCCTGACCGTGGTGGCGTTTGACGCGCGCAGCTTCGAGGCCGACGCGTCGACCGAGACCCTGTCGCTGACCACGCTCGGTGGCTGGGCGGTGGGCCAGGCCCTGAACCTGGAGCGGGCGATGCGGCCGACCGACCGCCTCGGTGGCCACATGGTCAGCGGCCACGTCGATGGCATCGGCCGCGTGCTGCAGGTCCACGACGATGCCCGCGCCCAGCGCTGGCGATTCGGCGCGCCGGCCGCGCTGCTGCGCTACATCGCCGGCAAGGGTTCGATCTGCGTCGACGGCGTCAGCCTGACGGTGAACGCGGTCGACGACGCCGGGTTCGAGGTCGCGCTGGTGCCGCATACCATCGCCCATACGGCATTCGGCGCGACCGCGGTCGGCGACGCGGTCAATCTCGAGGTCGACCTGGTCGCACGCTACGTGGAGCGACTGCTGCAGGGCCGCGCCGGCTGACGCGTGGCGTATTGACCACGGCGCGGCAACAGTGGTTTCCGCGCCGCGCCCGGCCCGCGCCGGCGCGGGGGCTTAGAATGCCGGCCCTGCTTCCGTTTCCCGGCGTTGCCATGCCTTTCAGCCCGATCCCCGAACTGCTCGAAGAAATCCGCGCCGGCCGCATGGTCGTGATCGTCGACGACGAGGATCGCGAGAACGAGGGCGACCTGATCATGGCGGCCGAACTGGTGCGGCCGCAGGACATCAACTTCATGGTCACCCACGCCCGCGGCCTGGTGTGCCTGTCGCTGACCCGCGAGCGCGCCCGCCAGCTCGGCCTGCCGCCGATGGTCCGCGACAACACGTCGCAGCACCACACCAACTTCACCGTCAGCATCGAGGCCGCCGAAGGCGTCACCACCGGCATTTCCGCGTATGACCGCGCCCACACGGTGCGCACCGCGGTACGTCCCGACGCCGCGCCGGCCGACCTGTCGCAGCCGGGCCACATCTTTCCGCTGATGGCGCAGCCCGGCGGCGTGCTCAACCGCGCCGGCCACACCGAGGCGGCCAGCGACCTGGCGTTGCTGGCTGGCATGGAGCCCAGCGGCGTCCTCGTGGAAATCCTCAACCCCGACGGCAGCATGGCGCGCCGCCCGCAGCTGGAGGCGTTCGCCGCCGAGCACGGCCTGAAGATTGGCTCGATCGAGGAGCTGATCCGCTACCGGCTCGCCACCGAGCACACCGTCGAGCGCGTCGATGCGCGCGAGATCGACACCGAGCACGGGCCGTTCCAGCTGGTGAGTTACCGCGACCGCCTGAGCCGGTCGCTGCATTTCGCGCTGCTGCGTGGCGAGCCCGATGCGGCGACGCCGACGCTGGTGCGCGTGCACGTGCAGAACCCGCTGGCCGACGCGCTGCATTGGCGGCGCGCGGATTTCGGCCCGGCGGTGGGCGAGGTGCTCGCCACGATCGCCGCCGAAGGCCGTGGCGCCCTGGTGCTGCTGGGCGACAACGCCGACGCCGAGGCCCTGCTGGCCCGCGTGCGCGCGCAGCCGCAGCCCGAGGCGGACGCCGCCAGCCGCGGCCACGCGCTGGCCGAATGGCGGCGCAACGGCGCCGGCGGACAGATCCTCGCCGACCTCGGGCTGGGCAAGCTGCGGGTGCTGGGCACCCCGCGCAAGCAGGTCGGACTGGCCGGTTTCGGCCTCGAAGTGGTCGAATACGTCGAGCTGCACAAGTAACCAGCGCTTCCCCGGCGCGCCCGCCCGGCCGCCCGCGGCCCGGCACGCGTTAAACTGCCCAACCTCACACGACGACCGCCCATGGCCCATTACGAAGGCGATCTGCGCAGCCCCGACGGCGCGCGGTTCGCGATCATCGCCAGCCGCTGGAACCCGCGCATCACCGATGCGCTGGTCGCCGGCGCGCGCAGGACGTTCGCCGACAATGGCGTGGCCGAGGATGCGGTCGACGTGGTCCGCGTCCCCGGCGCCTGGGAAATCCCGCTCGTCGCCGCCCGCGTGGCAGCGGCCGGCCGACATGCCGGCGTGGTCGCGCTGGGCTGCGTGGTGCGCGGCGACACCCGTCATTACGAACACATCGCCGATGGCTGCGCGCAGGGCCTGATGCGGGTTTCGCTGGACTACCGCATCCCGGTCGCCAATGGCGTGCTGGCGGTCGAAATGCACGAGGATGCCGCGGCGCGCGCCGGTGGCAGCCACGGCAACAAGGGCGAGGAGGCAGCGCTGGTGGTGATCGAGATGGTCCATTTGCTGGGGCAGTTGCCCGTCGGCGCGCCTTCCACGCACAGCCCTGTCATGGAGCAGTCGGCATGAACCGCCGCCGCCCCGATGGCGTCGATCCGGTTGCCCGGTCGCGCGCACGCCGCCGCGCGATGCAGGCCGTGTATGCGTGGCAGTTGTCGGGCTCGGAGGTCGGCAACGTGATCGAGCAGTTCGCCCACGAGCAGGCCAAGGAAGTCGCCGACCTCGAGTATTTCGAGGATCTGGTGCGCGGCGTCGACAAGCACCAGAACGACCTCGACGAGGCGCTGGCGCCATTCCTGGACCGCGACATCGAGCAGGTCGACCCGATCGAGCGCGCCGTCCTGCGCCTGGCCGCCTACGAGCTGCGCCTGCGCCCCGACGTGCCTTACCGGGTGGTCATCAACGAGGCGATCGAGACCGTCAAGCGTTTCGGCGCCGAGTACGGCCACACCTACGTCAATGGCGTGCTCGACCACGCCGCCGCGCAATGGCGGGCGGTCGAAGTGCAGGCGCCGCGCAGCCGCTGAAAGGTTCACGGATGCCCCGGAACGTCGTTGCCCGGGCTCGACGGTGGTGATGCCGTCGGGCGTGGCGCGTTGGAGGACATCGTGACCGACCGTTCCCGCGGCATCCACGAATTCGACCTCATCGACCGCATCCGCGAGCGCGTGCTGCATCGCGACGACGTCATCGTCGGCATCGGCGACGACGCCGCGGTGCTGCAGGTACCGGCGGGCAGGCAACTCGTGGTCGCCACCGACACGCTCAACGCCGGCGTGCATTTTCCCCTCGACACCGCGCCCGCCGACATCGGCTGGAAGGCGCTGGCGGTCAACCTGTCCGACCTGGCCGCGATGGGCGCGCAACCGGCGTGGTGCACGCTGTCGCTGTCATTGCCCGCCGGCGATGCCGACTGGGTCGAGGCGTTTCTCGACGGCTTCCTGGCACTGGCCGCGCAACATGGCGTCGCCCTGGTCGGCGGCGATACCACCCGCGGGCCGCTGTCGATCGGCGTGACCGTGCACGGATTCGTCGATCCGGGCCGGGTGCTGCGCCGCGGCGGCGCGCAGGTCGGCGACGACATCTGGGTCAGCGGCACGCTGGGCGATGCCGCCG
>JBBRWW010000028.1:0-24719 GCA_038248955.1 Lysobacterales bacterium
GAGCGCGGCGATCCATGGTGACGAGGTCGTCGGCGTGGAAATCGTCCGCCGCCTGCTGTGCAGCAAGGCGCTCGGTGGCATTGCCGGCACCGCGCTGATGGTGCCGATCGTCAACGGCTTCGGCTTCATCGGCCACAGCCGTTACCTGCCGGACCGGCGCGACCTCAACCGCTGTTTTCCTGGATTTTCCAACGGTTCGCTGGCGGCGCAACTGGCCAACCTGTTCATGACCGAGATCGTCGGGCGATCCGACTTCGGCATCGACCTGCATACGGCGGCGATCAATCGCTCCAACCTGCCGCAGATCCGGGTCGATACCACCGATGCCAAGGCGCTGGCGCTGGCCGAGGCCTTCGCGGCGCCGATCATCCTCAACGCCTCGCTGCGGGCCGGGTCGCTGCGCGACGCGGCGTCGGCGCGGGGCGTGCCGGTCATCGTCTATGAATGTGGCGAAGCCCTGCGCTTCGATGAGTTGTCGATCCGCGTCGGCATGCAGGGCGTGCTGAGGTCCATGGCCTCGCGCGGGATGCTCAAGCTTCGACGCCGCGATGCCGTGGCGGCCGGCACCACGCCCATGCTTTCCACCCAGAGCCACTGGCTGCGGGCGCCGGAGGGCGGGATCTTCCGGGCCAGGCGCACCATCGGCCATCGGGTCGAGGTTGACGAACTGCTGGGCGTGATTTCCGACCCGTTTGGCGACAAGCAGAGCGAAATCCGTTCCAACTTCCCGGGCGTGATCATCGGGCGCACCAACGTTCCGGCCGTCAACCAGGGCGATGCGCTGTTCCACGTCGCCCTGATCGATGACCCTTCCCAGGTGCAGCAGGAATACGTGCGGTTGGAACGCGCCCTCGGCGCCCCTCCGACCAGTGACGATGACGAGGACGAAGAAGAAATCGTCTGATCCCGGGGCGATTTTGCGCCCCCCGCCAACCCCCTCGTTACGAAGGGTAAAGCCGGTCATGCGGATCGCCCAGGAGGTGGCCAGTGACGGGGGTTTCCGGCAGCTGCTTTAAATAGTACAATTTCGGTACTGTTTAGAGGCCCCGCCGATGCTTCGCGTCACCAAACTCACCGATTACGCCACGGTAGTGCTCAGCGCGCTGGCCGCGGAACCCACCGCCGTGCTGAGTGCATCGGAACTGGCCGAGCGTGCCGGCCTGGAAGTCCCCACGGTCAGCAAGCTGCTCAAACCGCTGGCGCAGGCCGGCCTGGTCGAGGGCTTCCGCGGCGCCAATGGCGGTTACCGCCTCGCCCGCCCAGCCAGCGCCATCAGCCTGATCGAGATCGTCGAGGCGATGGAAGGCCCGCTGGGCATGACCGAGTGCAGCATCCACGGTGGCAACTGCGGCATCGAGGACCAGTGCGGCGTGCGCGCCAACTGGCGGCGCATCAACGACGTGGTGGCCGAAGTGCTGCGCAGCGTGACCCTGGCGCAGATGCTGTCGGCGCCGGTCCTTCCCCCCGAATCGCTCGACCCGAGGCGCATCGACATGCGCCTCGCCAACGCATAGGCAGGCATCCCCATGGCCACCGACACCGTCGCACCCGCGCAACCGTTCGCCAACGCAGCATCGCGTCCGGAATTTCCTAGCCCGGTCGCGGCCAATGCTGAAATCCACGAGCAGCTTGGCCGTCGCTACGACGCCGGCTTCATCACCGAAATCGAATCCGACAGCCTGCCGCCCGGCCTGAGCGAGGACATCATCCGCGCGCTGTCGGCCAAGAAGGAGGAGCCCGAATGGATGACCGACTGGCGCCTGGCCGCGTACCGGCACTTCCTGACGATGCCGGTGCCGCACTGGGCGAAGCTGAAAATCGCCCCGATCGACCTGCAGGCGCTGAGCTACTACTCCGCGCCGAAGGCCAAATACGCGACCCTGGCCGACGTGCCGCAGGAGCTGCTCGATACCTACGACAAGCTGGGCGTGCCGCTGCATGAGCGCGCCAAGCTCGCCGGCGTCGCGGTGGCCGTGGACGCGGTGTTCGACTCGGTCTCGGTCGGCACCACGTTCCGCAAGGAACTGGCCGAAAAGGGCGTGATCTTCTGCTCGATGTCCGAGGCGATCAAGGACCACCCCGAGCTGGTGAAGCAGTACCTCGGCAGCGTCGTGCCGACCGGCGACAACTACTTCGCCGCGCTGAATTCGGCGGTGTTCTCCGACGGCAGCTTCGTGTTCATCCCCAAGGGCGTGCGCTGCCCGATGGAGCTGAGCACCTACTTCCGCATCAACGCCGGCCATACCGGCCAGTTCGAACGCACCCTGATCATCTGCGAGGAACGCGCCCACGTGTCCTACCTTGAGGGCTGTACGGCGCCGATGCGCGACGAGAACCAGCTGCACGCGGCGGTGGTCGAGCTGGTCGCGCTGGACGACGCCGAGATCAAGTACTCGACGGTGCAGAACTGGTACCCCGGCGACGAGAACGGAGTCGGCGGCATTTACAACTTCGTCACCAAACGCGCGGAATGCCGTGGCGCACGCAGCAAGGTCAGCTGGACCCAGGTCGAGACCGGCTCGGCGATCACGTGGAAGTACCCGAGCTGCGTGCTGATCGGCGACGACTCGACCGGCGAGTTCAACTCGGTCGCGCTGACCCACCACCACCAGCAGGCTGATACCGGTACCAAGATGATCCACATCGGCAAGCGCACCAAGTCGAAGATCGTCAGCAAGGGCATCAGCGCCGGCCGCGGCCAGAACACCTACCGCGGCCTGGTCAAGGTCGAGCGCAGCGCCGAGGGTGCGCGCAACCACACCCAGTGCGACAGCCTGCTGATCGGCAAGAAGTGCGGCGCCCACACGTTTCCGTACATCGAGGTCAAGCACCCGAACGCCACCGTCGAACACGAGGCCACGACGTCGAAGATCAGCGACGACCAGCTGTTCTACTGCCGCTCGCGCGGGCTGGACGAGGAGAACGCGGTGTCGATGATCGTTGACGGCTTCTGCAAGCAGGTGTTCCGCGAGTTGCCGATGGAGTTCGCGGTCGAGGCCAAGAAACTGCTCGAGGTCTCGCTGGAAGGCGCGGTTGGCTGAATTTTTCTCCTTCGCCCGCAAGCGGGTGAAGGAGCCTCCCAAGGGCGGATGGGGGCGCACGCACGACGCAGGTCGGCCGGCGCCTTCCCTCACCGCAAACCCCCTGCCCCACCGCGGGCGAGGCGTCGGTAAAACTGGAAACCACATGCTGAAGATCGAAAACCTCCACGTCCGTGTCGCCGGCAAGGACATCCTCAAGGGGCTGTCACTGGAAGTACAGCCTGGCCAGGTGCACGCGATCATGGGGCCCAACGGCGCCGGCAAGTCGACGCTCGGCAACGTGCTCGCCGGCCGCGAGGGCTATGACGTCGTCGAAGGCTCGGTGCTGTTCGAAGGCCGCGACCTGCTGGCGCTGGCACCGGAGGAGCGCGCCGCGCAGGGCGTGTTCCTGGCGTTCCAGTATCCGGTCGAGATCCCGGGCGTCAACAACACCTACTTCCTGCGCGCCGCGCTCAACGCCCAGCGCAAGGCGCGCGGACAGGTCGAGCTGGACTCGATGCAGTTCCTCAAGCTGGTGCGCGAGAAACTGGCCGTGCTGCACCTCAAGGACGAACTGCTGCACCGCGGCGTCAACGAGGGCTTCAGCGGCGGAGAGAAGAAGCGCAACGAGATCTTCCAGCTCGCGCTGCTGGAACCGAAGCTGGCGATCCTCGACGAGACCGACAGCGGCCTCGACATCGACGCGCTCAAGGCGGTCGCCGACGGCGTCAACATGCTGCGCTCGCCACAGCGCGCATTCCTGCTGATCACCCACTACCAGCGCCTGCTCGAACACATCCATCCCGACGTCGTGCACGTGCTCGCCGACGGCCGCATCGTCGAGAGCGGCGGCCCGGAACTCGCCCTCGAGCTCGAAGCCCACGGCTACGCGTGGATCAAGGACCGCATCGCGCCGGGCGTGGTGGCCTGACATGGGCGCGCTGCTCGATTCCCTGGCGCCGCTGCTCGACGCGCTGCCGCTGCGCGATGCCGCCGGGCTCGGCGACGCGCGCCGCTCGGCACTCGACGCCGCGCTCCACGACGGCCTGCCCGGCGCGCGCAGCGAACGCTGGAAGTACACCCCGCTACGGGCGCTGGAGCGGCGCGCGTTCGCCGCCAGCGAACCGGTCATGCTCGCCGATGCGGACATGCTGGCTGTCATTCCGGCGCCGCGCATGGTGTTCGTCAACGGCCATTTCGACGCGATCCACACCGACGTGGCGGGCCTCGATGCAGGCATTTCGCTGCAACCGCTGTCGCAGGTCCTGAAGCAGGGCGACGACCGCGGGAGCAACTTCCTCGCCCGCCGTTTCGACCGCCCGGACGAGGTATTCGCACGCCTCAACGCCGCGCTCGCCGACGACGGCGCGGTGCTGCGTGCCGACGCCGGGGCGCAATCGACGCGTCCCATCCACCTCGTGTTCATCGGCGTGCCGGCCGACGGCGACCGCGCCTGGCACCTGCGCAACTTCATCGAGCTGCGCCGCGATGCGCGCCTCAGCGTGGTCGAGCATCACCTCGACGCCGGCGCGCACGCGCACCTGGCCAACAGTGTCAGCCACGTGCACCTTGCCGCTCAGGCGCAGCTGACCCACGCGCGCGTGCAGGACGAGGCGGTCGGCGCCACCGTCATTTCGCGCACCGACGCCGTGCTGGCGCGCGACGCCGTGTACCGCCGGATCGACCTCGAACTCGGCGCGGCGCTGTCGCGGCACGAACTCAACGCCGCCCTGCAGGGCGAATCGGCCCAACTGCATGCCAACGGCGTGCTGCTCGCCACCGGCAAGCGCCACCTCGATACCCGCTTGGCGATCGACCATGTCGGCCGCGATGGCGCCTGCCAGCTCAACTGGCGCGGGCTCGCCGCCGGTCGCTCGCGCGCCGCGTTCCACGGCGGGATACTGATCCGGGAGGGCGCCGACGGCAGCAACGCCATGCTGTCCAACAAGAACCTGCTGCTGTCCGAAGGCGCGGAGATCGACACCCAGCCCGTCCTCGAGATCCACGCCGACGAGGTGCAGGCCGCGCACGGCGCGACCGTCGGCCAGCTCGATCCCACGGTGATGTTCTACCTGCGCTCGCGCGGGCTACCGGCCGAGGAGGCCCGCGCGCTGCTGACCGCCGCATTCTGCCGCGAGACGCTGGTGGTGATCGAGGACATGAGCCTGCGCGAAACCCTCGCCGCAACGCTCGATGCGGCGCTGGCGCGGCTGGAATCGCCATGACGTTGATGCAGGCCGCCGACATCGACTGGGCCAAAGTTCGCGGCGACTTCCCGCTGCTCGCGCGCCAGGTCCACGGCAAGCCGCTGGTCTACCTCGACTCGGCCAACACCGGCCAGAAACCGGCGACGGTGATCGACGCGGTGGACGACTTCTACCGCAACCACAACGCCAATGTCAGCCGCGCCGTGCACGCGCTCGGCGCGGAGGCCACGGAGGCCTACGAGGGCGCGCGCGGCAAGCTTGCGGCGTTCCTCAACGTCCATCGCGACGAACTGGTGCTGTGCAGCGGCACCACGTTCGCGATCAACCTGGTCGCGTATTCCTGGGCGCTGCCGCGCCTGCAGCCTGGCGACGCGATCGTGCTCACGCGCATGGAGCACCACGCCAACATCGTGCCCTGGCAACTGGTCGCGCAGCGCACCGGCGCGGTCATCAAGGTCGCCGAACTCGATGAGCGCGGCGACCTGGACCTGCCCGCGCTGTATGCGCTGCTGACACCCGAGGTGAAGGTGCTCGGCGTGACCCACGTGTCGAACGTGCTCGGCACCGTCAACCCGGTCCGGGACATCTGCCGCGAGGCGCGAAGGCGCGGCATCGTCAGCGTCGTCGACGGCTCGCAGGCGGCGCCACATCGCGCGCTCGACATCGCCTCGATTGGCTGCGACTTCTACGCGATCACCGGCCACAAGATGGCCGGCCCGACCGGGACCGGCGCGCTGTGGGCGCGCCGCGAGCACCTCGCCGCCATGCCGCCGTTCCTGGGCGGCGGCGAGATGATCCGGCAGGTGCGGTTCGAGGGCAGCACCTACAACGATGCCCCGCACAAATTCGAGGCCGGCACCCCCAACATCGCCGGCTTCGTCGGCCTGGGCGCGGCGGTCGATTACCTGTCCGCGCTCGGCATGGCGAACATCGACGCGCGCGAGCAGGCGCTGCTCGCGCATGCCACCGAGGCGCTGGCGAACGTCGACGGGCTGCGGATCCTCGGCAGCGCGCGCGAGAAGGCCGCGGTGATCAGCTTCCTGGTCGACGGCGCGCACGCGCACGACCTCGCCACGCTGCTCGACCTGGAAGGCGTCGCGGTGCGCTCCGGTCACCACTGCGCGCACCCGCTGATGCAGCACTACGGCGTGGCGGCGACCTGCCGGGCGTCGTTGGCGTTCTACAACACCTTCGATGAAATTGATGCCTTCGTCGCGGCGTTGCAGAAAGCACGGAAGCTGCTCGCATGACCGGCGTCAAGTCGGCAGGCGCGCTGCGATTCCGCCATGCCACGGTCGCCGATATCCCGGCGCTCGTAGCGCTGGTCGAATCGGCGTATCGCGGCGATGCCAGCCGCGCCGGCTGGACCACCGAAGCCGACCTGCTCGACGGCCGCCGCACCGGAGCCGACGACATCGGTGCGTGCATCGATCGCGCGCGCAGCGTGATCCTGATTGGCGAGCGCCCGGTCGACGGCGGAGGCATCGAGATGCTTGCCTGCGCGCACCTGGCGATCGAAACAGCCGGCGATGGCTCGGATGTCGGCTACTTCGGCATGTTCTCGGTGCAACCGCGCCTGCAGGACGCCGGCGTCGGCAAGACGATGCTGGCAGAGGCAGAGCGCATCGCCCGCGATGATTGGCAGTTGCCACGGATGCAGATGACCGTGATCGACCTGCGCGCGGAACTGATCGCCTTCTACGAGCGCCGTGGTTATCACCGCACCGGCGTGTTCAAGCCGTTCCCTTACGGCGACGAGCGCTTCGGCGTTCCCAGGCGTGATGACCTGCGCTTCGAGGTGTTGGAGAAGCGGCTGTGAGCGAGACCTGGGTGCGCGTCTGCGCCACGTCCGAGTTGCTGCCGGGCGAGACCAAGGTCGCCTGGGACGGCGACACGCCGATCCTGGTGTTCAACTACGACGGCGACTTCTACGCGCTGGAGGACCGTTGCTCGCACGAGGATTTTGAGCTCTCAGCCGGATCGTTCGACAATAGCGATGCCACCATCGAATGCATGCTGCACGGCGCGAAGTTCGATGTCCGCGACGGCCGCCCGCTGTCCGCGCCCGCCTATAGCCCGGTCGCCAAGTTCCCGGTCAAGGTTGAGGGCGGCAGCGTCTGGACCCGCGACGACCGCGGCTGAAGCGTGCCAACAAATCGTCCCAACTTGCGGCCGCGATTGGCGACGCACGGCTGAAGACGGGCAACGGACGGTTCGTTCGCTCGGTTGTAAATGCGAATCACTCTCACTACCATTGACCATGAAGCGGCCCGTACGCCGCACCATGCGCTTTGTTCCTGAGGATTCCATGTTCAGCCAGTTATTCGCCGTCTCGCCGCTCGCCGTCGCCGTTGCGCTCACCGTCTGCACGCCCGCCTTTGCCGCACCCGCCCCCGAACCGCTGCAAGCCACCGATCTGGACGCGGTCAAGGTCCACTCCCCACGCGTCCAGGGCTATGCCACCAGCAAGACCCGCACCGCCACCAAGACCGACACGCTGCTCCTGCACGTGCCGCAGGCAATCACCGTCGTGTCTCGGCAGCAGATCAAAGACTTGGCGATCCAGGGCATGGCGGACGCCGTGCGTTATGTCCCCGGAATCGGCATCACCCAGGGCGAAGGCAACCGTGACGGACTGGTCTTCCGCGGCAACAGCTCGACGGCGGACCTGTTCATCGACGGCATGCGCGATGACGTGCAGTACTTCCGCGATGTGTACAACATCGACCGCATCGAGGCCTTCAAGGGCCCGAACGCGATGATCTTCGGCCGTGGAAGCCCTGGCGGCCTGCTCAACCGCGTCAGTCGGGTCGCCGACTGGAACACCACCCGCGAGATCGGCCTGCAGGTTGGCGCCTGGGACAAGAAGCGCCTGACTGCCGACGTCAACCAGTCGATCAACGATGCCGCGGCCTTCCGCATCACGGCGGTCGACGAAGATTCCAAAGGCTTCCGCGACGGCTTCAAGCTGGAGCGCCAGGGCATCAACCCGACACTGTCGCTGCGCCCGGGCGAAAATACCCTGGTCACGCTCGGCTACGAGTACTTCCACGACGAGCGCACCGCCGACCGCGGTATTCCGAGTTATCCGAATGCGTTCAACGGCACCCGCCATCCGGTCGAAACCGACCGTGAGACGTTCTTCGGCGACGCCGCAGGCAGTCCGACCTGGGCCGACGTGAATGCGTTCAACGCGCTGGTCGAGCACGACTTCGGCGGCGGCAGGGTGCTGCGTAACCGCACGCGCTATGCCGACTACGACAAGTTCTACCAGAACGTGTTCGCGGAAAAGGTCAATGCGACCGCAACCACGCTCGAGATCAAGGCTTACAACAACCTTGGCAAACGCCAGAACCTGTTCAACCAGACCGAGCTGACCTTCCCGGCGGCGACCGGGGCGATCAGCCACAAGTTCCTGGTGGGTAGCGAATTCGGTAGCCAGAAAACCGACAACCTGCGCAAGAGCGGGACCTTCCTGAGCCCGGCCCAGGCCCCGTGCCTGACGGTCAGCGCCGATCGCAAGACCTGCATCGTGTCGCTTGGCAACCCGTCGGTCTCGGTGCCCGTGAGCTACGCCAACAGCGGCAGCGACGCCAACCAGGCGGTCGTCACCCGGGTCGCGTCCGTCTACGTGCAGGACCAGATCGAGTTCTCGCCGCAGTGGGAGGCCGTCATCGGCCTGCGCTACGACCGATTCGACGTCAACCTGCAAGACCTGCGCGCCTCGACCGCGCTGGCCAACCGTGACCTGTCGTCATCCGATGGACTGCTGTCACCCCGCGTCGGCCTGGTCTACCAGCCGGTCGAGAACGTCTCGCTATATACCAGCTACGGCATCACCTACCTGCCGCGCTCGGGCGAGCAAATGACGTCGCTCTCGCCGACCAATCAGACGCTGGAGCCGGAAGAATTCGAGAACGTCGAAGTCGGCGCCAAGTGGGATATCACCCCGGAGTTGAGCGCCAACGCCGCGGCATATCGCCTCAATCGCAGCAACGTGGCCGTGGTCGATCCGGCCAATCCAACCCGGATGATCCTGCTCAGCGGCGACAGCCAGCGCAGCGAAGGCGTCGAACTGTCCCTGAGTGGCCAGCTCACCAACGCCTGGCACATTATCGCCAGCTACACCTATCAGGTAGCCGAAATCACCCGCGATATCCGCACCTCGGGCACCAGCGTGACACCAAGGGGCACCGACCTGGCGCAGACCCCGAAGCAGGCCATCGGTGTGTGGAACCGCTACGACTTATCGCCAAACTGGGGCGTGGGCCTCGGCGCCATCTACCGCGACAGCTCATTCGCCAGCATCAGCAACGCTGTGACACTGAAAAGCCATACCCGCTACGACGGCGCGATCTACTACAGGCTCAACGACGACATCGACCTCCAGCTCAATGTCGAGAACCTCTTCGACAAGCGCTATTACGCCTCATCGCACAGCGACAACAACATCACCCCAGGCTCGCCGCGGGCGATTTACCTGAGCGCGAACTTCTCGTTCTAAGCTGCAACGGCCCCATCGACACGCCCCACCGGCGTGTCGATGGGGCCCCATGACCCGAATCCCGCCCCCATCCGCCGAAACGTCGACCGGCGCTGGTCCGCACACTCCACCTGTGGGACAGCGCCAGGCTTGGCGCTCGCGACGTAAAACAGCCACCGGCATTCGAAGCGACCGGGACCGAAATGGCTGATCAGAATTGGCTGACCCTGATCGGCTGACCCGAATCGGAGCGGACTGATGGCTGCGTTGACCGCGTCCTGCCTCGCGACGAGGGCGCGAGATTCGCGCGCTACCGCTGTTGGTGGAGCGGCAAGTCGCTGTCCGACCAGACACCTGTGGGCGCGATGCGTATCAGCAACGCCTCGCCGACACCGTCCAGCACGTGTCGCAGCCGTCGGCTGCCGGCCTCGAGGATGGCGGTGTCTCCCGCCGCGAGCGGCGGCAGCCCGGAATCGTCGGCGAACCGCGCCTGCCCCGCGATCAGGTGCACCGCCCACGTCGTGCCCGGGTCGGCGAACACCACCATCGGACCAACCAGCGGGCGGTGCCAGAGCTCGGCCTGCACGCGCCCGCGGCGCCACATCAGGTTGAAATCGTGGGTGCGGCCATCGACCAGTTCGCCGGTGACGATGCGCTCCCCGGCGAAGCGCAGCTTGTCGTGCGGCGGCTGCAGCTCGTGTGTCTCGCCATCGTCAAAGCGCAGCCGCAGGCCGTTGCCCGCCAGCAATACCAGTTCGCGGTCGATGCCGGGAAACGATGAGAATGCGGCATCGCGCTCGATCTCGGCGATCGACAGGCGCCAGTCCCAATCCTCGCCCTCGGGCTGGGTGAGGATCTCGCGCGTCCAGCCGAGCTCGTTGCGCCAGCGCACGCGACGGTATTCGTTGGCGGGAATCACCCGCGAGCCGCTGCGCTGTTGCATGCCTGACCTCCGCTACCCACTGCGAAGTCTAGCGATGCTCGCCCCCCGCGGCGCGAAGAAGTGCCACCCGCTGCGGTTCCTTCCGCAGTGGGCGGCGCACGTCCGTGTCCGCAATCTTTCCTCAGTCCTCCAGGCCTCCGTGCCCGGGAGGCTGCAGGCTGTCACCTCGGTGCGGTGCCGCCAATCAGCCGTCAACGCTTGTTGGTGGCGCGTGGCGCAGCGGGACGCGTTGCCACCGCAGCGGCGCCCGACTTGCGCACCGGCGCGCCACCGGCGACGACCAGTCGGTCGCGGTTCTTTTCGATCGTCTTGAGACCGACGCCCTTGACCAGCGCCAGTTGTTCGACGCTGCGGAACGCTCCGTTGGCCTTGCGGTAGGCGACGATCGCCTCGGCCTTGGCCGGGCCGATGTTGACCAGGACCCGGTCGATGGTCGCGGCGTCGGCGGTGTTGATGTTGACCGTTTCGGCGGCGAACGCGCCCGTGGAAAACAGGCTGCCGGCCAGCAGCACGGACAGGGCGAGCGACTTGGCGGCGTGGATGAACGATTTCATGGCGGGGCTCCAGTGGTTGGGATGGATGGATTTCTTCTCCGGCTGGCGTGCATCGCTGCCGGTGCCGACAGTCTGGATTTCGGCGCCGATGATCCGTATCGCCGGAACCACCAGCCACCCCCCGGGCAACGGCTCGCGAACCGGTAGGAAAAGTCCTGCCCGCGCCATGGCGTTAAACTGCAGCCCTCCCCCGTTCAAGGCACATCCCCATGGATGCCAACCAGGTCGATCCTGCCCTCCTGCAGCGATTCGTCGCCGCCAAGTGGGACGACGAAATCGTCCCGCAGCTCGTCGAATACATCCGCATTCCCAACAAGTCGCCGATGTTCGACCCCGATTGGGTCAAGCACGGCTACATGGAGCAGGCGGTCACGCTGATGGAAACCTGGGCCAAGGCGCAGTCCATCCCCGGCATGCAGGTCGAGGTGGTGCGGCTGGAAGGCCGCACGCCGCTGATCTTCATCGAGATCCCCGCCGCCAATGGCGGCAGCGACGACGACTGCGTGCTGCTGTACGGGCATCTGGACAAGCAGCCGGAAATGACCGGCTGGGACGACGACCTCGGCCCCTGGCTGCCGGTCATCAAGGGCGACCGCCTCTACGGCCGCGGTGGCGCCGACGATGGCTATGCGGTGTTTGGCTCGCTGACCGCGATCCTGGCGCTGCACGACCAGGGGCTGCCGCACGCGCGCTGCGTGGTGGTGATCGAAGCCTGCGAGGAATCCGGCAGTTACGACCTGCCCGCCTATGTCGACCATCTCGCCACCCGCATCGGCATGCCGTCGCTGGTGGTCTGCCTGGATTCGGGTTGCGGCAACTACGACCAGCTGTGGTGCACGACGTCGCTGCGCGGCCTGGCCGGCGGCAACTTCGAGGTCAAGGTGCTCAGCGAGGGCGTGCACTCGGGCGACGCCTCCGGCATCGTGCCGTCGAGCTTCCGCCTGCTGCGCCAGCTGCTGTCGCGCATCGAGGACGAGACCACGGGCCGGATCCTGATCGAGGGCCTGCATGCCGAGGTACCGGCCGAGCGGCTGGAACAGGCCCGGGAAGTCGCCAAGGTGCTCGACACCGCCGTTTTCGACAAGTTCCCCTTGTTGCCGGGCATGACGCCCATGGCCGAGGATCTCACCGAACTCGTGCTCAATCGCACCTGGCGCCCGGCGCTGTCGGTGACGGGTATCGACGGCATGCCGCCGCTGTCGTCCGCCGGCAACGTGCTGCGTCCCCACACCGCGGTCAAGCTCAGCCTGCGCCTGCCGCCGACCCTGGACGGCAAGGTCGCCGGCGAGTTGCTCAAGGACGCGTTGCTGCGCGATCCGCCCAATGGCGCCGAGGTCACCCTGGACCTGGAGAAAGCCAGCACCGGCTGGAACGCGCCGGCGCAATCGCCGTGGCTGACCAACGCCATCGAGGCCGCCAGCCAGGAGTTCTTCGGCGCGCCGGCGATGTACATGGGCGAAGGCGGCTCGATCCCGTTCATGGGCATGCTCGGCGAGAAGTTCCCCGGCGCGCAATTCATGATCACCGGCGTGCTGGGTCCGCATTCGAACGCGCACGGGCCGAACGAGTTCCTGCACATCCCGATGGGCAAGCGCGTGACCGCCTGCGTGGCGCGCGTGCTCACCGAGCACAACGCCGCCAGCCAGCGCGGCGAGACGACCGGCGTGGCCGCCGTCGCGGGCCTGGCCGAGCGCGGGGAGCATGGCTGCTGCTGACCCGCTCGTCGACACAGGCGTGCCTGCGGCCCCGGGCAGCGCTGGGCGATGGCGGCATCGCTTGCTAGGCTCGGCCAATCACCAATCAGGGGAATGCCCATGGAAGCACTGCTGGGAAGCACCAACTGGCTGTACGTCATCCTCATCGGCCTGGTGGTGGGCGTGCTGGCACGCCTGCTCAAGCCGGGCCGCGACCGGATGGGGATCATCCTGACGATCGTGCTCGGGATCGCCGGGGCGATGCTCGCCAGCTACGTCGGCCAAACCATGGGCTGGTATGCACGCGGACAGGCCGCGGGATTTTTTGGTGCGCTGCTGGGCGCGATCGCGATCCTGGTGATCGTGGCCCTGTTCCGCGGCCGGGGACGGCGCCGCTAACGCCGACGCCGTGACGAACGTTGGAAGTTTGCGCGAGCGATTGCGTGCGTCTTCGCAAGTGACCGGGGCAACGGTCGTGTTTCATGCGCCAGCTATGCACTTGTCGGCATCGAGGATGCCGGCAGGCGCGCAGTCGAGCCGGCTTCAAACGTCCAGGTAGGCGACCACGCGCCCGGCCAGCGCTTCGGCCGTGTCGACCACCGTATCCAGCCGCAGCTCGGCGGCCTCGGGCGCCTCGTAGGGCGAGTCGATGCCGGTGAAATTGGGGATCTTTCCCGCGCGCGCCTTCGCGTACAGACCCTTGACGTCGCGCTGCTCGGCCACCGCCAGCGGCGTGTCGACGAACACCTCGACGAACTCGCCGTCGTCGAACAGCTCGCGCGCCATCCGCCGCTCGGCGCGGAACGGCGAGATGAAGCTCACCAGCACGATCAGGCCGGCATCGACCATCAGGCGGGCGACCTCGGCGACGCGGCGGATGTTCTCGACCCGGTCCTCGTCGGTGAAACCAAGATCCTTGTTGAGGCCGTGGCGGACGTTGTCGCCGTCGAGCAGGAACGTGTGGCGGCCCAGCGCATGCAGGCGCTTCTCGACCAGGTTGGCGATCGCCGACTTGCCCGCGCCCGACAGGCCGGTGAACCACAGGCAGCGCGGCACCTGCGCCTTGCTGCGGGCGTGGGCGGCCTTGTCGACGTCGATGTGCTGCCAGTGGATGTTGCCGGCGCGGCGCAGGGCGAAGTCGAGCGTGCCCGCCGCGACGGTGGCGTTGCTCTGGCGGTCGATCAGAATGAAGCCGCCGAGCTCGCGGTTGTCGCGGTACGCCTCGAACACGATCGGCTGGTCAAGGTGGAGGTTGCAGTACGCGACCTCGTTGAGCTCCAGGTGCTTGGCGGCGAGATGCTCCTGGGTGTCAACGTCAATCCGGTGCTTGATCTCGGTCACCGTCGCGCTGACCGTGCGCGTGCCGAGCTTCAACCAGTACGGGCGCCCCGGCAGCAGCGCGTGCTCGCCCATCCACAGCAGGTGGGCAGCGAACTGGTCGGCGACCTGCGGCGGCCGGTGCGCGCTGGCGATGACGTCGCCGCGGCTGATGTCGACCTCGTCGGCGAGCGTCAGCGTGATCGCCTGGCCGACGCGGGCGACCTCGAGGTCGCCATCGGCGGTGACGATGCGGGCGATGGTCGTGCGCCGCCCAGACGGCAACGCCACCACCGCGTCACCCGGCCTGGCCGTGCCCGCGGCAATGGTGCCGGCGAAGCCACGGAAGTCGCGATTTTCATCGGTGCGATCGGGCCGGTTGACCCACTGCACCGGCAGGCGGAAGCCGATGTCCACGCCGTGGCCGGCGATGTCGACGGTTTCCAGATGTTCGAGCAGCGTCGGCCCGGCGTACCAGGGCATCGCGACCGAGCGCCGCGACAGGTTGTCGCCATGGAGCGCCGACAGCGGGATCGCGGTGACGTCGGCGATGCCCAACTGCGCGGCGAGTTCGCGGTAGCGCGCGACGATCGCATCGAACACCGCCTGGCCGTGTCCGACCAGGTCCATCTTGTTGACCGCCAGCACCACGTTGCCGATGCCGAGCAGGGACACGATGTAGCTGTGCCGGCGCGTCTGCGTCAGCAGTCCCTTGCGGGCATCGACCAGCACCACCGCCAGGCCGGCGGTGGACGCGCCGGTGGCCATGTTGCGGGTGTACTGCTCGTGGCCCGGGCAGTCGGCGACGATGAACTTTCGCTTCTCGGTACTGAAGAAGCGGTAGGCGACATCGATGGTGATGCCCTGCTCGCGTTCGGCGGCCAGCCCGTCGAGCAGCAGGGCATAGTCGATGCCCTCTCCCTGGGTCCCGTGGCGGCGGCTGTCGGCTTCCAGCGCCGCCAACTGGTCGGCGAACAGGCCCTTGCTGTCGTGCAGCAGTCGCCCGATCAGCGTGCTCTTGCCATCGTCGACGCTACCGCAGGTGATGAAGCGCAACAGGTCCTTGGTCTCGTGCTTGCGCAGGTACGAGGCGACGGCCGCATCGGCGTCCGCGCCGGGAAACGTTTCGGTTGCCATCAGAAATACCCCTCGAGCTTTTTCTTCTCCATCGACGCGGATGGGTCATGGTCGATCATCCGCCCCTGGCGTTCTGAGGTGGTCGCGACCAGCATCTCGGCGATGATCTTTTCCAGGGTGTCGGCGTCGGATTCGATCGCGCCGGTCAGCGGGTAGCAGCCAAGCGTGCGGAAACGCACGTTCTTCAGCATCGGCGACTCCCCTGGGCGTAGTGGCAAGCGCTCGTCGTCCACCAGGATCAGGCTTCCGTCGCGATCAACGACCGGCCGCGGCGCGGCGAAATACAGCGACGGCACCGGAATCTTCTCGCGGTAGATGTACAGCCAGACGTCGAGTTCGGTCCAGTTCGAGATCGGGAACACGCGCACCGATTCGCCGGCGTGGATGCGGGTGTTGTAGAGATTCCACAGCTCCGGGCGCTGGTTCTTGGGGTCCCAGCGGTGGCTCGCGCTGCGGAAACTGAAGATGCGCTCCTTGGCGCGCGACTTCTCCTCGTCGCGGCGTGCGCCGCCGATCGCGGCGTCGAAACCGTGCTGGTCCAGCGCCTGCTTCAAGGCTTGGGTTTTCATCACGTCGGTGTGGACGCTGGCGCCGTGGCTGATCGGGCCGATGCCCTGCGCGACGCCCTCGGCGTTGATGTGCACGCGCAGGTCGACGCCGGTCTCGGCCGCGCGGCGATCGCGGAACGCGATCATCTCGGCGAACTTCCAGGTGGTGTCGATGTGCAGCAACGGGATCGGCGGCCGCGCCGGTGCGAACGCCTTCAGCAGCAGGTGCAGCAACACCGAACTGTCCTTGCCGACCGAATACAGCATCACCGGGTTGCGGAAGCCGGCCGCGACCTCGCGCAGGATGTGGATGCTTTCGGCCTCGAGCCGGTCGAGGTGGGATAGGGTCGGCATTGGCGGGTTGGCGTCGGTCATCGAGGGCATCGGTCTGGTGGTGGGGCGGCGGACTGGCTGGATTCATGTGCCATCGGCGCGCCGGAACGCTGGCTCTCGCCGGTTGGCGGCGCCCACGGCGCGCTGCGTGCACAGGCTTCCCGGACGGATCGCAGCCCCAGTATGCCGATGAACGAAGGCCCGGGTCGCGGGCGGTTGCGGCGCAGGCGCTCGCGGTCCCGGCGATTTCCACTCGATTGCCGATGGCCAAAGACAGGTCGGTGCGTTGAGGCCCCAACTGCACGGTAGGTCCCGAACCAGCAAAACCGACGGATCACGCCCCGCCGACGCACTGGCGACAAACGCGGCCGACCGCTCCCGCGTGGAGGCCCGGCCGTTTACCCTGTGCGCCTGCGGCCATCGCCGCATTGCCTTCAGCGAGTCCGACCGAATGAGTCCACGCGAATGACCCCGACCGAGACCGAACGCGAAGCCGCGCGCCTGGCCTGGGCCCGCGCCGCCACCGGTGACGCCGCTTTCGAACTGCAGCGCGCGTCCACCGACGCCGGCTTCCGCAGCTACTGGCGCGGTGCTCACGTCGATGACGGCAAAGGACCCACCACGGTGATCGTGATGGATTCGCCTCCCGACCTGGAGGACGTGCGGCCCTGGCTGCGGATCCGCGCGCTGCTCGACGCCGGCGGGGTCCGGGTGCCACGGGTACTGGCCGAGGACGTCGACGCCGGCTTCCTGCTGCTCGAGGACCTGGGCACCGACACCTACCTGCACGTGATTGGACTGCACAACGCCGACGCCCTGCTTGACGACGCCGTCGGCCAGTTGCTCAAGCTGCAGGCGATCGCCTGCCCGGTCGATCTGCCGGCGTACGACGACGCCCTGCTCGCGCGCGAACTGCGGCTGTTCGACGAATGGTTCCTCGGCCGCCATCTCGGGATGACGCTCGATGCGGCGGAGCTGGACCTGCTGGAGCGCACCTACCGCGCCCTGATCGACAGCGCCCTGGCACAGCCGCAACTGCTCGTGCACCGGGACTACATGCCACGCAACCTGATGCCGGTTGCGGGAACGTCCCCTGACGACGCAGTGGTCGACGGTCCGGCCGTGCTGGATTTCCAGGACGCGGTGCGCGGGCCGATCGCCTACGACCCGATCAGCCTGTTCAAGGATGCGTTCCTGAGCTGGCCCGAGGACCGCGTCGACGAGTGGTTGGCGCGCTACCACGCGCGGGCGACCGCCGCCGGCCTGCCGGTTCCGGCGCTGCCGCGGTTCCGCCGCGACGCCGACCTGATGGGCGTGCAGCGCCACCTCAAGGTCATTGGCATCTTCGCGCGCCTGCAGCATCGCGACGCCAAGCCGAAGTACCTCGCCGACGTGCCGCGCTTCCTGGGCTATCTCGACGGCGTGCTGCCCAAATACCCGGAGTTGGCGGCGCTGGCCGAATTCATGCAACGGCGGGTGCGTCCGGCACTGGCCGGGCGCGAGTCGGCGCGCGCGGGACTGGCCTGAATGCGGGCATTGATCTTTGCCGCCGGTCTCGGCGAACGCATGCGACCGTTGACCGAACACACGCCCAAGCCGTTGCTCGAAGCCGGCGGCCAGCCGTTGATCGCCTGGCATCTGGAAAAGCTCGCCGCGATCGGTGTGGTCGACGTGGTGATCAACACCAGCTGGCTGGCGGCGCGCTTCCCGGAAGTGCTCGGCGATGGCTCGCGCTGGGGACTGCGGCTGCATTACTCGTATGAAGGCGCGACCGCGCTGGAGACCGGTGGGGGCATGCGCCATGCCCTCGGCGCGCTGCGCGGTACCGGCGAGGCGGATGCGCCTTTCCTGGCGATCAACGGCGATGTCTGGTGCGATTTCGACTTCGCCCGACTGCCGCGCGATCCTGCCGGCGATGCGCACCTGGTGATGGTCGACAACCCGCCGCAACACCGGCAGGGGGATTTCGTCCTGGCTGGCGACCGCCTGCACGACGGCGACGGCGCGCGGCTGACGTTCTCCGGGATCGGTGTCTATCGGCCGTCCCTGCTGGACGAGTGGCGGGCCGTGATCGGCCCGTCGCCCGGCGCGCAACGGACGCCGCCGCGCTTCAAGCTGGTTCCGCTGTTGCGCGCGGCAATGGCGGCGCAACGGGTTGGCGGAGAGCACCACCGCGGGCAGTGGACGGATGTCGGTACGCCCGAGCGGCTGGCGCAACTCGACGAGGCGCTGCGCGCCCGGCGCTGACCCCGGCTTTTACCGCGGCGCCGGTCACCGGCCCCGTCCGGCTCAGTCGCCACCCAACGTCAAGCGCAGGAACGGCACGGTGATCCGCCGCTGCGCCGCCAGCGAGGCGCGATCGAGCCGGTCGAGCAGGTCGGTCAGTCCCGCCAGGTCGCGGTCGACCCGCTTGAGCAGCCAGTCCAGCGCCAGCGCCTCCAGCACCAGTCCGCGCCGTTGCGCGCGCTGGCGCAGCACTTCGCGACGGCCATCGTCGTCCAGCGACGCAAGCGTGATGCGAACGCATTGCGACAGCCGCGAACGCAGGTCTGGCAGGACCAGATCCAGCGCTTCCGGGTTGTCGCGCGCCGCATAGATGAGGGTTGTCCCGGCGGCCCGCGCGCGGTTGTGGGCATCGAACAGCGCGATCTCGTCATCGCGATTGCCGGCGATCGCCTGCAATCCGTCGAGGGCGACCACGGCGTTGCCCTCCAGCGCCTCCAGCGCCTCCCGCAGCCGACCCACCGCGGCGGCTAAGGGCAGGTACACGGCGCGCCGTCCGGCGCCATCGGCGGCGGCGCACGTTGCCAACAGCAGGTGGGTCTTGCCGACGCCGGCGGGGCCGGCCAGGTAGACCCATTCGCCGCCGCCCTGCGTGGCCAGCTCCAGCAACTGCTCCTGCACGCCGGCAGGCGCGGCGACGAACGTCTCCAGTCGCTGGTCGGGCGGATAGCGCAGCGCCAGCGGCAACTGCGGCGTCGCCGGTCCGGAGCGGGTCGGAATGGTCACCCGGATTCGCGCTCCGACACGCCAGATTCACCGGTCGGCGAAGAAGCCAGCACGATAGCGGGCTGTTCACCGGCGTACAGCCTGCTTTGGGTGTAACGCTGCTGGGCGTAGCGCAGCAACACGTTGATCACCGCCGCCACCGGAAGCGCCAGCAGCATGCCGAGAAAGCCGAACAACTGCCCGCCGGCGAGCACCGCGAAGATCACCGCGACCGGATGCAGGCCGATGCGGTTGCCGACCAGTTTCGGCGTCAGCCAGTAGCTTTCGATGATCTGGCCGATTCCGAACACCACCCCCACCCCGGCAACGTGCTGCCAGTCGCCGTACTGCACCAGGGCCGCGATCACGCCCAGGATGATGCCGCTGGCCGGGCCGAGGTACGGCACGAAGGTCAGCAGCCCGGCGATGATGCCGATCAGCAGGCCGAGGTCCAGGCCCACTGCCCACAGCCCGGCGCCGTACATCACACCCAGGATCACCATCACCAGGAATTGCCCGCGCAGGAATGCACCGAGCACGTCGCTGGATTCCTGCGCCAGCCGGCTCGCCGTGGCGAGATGGTCGCGCGGGATCAGCGAGGCGACCCTGGCGACCAGGAGGTCCCAGTCACGCAGGAAAAAGAACGTCAGCACCGGCAGCAGCACGATGTTGGCGACCATGGCGAGCACCGCGAAACCCGAGCGCGAGAGGTAGCCCAGCATCGTCGTGGCGAATCCACCGGCACTCTCCCAGTTGCGACGCACCAGGTCGATCAGGTGCTCGAAGTCCAGCCACGCGCTCAGTTCCAGGTGCGTGCGATGTTCGATCCAGGGAATCACGACCTGCAGGAACCAGTCGCGATAACGCGGCAGGGATTCGACCAGCGTGCTGACCTGGTGCTCCAGCGTCGGCACCAGCAGCACCATGGTCAGCATCACCAGCATCGTCATGGCGGCGAACACCAGGATGACCGCGACATTGCGCGATTGTCCGGTGCGTTCGATGCGATCGACGGACGGATCGCCCAGCCAACCCAGCATCGCCGCCAGCGCGAACGGCGTCAGCACCGGCGCCAGCAGCCACAGCAGCCACAGCGCGCCAGCCGCGAGCGCGGCCCACTGCAGCCGCCTCAGGAACTGCGCGATCTGGTCCAGCGCGGGCGTATCCATCAGCGCAGCCGGTAGGTCGACAGGTCGCCGTCCATCCCATCGAGCACGCCGTCGCCACTGACCGCGCGCTTGAAGCCGGTAGGGCCACTGACCAGGTCGAGTTCGAACTCGATGCTGTCCGGCGTGGCCTGGATCGGGGTGATGCCACGGACGACCGACAACTTTTGCAGGTAGGCCGACAAACGGATGAAGTCGTCGCCGCTGCCCACCGAGGTGAACGTGATGCGGTAGCGCCCCGGCGGGCCGACGCCCTGCGCAGGCTTGGCATAGCGGCGCACGAGCGCATCGGCGGCGCCGTCGGCACCGGCCGACAGGGCGCGTCGCGCATCGTTTTCAGTGCTGGTCCACGTCGACAGCACCTTGCCGTGGTCGACGAACACCCAATCGGCGATCCAGCCTGCGCCCTGGTTCCGGTAGAGCTTGCCGATCAGTTGCATCGGTGGGCTGTAGCGCTGGGAGGCGCGCGCGACCGCGGCGCCGTCACCGCGCCAGATCGCTCCCACGACCGCCTGTTCGGCGGCATTTCCGGCCGGCAACCCCAATGCATAGCCACGCTCCAACGCGCGATCCAGGGTGGCACGCGCGGCGTTGGCTTTGCCCAGGCCGACCAGGCGCGGGCCGCTTCCATCATCGATCGCCAACCACAGCACGGGTTTGGGCCGCGGCTGCGGCCATACGGGCAGGCCCAGCGTCGCGGCAAGATCATTGACCTCATCGGGGTCGAAACGCACGACGAGCGTGGTTTGGAAGCTCGGCGCGCCGCTGGCCGACACCCCTTCGTCCTGGCGGTAGTCGTAGCCATCGATGAAATCCTTGGCGCGACGCAACTCCTGGCCGACCCCGGGGCGCCCGGCAGCATTGCGGTCACCGCTGACCTTGGCCAGCACCTGCGCGAGCGCCCGGGCGATGCCCGCATTGCGCTCGGCCTCGCCTTGGCCGTTGACCCGCACCTCCGCGGCATACATCCCCTGCGCGCTGGCGCGATCGCCCTCGACCCGCTGGGCACGGGCGCCGACGCTGGACAGCGACAACACGGCCAGCGCGACCACGAGGCTTGCAATACGGATTGTTGCGCGAATCATCAGCGGACCTGCGAACGTAATTTCCGAAATGGTGCCGCAGTGGGGCCGGCGCGTCCATTCGCGACTGCCCGTGATCGTGAACGGGAGCCCGTGCCGCGGCCCGCGGCTGCTAAAATTGCCCACTTCCTTCGCGACCGCCGGGGCCGCCGTGACTGCTTCCACCCCAACTTCCGCTGCTCCCACGCCGCTCACGTACCGCGATGCCGGTGTCGACATTGATGCCGGCAATGAGCTGGTCGAACGCATCAAGCCGCTGGTCAAGCGCAGCTTCCGTCCCGAGGTGATGGGCGGTCTGGGCGGCTTCGGCGCGCTGTTCGACCTGTCCAACAAGTACCGCGAGCCGGTACTGGTCTCGGGCACCGATGGCGTCGGCACCAAGCTCAAGCTCGCCCAACAGCTCGGCCGCCACGACACCATCGGCATCGACCTCGTCGGCATGTGCGTCAACGACGTACTGGTGCAGGGAGCCGAACCGCTGTTCTTCCTGGACTATTTCGCCACCGGCAAGCTCGACATCGAGACCACCGTGGCGGTGGTCGGCGGCATCGCCAGGGGCTGCGAGATGGCCGGCTGCGCGCTGATCGGCGGCGAGACCGCCGAGATGCCGGACATGTACCCGGCCGGCGAATACGACCTGGCGGGTTTCACCGTCGGCGCGGTCGAGAAGTCGCAACTGCTCGACGGCAGCAAGGTCCGGGCCGGCGATGTGCTGCTCGGCATCGCATCCAGCGGCCCGCATTCCAACGGCTATTCGCTGATCCGCCGGATCCTGGCCCGCGCCGGCACACCGCTGGGCTACGACCTCGGCGGCGTCACGCTCGGCGACGCGCTCATGGCGCCGACCGCCCTGTACGTCAAGCCCATCCTGGAACTGCTGCGCGGCAACGACGGCGCGCACAAGCTCCATGCAATGGCGCATATCACCGGCGGCGGCATCACCGAGAACATCATCCGGGTGATCCCCGACGGCCTGGGCCTCGAGATCGAGGCGTCGGCGATCGTCCTGCCACCGGTGTTCGACTGGCTGCAGCGCGAAGGCGCGGTACCGCGGGAAGAGATGTGGCGCACCTTCAACTGCGGCGTCGGCTTCGTGCTGGTGGTTGCGCCTGCCGACGTCGGCGGCATCGAGGTTGAGCTCGACCGCCTCGGCCTTGCGCACCGGCAGATCGGCCAGGTCGTGCCGTCGAGCGGCGGCGAACGCGTCCACATCGGCTGATCGCGATGTTTCGGATCGCGGTGCTGGCCTCCGGCCGCGGCAGCAACCTGCAGGCGCTGATCGACGCGATCGCGGCCGGCGACCTCGATGCCCGGTTGGCCGGGGTGTTTTCGGACAACGCCGGGGCCTTCGCGCTCGAGCGCGCCCGCCTCGCCGACATCGCCGCGGTCGCGGTGGATGCCGGCGAATTCGCCAGCCGCCGTGCATTCGATAAACAGCTATTCAGCTGCATCGACGCCGTTCATCCCGATGTCATCGTCTGTGCCGGATACATGCGCCTGCTCAGCAAAGGCGAAGTCGATTCGCATGCAGGACGAATGATCAATATCCACCCTTCGCTGCTGCCGGCCTTCAAGGGCCTGCGCACGCACGACCAGGCGCTCGCGGCAGGCGTGAATGAACACGGCGCAAGCGTGCACGTCGTCAGCGCCGAGCTTGATGGCGGGCCGGTGATCGCGCAGGCCCGGGTGGCGGTACTGCCGGGCGACGACGTCGCGACGCTCGCCGCGCGCGTGCTCGCCCGCGAACACCCCTTGCTGGTGGAGACGTTGCAATGGCTCGCCACCGGGCGGCTGGTGCTGGATCGCGACGGCGCAGCGCTCGACGGCCGGCGGCTTTCGCAGCCGCTGCGGCTCGACGCCGGCAACCAGCTCGTCGCCGGGGATTCGCGTTGAAAGGCGCATCGCGCTTGCGATTGCACGGAGCGGTGCTGATGGTCGTGGCCTGCCTGTGGGTCATGCCGGCGCAGGCGCTGGAACCGTTCGTGGCCAACTACCAGGTCTTGCGCGCAGGCCGCGCGCTGGGTGAGGCGACCATGCAGGTCGTGCATGGCGAAGGACCGCGGTGGCGGGTGGACCTGGGCATGCACGGCACGGGCATCATTGGCCTGGCGGGCATCAACGCCGAGCAGAGCACCGTGTTTGACACGATCGGCGAAACTTACCGCCCGCTAACCCAGAGCACCCTGCGCAGGACGCTGTTCACGCGCAAGCAGACTATTGGCACCTACGATTGGCCCTCGCTCAGTGCGGGTTGGACCGGCGACGTGAGAAAAACCCGCCGGGCACCGGTCCTTCTGCAGCCTGGCGACATGAGCGGCTTGCTGATCAACCTGGCGATCATCCGCGATGCGCAACCGGGCAAGGTTCTGGATTACCGCTTCGTCGACGATGGCCGGATTAGGAACCATCGCTACACGGTCGCCTCGGAGCTGGAGACAGTCGCGGTAGGCGATATTGGCTACAACGCCATGCGCGTGACGCGCGCGCAGGGCGACAACGAAGAAACCGTGATCTGGGTGGTGGATGGCGTACCGACACCGATCCGCATGTTGCAACGCGAGAATGGCGTCGACACCTACGACCTTCGCCTGGTCGATTACAAAGGAATCCAGTAGATGATGACGACTTCCCCATTGCGCGGCCTCCTGGTGGCGACGGCGCTGACCATTGCCAGCGCGCCGGCGCTCGCCGTGACGCCGTTCACCGCCGACTACCAGGCCAGCTACATGGGCATGCAGGCCAATGGCCGCATGACCCTCGTGGCGGCGGGCGCCAATCGCTGGCGCTACAGCCTCAGCATCAGCAACGCGTTGGCCGACCTCAGCCAGACCACGGTGTTCGAGGAAAACGGCGGCCAATGGCGGCCGCTGTCGGGCACCGACTCGACCAAGGTGCTGATCAAGAAGACCAGCAAGGTCGCCGAATACGACTGGTCCACGGGAATGGCCAGTTGGAGCGGCGACATGAAGCCCGACCGCCGGGGTCCGATCAAACTGCAGTCCGGCGACCTGGATGCGTTGCTGATCAACCTCGCGCTGGTGCGTGACGTCACGGCCGGCAAGCCGCTGAACTACCGCATGGTCGAGGATGGCAGGGTCAAGCAGATGCACTACACCGTGGCCGGCAAGGAGGCGATCGACATTGACGGCAAATCGCAGCAGGCCACCAAGGTGGTCAGCACCAACGGCGACAAGCAGACCATCGCCTGGGTGGTCGAGGGACTGCCGGTGCCGGCGCGGATCCTGCA
>JBBRWW010000029.1:0-24593 GCA_038248955.1 Lysobacterales bacterium
CGCGAGCGTTGTGCATCGGCATGGCTGGCGACTGCTGCTGGCGTTTGCCAGCGTGGTGCTGCCGTTGTGGGGTTTTGGCGGCATCGCCGAGGACGTCCACAACCAGGAAATGATCCCGTTCGATGCGCCGCTGCTCAACTATGCGCATTCGCTGGCCAATGCCGGCTACGACCGCTTTTTCGTCCTGATGTCGAAGATCGGCTATGGCTATGGCGTGATCCCGTTCGATGTCGTGCTGGTGCTGGTGCTGGCGGCGCTGAAGCGCAAGGGCGAGGCGACGTTTGCCGCGCTGGCGCTGGCCGGCTCGGCGCTGATCAACCTGGCGGTCAAGCAGGTCTTCGCGCGGGCGCGACCGTCGCTGTGGGACTCGATCGCCCCGGAAGCCACCTTCAGTTTCCCCAGCGGCCATGCGATGGGTTCGGCGACGCTGGCCTGCGTACTGATCTGCCTTGCGTGGAACACGCGCTGGCGCTGGCCGGTGCTGGCCGTGTCCACGCTGTTCGCGATGGCCGTCGGGCTTTCGCGCGTCTACCTGGGCGTGCATTACCCGTCGGACATCCTGGCCGGCTGGGCGGCCGCAATCGCCTGGACGATGGCCGCCTATCTGATCGTGTTCCGCGGCACCTTGCGGCCATGGCACAAGGTTAGCGCCGCGAGTTGAGTCACTCGCCGGGCTTCACGCCCGATGACGGCGACGCGGTGGCCGCGCGGCGCGACAATTGCGCCTCGCGATGGGCGATGTAGGCGTTGGCGGCAAAGATGATTCCCGCGCCCAGTACCGTCCAGCGGTCGAGCGCCTCGCCGAACAGCACGAAGCCGAACACCGCCACCAGCGGCAGTTGCATGAAGCTGATCGGCGTCAGCGCCGACACATCGCCCAGCTTGAGCGCGCGCGTCCACAGCATGTGTCCACCGGTACCGAGCACGCCCGCCGACGCCACCCACAGCCAGGTCAGGCCCTGTGGCCATTGCCAGACGAACAATGCCGGGCCCAGCGACATCGGGACCCACAGCATCGTCGTCCACAACACGATGCGGTCGGCCGGTTCGGTTGCCGACAGTTGCTTGATCTGGATCGCGACGATGCCGCTGAGCACGGCCGCCGACAGCGCCACCAGCGAGCCGGCCGTGAAGCTGGCACTGCCGGGCCTGACGATCACCAGCACGCCGACGAAGCCGATCACCACGGCGGCCCAGCGGCGGGCGCGCACCTGCTCGTGCAGGAACCATACCGCGGCGATGGTCACGAACAACGGGGTCGAATACGACAGCGACACCGCCTGCGCCAGCGGCAGGTGGCCGATGGCCCAGAAGCCGCAGAACATCGACACGATCCCGATCAGGCAGCGGATGAAATAGCGGGGCAGTTGGGTCGTCTTCAGCAGGCCAGGCCCGTGCTTGAGCAGCAACGGCAAGGCCGCGATCACCCCGAAGAAATTGCGGAAGAACGCGATCTCGAACGTGTGCAACGTCGCCGACGCGAGCTTGATCGACACCGCCATCAGCCCGAAGAACAGGGTGCTGCCGAGCATCATCAGGGCCGCGCGGGTGTGGGCGGAGCGCGGCATCATGCGGGCCGACCCTCATTGCGGCGCGCGAATGCCCGGCGCCGTCCGCGCGTGTCGGTGCGGGCGAGGCGCATCGTCGCGCCGCTCACCAGTTCGCCCCGATGACGCGGGGCTCCGGCTCCAGGGCGACGTCGAACCGCCCTTGCACCGATCCGGCGATGCGGCGGGCGAGGTCGAGCAGTTGCTGGCCCGTCGCATGGCCATGGTTGACCAGCACCAGGGCGTGCGTGGCAGAGACCCCCGCATCGCCGTCGCGGTGGCCCTTCCAGCCGCATGCATCGATCAGCCAGGCCGCCGAAATCTTTCGGCTGTGCTCGTCGCCGGCGCGGAACACCGGTAGTCCATCGTGCTGGGCGTGCAGGGCGTCGGCCTGGGCGGTGGGCAGGATCGGGTTCTTGAAGAAGCTCCCTGCGTTGCCGAGCACCGCCGGGTCGGGAAGCTTGCGACGGCGGATCGCGATGACCGCGTCGGACACCTGCGTCGGCGTGGGCGCAGCGAAGCCGCGGGCGAGCAATTCGTCGCCCAGCCCGGCGTAGTCGAGCCGCAGCGTCGGAGTGCGCGTCAATGCAAACTCCACCGCGGTGACGATGTAGCGGTCCGGCGCGTGCTTGAAGATGCTGTCGCGGTAGGCAAACGCACAGGCCTGCGCGCCGAACCGGTGCGCGGCGCCGGTCGCCGGTTCGAATGCCTCGACGGCGTGGATCCAGTCGCTGGTTTCCACGCCATAGGCGCCGATGTTCTGGATCGGTGCGGCCCCGACCGTGCCCGGGATCAATGACAGGTTCTCAAGCCCGGCGAGACCCTGGGCGAGTGTCCACAGCACCAGGTCATGCCAGTGCACACCGGCATCGGCGCGCACGATCACCATGCCATCGCGTTCATCGCCCAGTTCGATGCGCCGGCCGGTCAGCGCCAGCACCGCGCCGGGCGCGTCGCCGGCGAACAGCAGGTTGCTGCCACCGCCCAGGACCAGCGCCACGCCTTCGCGCAGTTCCGGCCGCTGCAGCACTTCGGGCAACGCATCACCGTTGCCTGCTTCGACCAGCCATGGCGCGCGCGCCGCCACCCGGAACGTATTGCGCGTCGCCAGCGACGCATCGCGCACGACGCGGACGCCGTCACTCATGCGACGGCGGGATGTGGCCGCGGCTGGGGGCTTCCTTGCGCCGGCGGATTGCATCGACGCACTCCGCGATCAACTGCGGTCCGCGATACACCAGGCCTGTATAGCACTGCACCAGGCTCGCACCGGCCGCCATCTTGGTAACCGCGTCGGCGCCGGACAGGATCCCGCCAACGCCGATCAGGGGGATGGATTCCGGCATGCGGGTACGCATCATGCGCAGCACCATCGTCGATTGCCCCATCAGCGGCTTTCCGGACAGTCCGCCAGACTCGTTGGCATGGCGGGCTCCCGGCACGTTGATCCGGCTGACCGTGGTGTTGGTGGCGATGACGCCGTCAACCTGCAGGTCGGCGAGCACCCGCGCGGCGGCCTCGATGTCACTGTCGCGCAGGTCGGGCGCGACCTTCACCAGCATCGGCACGCGCTTGCCATGCTGCGCGCCCAGCTTCTCCTGGGCCTCGCGCAGGGTGCCGACGAGGCGACGCAGCGATTGCTCCTCCTGCAGTTCGCGCAGGCCGGCGGTGTTGGGCGAGGAGATGTTGATGGTGATGTAGTCGGCGAGTGCGTAGACCCGCTCGAGACAATACAGATAGTCGTCTTCGGCCGATTCGTTGGGGGTGTCGGCGTTCTTGCCGATGTTGATGCCGAGCAGCCCATCCCTGCGGCGCGCGCGGCCGACGTTGCGCACCAACGCGTCGACGCCGTCGTTGTTGAACCCGAGGCGATTGATCACGGCCTGATGCCGCGGCAGGCGGAACATGCGCGGCTTCGGGTTGCCGGCCTGCGGACGCGGCGTGACCGTGCCGACCTCGACGAACCCGAACCCGAGCCCAAGCAGCGCATCAATGTGCGCGCCGTTCTTGTCGAGGCCGGCGGCCAGTCCGACCGGGTTGGGGAACGTCAGGCCCAGCACCTTGGTCGGCAGCGGTTCGGCATGGCGCGACAGCAACGGATTGAGGCCGCTGCGGTAGGCCGATTCCAAGGCGATCAGGCCCAGCGCATGGGCGCGCTCGGCATCCAGGCTGAACAGCAACGGGCGCGCGAATCCGTACACGCTCAGGACCAGTGCGCGGCGAGCGCGAAGAACGCCGCCAGCCCGCCGAGGAACACCACGATCGCGATCACCGATGCCACGGCGACCGCGACCATCGCGTAGCCCAGTACCAAGCCTGCGACGGCCAGGCCGTCGCCCTCGAGCATCGCCGGGTTGCGCCGGATCTCGGCCCTGGCCATGTGCCCGGCAACAATCGCGACCAGACTGCCAATCAGCGGCAGCAAGGACCACCCAAGCAGGCCGCCGACAAGGCTGACGATCGCGGGTGTGCTGGTTTGGCGCTGTGGAGCATTCATCGCGAGGCGTCCGGAGCAGGTGGCGGGGGTCAGAGGTCGAACTTGATGCCTTGCGCCAGCGGCATCGAGTCAGAGTAGTTGATCGTATTGGTCTGGCGGCGCATGTATGCGCGCCAGGCATCGGAACCCGATTCGCGACCGCCACCGGTTTCCTTCTCGCCGCCGAACGCGCCGCCGATCTCGGCACCGGACGTGCCGATGTTGACGTTGGCGATACCGCAATCCGAACCCGCGGTCGACAGGAATGCCTCGGCGGCCCTGAGGTTGCTGGTGAAGATCGACGACGACAGTCCCTGCGGGACGTCGTTCTGCAGCGCGATGGCCTCGTCCAGCGATTTGATCTTCATCACGTACAGGATCGGCGCGAAGGTCTCCATCTGCACGACCTCGGCGTCGTTGCCCAGGCCGGTGATGATCGTCGGCAGGACGAAGTGACCCTTGCCCTCGATCGCCGCGCCGCCGGTTGCGATGGTGCCGCCGCTGGCCTTGGCCTTGGCGATCGCGCCCAGGTAACCCTGCACCGCATCGGCGCTGTTGAGCGGGCCCATCAGGTTGGCCGGATCGGTCGGGTCGCCGATCTTTTTCTCGACCTGCTTGAACGCCGTGACCAGCTTGGCCAGCACGTCGTCATGGATCGCCTCGTGCACGAACAGCCGGCGCGTGGTGGTGCAGCGCTGGCCGGCGGTGCCGACCGCGCCAAACACGATTGCCGGGATCGCCAGCTTCAGGTCCGCGGTGTCGTCGACGATGATCGCGTTGTTGCCGCCCAGTTCCAGCAGCGAGCGGCCCATGCGGCGCGCCACGCGTTCGCCGACCATGCGGCCGACCTTGGTCGAACCGGTGAAGCTGACCAGCGCGATGCGCCGGTCGTCGACGAAGCCGGAGGCCAGGTCGGTGCCGGCGTCGTTGAACAGGAAGAAGATGTCCGGGAAGCCGCCGGCCTTGAGCGCTTCGTTGCAGATCTTCATCGAGGCGATCGCCGACAGCGGCACCTTCGGCGACGGCTTCCAGATCGTGATGTCACCGCAGATGGCGGCGATGAAGCTGTTCCACGCCCATACCGCGACCGGGAAGTTGAACGCCGAGATCACGCCGACGATGCCCAGCGGGTGCCACTGTTCGTACATGCGGTGGCCGGGGCGCTCGGAGTGCATCGTCAGGCCGTACAGTTGGCGCGACAGGCCCACGGCGAACTCGCCGATGTCGATCATCTCCTGCACTTCGCCGTCGCCCTCGGTCTTCGACTTGCCCATCTCCAGCGCGACCAGCGATCCGAGTGCGTCCTTGTGCGTACGCAGCGCATCGGCGCACAGCCGCACGGCCTCGCCGCGGCGCGGGGCCGGGGTGGTGCGCCAGACCTTGAACGCCGCCTGGGCGCGCTCGAGGATCATGTCGTAATCCGCTTGGGAGGACGCCTGCACCCGCGCCAGCAACGCGCCGTCGCTCGGATTGATCGATTCCAGGACGCCCGCGTCGCGGGTCGTGGCCCACTGGCCGCTGCCGAGATAGGTGCCGGATTCGGTTTCGTTCAGGCCGAGGGCGGTGAGTACGGAATGGGTCATTGCAGGCTCCGGTCTTGGGTGGCCGCGTGCGAGGCGCACGGGAAGCCACGTAAGTTGTAGCCCGCGCGGCGGCGGACTTCGACGATTGGTGGCCCCGGCGCGATTCGAACGCACGACCTGTCCCTTAGGAGGGGACCGCTCTATCCAGCTGAGCTACGGAGCCATGAGGCTTTGCGGATGGATTTTCGCACGAACCGTTCAGTGCTCGGGCGCTGCAACGAAAAACGGCACCTCGCGGCGCCGTCTTCGTCTCGTTTCATGGTGGAGCGGAGGGGGATCGAACCCCTGACCTCCACGATGCGAACGTGGCGCTCTCCCAGCTGAGCTACCGCCCCATGAAACCCCGGTGAGTCTAGCGGCGCGCGGCCGGCAACACCAGCCCCTGCTGCATCATTCCCGTACCTCCAGCAGTGGTGTGAGCGCCGGTTCCAGCACCTTTCGGCGCCAGCCGGCAAGGGCATCGGGCCAGTCGCCTTGGTCGAGCAGCGCTTCCAGCCAGCGTCGCGATGCGAGTACGCCGTCGGGCAGGCCGAGCGCGCTGCTGCAAGCGGCGACGGCCTCCTGGAGCTGGCGCAGGCGATTCTTGTCGCGCGTCTCACCGACCCGGGAATCGGGGGCATCTGCCTCGTCGGGCAGCGGCGTGGACAGCACTTGCCAGATCGTGCTGCCGAGCTTGCGCGGCGCCTTGGGGTGCGCGTCGAGCTGCGCCTGCAATGCCGCGCCGTCGGCCGGGACGTTGCGGGCGAGGGACACGGCCAGCTCGTTGTCGAGGATCCAGGTACGCGGACGGTCGTTGTCACGCGCGTAGACGTCGCGCCAGCGCAGCAGCCGCAGCAGCCGGTGCTGGGCATCGCGGCCGAGGAACCCGGCGCTGCGGATCGGCAGGTGCGGCCAGCGCTCCGGCGCTTCGTTCTCGGCGTTGAAAACGGTGCGTCCGGCGTCCTCGGCCAGCCACTCGCGGCGGCCCAACTCGCGGAGTTTGTGTTCGAGGGTGTCATGCAGGACGAACAGGTGGCGGACGTCGTCCGCGGCGTATTCCAGCTGCGACGCCGACAACGGACGGCGCAGCCAGTCGGACCGGGTCTCGCCCTTGGTGAGGGCGATGCCGGTCACCTGTTCGACCAGTTTCTGGTAGCCCAGCCCGCCACCGATGCCGGCCAGTGCGGCCGCCTGCTGGGTATCGAACAATGGCGTCGGCACCACGCCACAGGTGTGCTTGAACGCGACCAGGTCTTCGCTGGCACTGTGCATGACCTTGAGGATCGACGGGTCGGCGAGGATCGGCGCCAATGCCGCGGCCATGCCCGGCGCGAGCGGGTCGACGAGCAGGATCACTCCGTTGAAACCATCGCCGTTGGAATCGGCGCCATCGAATGCCGTGCCCTCCCCATCGACGCCATCGGCCGCGGTGCCTCCGATTGCGATCTGCACCAGCGCCAGTTGCGGCCAGTAGGTGCGTTCGCGGATGAACTCGGTGTCCATCCCGATGCGGGTTGGATGGTCGGCAAAGTGCGCTTGCAGCGCGACGGGGTCGTTGATCCAGAGGGACACAGGCGGGCGGCTGGCGGGCGGAATGCGCGGGTGGACGACAATAGCCCAATTCGCCCTGACGGCAAGAATCCGGTGGATTCGGGACGAATCCGCACCAAGCCGCCGCAAGGTGCATGTGCGGGCGCACCCCCCAAGCGAGCCTGCCGCTGCCAGCGTGGTGGCGATCGCGGTTAACCTTGCACGGGTCCGGCTGCGGACAACGCCCGGGGACGAGGAGGAAGCTTGCGCGCGATCATCATCGCCAGTCTGGCCATCGTGACCTTGGCGGCGGCGTGTTCGCGCGAGGCAGGCGTCGCCACGCCCGCGCGCATTGCGACGGCTAGCGGGCGCTCTCCGGTGGTGACGGTCAGCGCCGACCAGGCCGTGTCCCCGGTGCCAACCTGGGTGGTGCCCGCAGTCGAAGTGACGGATGCCAATGTCGATGCGATGAAAGGCCGCGCGGCGGCGGCATTGAAACTCGGCGACCTGTTTGCGAGCGGCGGCAGCGCGGCCGACGCGCCCGATGCGCCCGCTGCGCCCGCTGCGGCCGACGCGCCCGACGCGCCCGGCGCCCCGGCAGCAACCGGGACCGACGCGGCGATCCCCATCTACCTCGCCCTGCGGGCGCATTCCCCCGACGATCCGGCGATCCGCGCGGGGTTCGCGCAGGCCGTGCGGTCGCTGCTGAAGCAGGGCGATGATGCCCTGGACGCGATTGATGACGACCCGCTGTCGCTACATCGCGCCCATGAAGTGGGCGCCGTGGCGCGGGTGATCGCTCCGGGCGACGACGTGGCGGTGGCTTACCTGGACCGCCTGGAACGGGTCGACCAGGCGCAGCAGGCCAACCGCCTGGGCGAGGACGAACTGAACGCCGGCCGGCTTGGTGAAGCCGGCAGTGGTGGCGCGATCGCGTTTTTTCGCCAGGCCCTGGAACTGCGTCCGGGCGACGTGCGCGCCAGCCAGGGGCTCGCTGCCACCGAAAGCGCGTTGATCCGTCGCGCCGAACGCGCCGCGCTCGATGACGACTATGCCGGTGCCGAACGCTGGCTCGCCCTCGCCCAGGGAGTGCTGCCGCGCACCGATACCGTCGACCATGCGCGCGCGCGCCTCGAGGTGCAGCGCGCTTCGCGCATCGGTGCGCTGCGCGATGTGGGCATCCGGGCGCTCGGCGGCGCCGACGGCGTCAACGAGGCGCGTCGCCACTTCGCGGTCCTGTTGCGAATTGCCCCGGTGAGCGACCCCGCGGCCGCGGAATTGCGGCAGCGCATCGACCTGGCGGTGCACTACGGATTGTTCCGTCCCGGGCAGGCATTCACGGATGGGCTAGCCGGAGGTGGTCGCGGTCCACAACTCGTCGTCGTCCCGCACGGTGCGTTCCAGATGGGAGCGCCGGCGGGCGAGGCCGATGCCACGGATGCCGAGCGGCCGGTGCACAACATCCGTTTCGCGCGGGGGTTCGCGATGTCGCGCACCGAGGTCAGCGTGGGTGAGTTCCGTCGCTTCATGGTCGCCACCGGACACCGCGCACGTTCGGTGCGGCGCGGTTATTCGACGGCCTACGACGAGCGCAGCGGCAACCTGGTGCGCCGGGGCCGGGTCGACTGGAGCTCCGACTATGCCGGCCACGCGGCCGCCGATCATCTGCCGGTGGTTCACGTGAGCGCCAAGGACGCCGCTGCCTATGCCGAATGGTTGTCGGCCCAGTCCGGGCAACGGTACCGGCTGCCGAGCGAGGCGGAGTTCGAATATGCGCTGCGCGCCGGCACACAGGCGCGTTTCCCCTGGGGCGAGGGCAACCCGCCGTCGCGGGCGGGCAATTTCACCGGTGGGTTCGATGTCTCGCCCAGCGGGCGCAAGTGGCAAAATGCGTTCGTCGGCTATGGCGACGGCGCCTGGGGTCCCGCGCCGGTAGCCAGTTATGACGCCAATCGATACGGTCTTCACGACCTCGCAGGCAATGTCTCCGAATGGGTCGCGGACTGTTGGCACGACGGCTACCGGCGCGCTCCCAGTGACGGGTCGGCTTGGGTGAATCCGGGGTGCCGGGTCCGGGTGTTGCGCGGTGGCTCGTGGGCCAGTTCACCCGCGCAGACCCGTCCGGCCTGGCGGCTGGGCAGCGGCGCCGACAACACCAATGCGCGTACCGGATTCCGGGTCGTCCGCGAGATCTGAGGCGCACCAACATGCACGTGAAGGGGCAGTAGCGATGAGGATCGATCCGACTGGTGGCGCCACCCAACGCGGCAGCCGGCGAGGTTTCGGCGGCATCCGCTGGTGGGTGTTGCTGTTGTTTGCGGGCTATGCGGCGTGGTCGTGGATAGGCAGCGCAAAGGTGGATCCCTATACCGGCGAGAAAGCGCATTACGGTGCGACCGCCGAGGAGGAGCTGCAACTCGGGGCGCAGGCGTACCAGCAGGTGCGCAGCGACGCGGCGGCGCAGGGTGCGCTGTTGCCGGCCAATGCGCAGGTCAGCCAGCAGATCACCGAGATCGCCCGCCGACTCGAGTCGAAGGTGCCACAGGTCACCGCCGACCTGGCGGCGATGAACCAGCAGCAGGCGCCGACGGACTACCAGGGTTTCCAGTGGGACGTCAGCGTGATCCAGTCCGACGAGGCCAATGCGTTCTGCCTGCCGGGCGGCAAGATGGCGGTCTACACCGGCTTGCTGCCGGTCGCGCAGAACCAGGATGCGATGGCGGTCATCATGGGCCATGAGATCGCGCACGCCTTGCTGCGTCACGG
Organism: Lysobacterales bacterium; assembly: GCA_038248955.1. GTDB lineage: Bacteria > Pseudomonadota > Gammaproteobacteria > Xanthomonadales > Xanthomonadaceae > Lysobacter_K. The sequence goes on from JBBRWW010000029.1 coordinate 9,882, forward strand.
GTCGCAACGCCTGGCGCAACAGAAGCTGGTGCAAATGGGCCAGATGGCCGCCGGCGTTGCCCTCGGCGGCATGGATCAAAACCAGCAACAGGCGGTGATGGCCGCGTTGGGCGCCGGTGCGCAGTATGGTTTGATCCTGCCCTACGGCCGCAACCACGAGACCCAGGCCGACCAGGTCGGGTTGATGCTGGCAGCGGCCGCCTGTTTCAATCCGCACGAAGCAGTGCCGCTGTGGGAGCGCATGTCGTCGCTGGGTGGCGGTGCGCGGCCCCCGGAGTTCGCCTCGACCCACCCGGATCCCGCGAACCGCATCCAGACCCTGCAGGCGTTGATGCCGCAGGCCGAGCAGTTCTACCAGAAATACTGCCCCGGACAGCCGCCTTTGAAGTAGAGGCCGGGGCGTCCGGCGCCGCAATGCAAAAGCCGGCACGGATGCCGGCTTTTCAAGGTCTGGTGCAAGCGGGTCCGCTGAAGTCGTCGATGGTGCCACCCCCGCGGACTGGGTTAGCGTTTGGGTTCCTTGGGCGGCTTGCCCGGGGACCCGCTATGGCCAACGCTGCCCGAGAGGTTTTGCTGGAATTCCTTCCACATCGCCATGTTGCGTTCGGTCAACTGGTTCATCAGCGCCCACGGCGTCTGCCCGATAGCGCCACCCACCTGGCCGCGGAACTGCTGCTGCTGGTCGAGGAAGATCTGCATCGAGCGTTCGAGGTAGTTCCCCATGAAGCCCTGCAGCGAATCCCCGTAGAAACGGATGATCTGGCTGAGCAGCACGGTGGAGAGCACCGGTTCGCCGTTCTGCTCGTGCTCGGCAATGATCTGCAACAACACCTGGCGAGTGAGGTCATCGCCGGAGCGCGCGTCGCGAACCTCGAAATTCTCGCCATCCAGGATCAGCTGCCGGACATCCTCGATCGTGATATAGCTCGAAATCTCGGTGTCGTAGAGACGACGGTTCGGATATTTCTTGATGACGCGGGTCGGAGCCATCGAACGTTGAACCCTGGATCGTGATTGCCTGCAGCATGGCCCAGCCCGGAAGGCCATGCAACTTGCAGGCGCGGGCCGGAAAATACGTGACGCACGTCACGTCGTCGTAGTGGCCGCGCTGTTGATCCGTCGATCCCGCGCCGCGCAAGCGTGCCGGTGCGCGCGTCTCCTCGCGGGGACCGGCACCACGGGCGGCAGGCGACCTGCCACCACAGCCGACTACCAACCCATGTACTGGCCGCCATTGGCGGACAGATTGGCTCCGGTGATCCACGCGGCTTCGTCCGGGATGAAGAAACCGACCGCGTAGGCGATCTCCTCGGGCTTGCCCAGGCGGCCGGTCGGGATCTGCGCGACGATTTTTGCGCGCACGTCCTCGGGCACCGCCATCACCATGTCGGTGGCGATGTAACCAGGGGAAACGGTGTTGACCGTGATCCCGAGCTTGGCGTTTTCCTGCGCCAGTGAAATCGTGAAGCCGTGCATGCCGGCCTTGGCGGCGGCGTAGTTCGCCTGGCCGTACTGGCCCTTCTGGCCGTTGATCGAGCTGATCTGGATGATCCTGCCCCACTTGCGATCACGCATGCCGACGATCACCGGGCGGGTCACGTTGAACACCGAGTTGAGGTTGGTGCAGATCACGTCGTTCCACTGCTCGGCGCTCATCTTGTGGAACGTGGTGTCGCGGGTGATGCCGGCGTTGTTGACCAGGATGTCGATCGGTCCGAGCTGGCGCTCGATCGCGCGCACCATCTGCTCGGCGTCCTCGGGACTGGATACGTCGCCCTGCGCGATGGCGACATCGATGCCGGCGGCCTTCATTTGCGCCTGCCATGCGACGGCCCTGGCCTCGTCGCGGTAGTTCGTCGCCACCCTGTGGCCCATCTCGGCCAGCCGCTTGACGATCGACGTGCCGATGCCGCCCGTACCTCCTGTAACCAATGCAACGCGTGACTGCATGACAAGCTCCCCATGCCACGAAGGTGGCTGGCCTCGATTCTAGGCATATTCCGTGAAATGACGGTTGTGCCCACCGACGCCCGCTGTCGGTAGCGCGGGGTCGGCAGGCCCGGCAGGCCCGGCAGGCCCGGCAGGGCGACGGGGCCGAATGCCGCCGGCGTCCGGGTCGCCGCCACGCAGGCCCGGGAGCTTCCCGCGCAGGGTCGATAACCTCCAGCCGCAGCCGACAGGGGCCGCCCGCGTGCCTGGCCATCAGCCCACCGCCATGAGCAGCGAGCCGAAGTGCAGTTCCGTCCGTCGGGGAAGGCGCAGAGGTCAACGTTAGCCAGACGGCCAACGCCGGCCGGGGAGTGCGATGGTCGGCATCGAATCGTTCGTGGAAATGCGCAGCCGGAGACCGGCTGTGGCTCTTGTCTTGAATTTGGCGCCTGGCTGCCCTATTTCAAAGGCACCACATACCGCGCGCGAAAAGGATTTGGAAATGTTCAATCGGATCGTACTTTTCCTGGCCACGAACCTCGCTGTCCTGGCCTTGCTCAGCATCGTCCTGGCCGTGCTGCAGAACGTGTTCGGCGTGACATTGGGCAACAACGGAACGCTGCTGGTGTTCGCGACCATCTTCGGTTTCGGTGGTTCGCTGATCTCGCTGCTGATCTCCAAGTGGATGGCCAAACGCAGTACCGGCGCGCAGGTCATCGAGCAGCCGCGCAACGAGGGCGAGCAGTGGCTGCTCGCGACCGTGCGTCGCCAGGCCGAGGCGGCCGGCATCAAGATGCCCGAGGTCGCGGTCTACGACGCGCCGGAGATCAATGCCTTCGCCACAGGCCCCAGCCGCAACAATTCGCTGGTGGCGGTTTCGACCGGATTGCTGCGGGCGATGAAGCGCGACGAGGCCGAGGCCGTGCTCGCGCATGAAGTCAGCCACGTTGCCAACGGCGACATGGTGACGATGGCGCTGATACAGGGCGTGCTCAATACCTTCGTGATCGTGCTGTCGCGCATCGTCGGGCGCATCATCGACGGCTACATAGGCGGCAACCGCGAAGGGCGGCCGGGGATCGGCTACTACGCTATCGTGTTCGTGCTGGACATGCTGTTCGGCCTGTTCGCCAGCATGATCGCGATGTGGTTTTCGCGTCATCGCGAGTTCCGGGCCGACGCCGGTGGCGCGCGCCTGGCCGGCCGCGACAAGATGGTCGCCGCGCTCGAGCGGCTATCGCAAAACCACGGCGAAAGCACGCTGCCCAAGCAGATCGCGGCGTTCGGCATCAGCGGCGGGGTTGGGCATGGCCTCAAGAAGCTGCTGATGAGCCACCCTCCGCTGGCCGAGCGCATCAGCGTGCTGCGCAATGCGCCGATGGAAGCGGCGCGGGGAACCGTCGTCAGCTGACGGATGTACAACCCAACAAAGCAAAAGCCCGCCGGATGGCGGGCTTTTGCTTTGTTGCGACAAAAGGGCGCGGGGCGCCCGGCCCCGATGGGCCGACGACATTCACTCGAAATCGTAGTCCATGTCCGGCCCCGCTATTGCCAGGAAGTGGCCTTGGGCGTAGTCGATCCCGGCGCCGAACAGCGTCGTCATGCTGGACGCATCCTGGACGAAGTCGGCGATGGTCTGCTTGCCCAGTTCGCGCGCCTTGGTCGCGATGTCGCGCATGCGTTTCTGGTGCTCGGCATTGTTGGCGAGGTCCTCCATGAAGCTGCGGTCGATCCGCAGCAACGCGGCATCGAAGTGGTTGAGCAGCTGGAATGAATTGAGGCCAGCGCCGAACTGCTCCAGCCCCATGCGCACCCCAACCGCCGCCACCCGGGCCTGGAACTCCTGTGCCGGCCGCAGGTTGGTGAAGACCTTGGATTCGGGCAGCTGCACGACCAGCAGCGAGCCATCGGCACCATGCTTGAGCAACTGCTCCTGGATGAACACCGAGAGGCTGTCGTCCTGCAGCGAGCTGGTGGTGATCTTGACCAGCAATGTCGTGCGATGCCCCGCCTTGAGGCGCTCGCCAATGGTCGCGATCGCGCGACCGACGACCCAGCGGTCGATCTCCCACAGCAGCCCGTGCTCCTCGGCGATCTGCAGGAACGCCAGTGGCTGGACGAGCTCGCCGTGATCGCCGTGCAGCCGCAGGTAAGTGTCGTAGATCTCGCCGGTGTCACCCTGCAGGCTGATCAAGGGCTGGTAGTGCATCAGGAAACGGTCGGCCTCGAGCGCCTCGCGGATCCTCGCCACCCAGGCCTCGACGCGGGCCTCCTCGGCGCGGTCAACGGCGCCCGGGTCGAACAGCTCGACGCGGTTGCCGCCGACGCCGATCACCGACAGGACCCCCTGGCTGGCCCGGGCCAGCACGGCCGCGACGCTGGCGATCTTCTCGCCGATCTGCACGCCACCGATGCTGACCGTGGCGTTCGACGAACGCGTATCGATCTCCAGCACATGGGCAGCGAACGAGGCGCGCACCGCTTCGGCCAGCGTCGAGGTCGCGGCGTGATCGCTGTTTCGGCTCAGCACCGCGAACTGATGCTCGCCGAAGCGCGCCGCGATGTCATCGGGACCCAGCGCGCTGCGCAGGCGCTCGGCGACCGCGGCGGCCAGGTCGTCGGCGGCATCGAGGCCGATTTCCTGCAGCAGCCGCGCATAGTGGTCGGGCTCGATCAGCAGCAGGCCGTGAGGCGTGGCGTTCATGCCGGCGTCCGACACGCTGTCCTCGAGCGCGCGCAGGAACGTCGCGCGGTTGAGCAGGCCGGTGGCCTGGTCGCGCTGGCGCAGTTCCTCGACCTCGCGGGCCAGTTCCGGGTCGAACTCCTGCTCGTGCCGGCGCAGCACCAGCTGCAGGCAGTTTTCGCCCTCGTAGGTGGCCGCGGTGAACTCCATCACCGCCGGGAAGGACGTGCCCTCCAGGGTCCGCGCCTCCACCTCGTAACGTGGCGGCGGCGCCTCGCCCTTGGACATCCGCTTCAGCAACTGCTTGAAGCCGTCGACGTGCTGTGGCGCGATCATGTCCAGCAGCGACATGCCTTCGATCTCGTCGAACGACTCGCAGCCGAACATCTCCAGGTACGCCGCGTTGGCGCGGATATGCATGCCTTCGTGGACATAGGCGATCGGGTCGCGCGACGATTCGATCAGTGCGTCGCAGCGGCGGTCGCTTTCGCGCACCTGGACCTCCAGCCGGCGCATCTGCCGACGCGCGATCAGGTCGGTCCACTCGGTGCGCACCACCGTCTGGATGTGCTCCGTGCGTCCGCGCAGCACCACGCCGCGCGCGCCAAGCGTGAGCGCCTGCAGCAGGAGGGTGTCGTCCACCGAGTCGACGACGAGCAGGGCGGGCAGGTCCTTGCCACTGGAGGTGACCAGCTGCATGACCTGCTCTGCGGTCACGGCGCGCGCATCGTGGGAGGCCAGCACCAGTTCAAACGTCTTCTCGTTGAGCAGTTCCACCAGTTCGTCCTCGTTCTCGGGACGGGACGGGCGCACCGCGATGCCGCTGTTGCGCAGTCCACTGACGATCGCTTCGGCCGCTTCGACGCTGTCGTCGACCAGCAGTAGCCGCAGTGCCGTGTCTTTACCTACATCCATTTGCCACCTCCTGAGTCGCGTTATGACATGAAGCGAGCGTGCCCGTCCATGCGGTGGCAGGTGTCACAACGGCCGTTTTCCTGGATCACCGGCAACCTCGCGAACCAGTTTCGGCACCAGGTATCCCGACAACCGTGCTGCAAGCCCGGCATGCAATTGCCGTGCCCGGGCGTCGTCGACCTCGAAATGCGCGGCTCCCTCCACCCGGTCCAGTTGGTGCAGGTAGTAGGGCAGCACGCCGACGGCGTGGCTGCGCTGGCTGAGTTGGGCCAGCGCTTCGACCGAATCGTTGACGCCGCGCAGCAGCACGGACTGGTTGAGCAGCGTGGCGCCAGCGCTGCGCAATTTCGCCAGTGCGGCATCGACGTGTGCGTCGAATTCATTCGCATGGTTGGCGTGCACGACGACGGTGGTCGGCCACGGCAGCGCCGCCAGCCAGTCGAGCAGGCCTGCGTCGACGCGCTCGGGCAGCACCACCGGCAGGCGCGTGTGGACGCGCAGGCGCTTGAGGTGGGGGATTGCCGCCAGCGCATCGGTGAGTTCGACCAGCTTCGCGGTGGCCAGTGACCACGGGTCGCCGCCGGAAAGGATCACCTCGTCAATCGTCCCGTCGCGGCCGATGGTCGCCACGGCGTCGCGCCAGTTGGCCGCCGCGGCGGTTTCGTCCGCATAAGGGAAGTGGCGGCGGAAGCAGTAGCGGCAATGCACCGCGCAGCTCCCGGTGGCGATCAGCAGCGCCCGGCCACGGTATTTGCGGATCACCCCGTCGCCGGCCTTGGCGGCGGCATCACCGACCGCGTCGCGGCTGAAGCCGGGCATCGGTCGCATCTCGTCGTCCAGCGGCAGCACCTGGCGCAGCAACGGGTCGTGCGGGTCGCCATGGCGCATGCGGGCGACGAAGCCTTGCGGGACGCGTAGCGGGAACTGCGCCGCCGCGGCATCGGACAGGCCCATTGCCGCCGTATCCAGCCCCAGTCGCGCCAGCAGCTCGCGTGGGTCACGGATGGCGTCGCGCCACAACTGTTGCCAGCCGCTCGCGGGTAGGGCGGATGGCGGCGACGCGCACGGCTGCCAGGGGGATTGTGCTGCGGGTATCATGCGGATCCTGTTTTGCCTGCGCGGGCCGGTGGCCCTGCGCAGCGCGACATTCTAGCCGCCCACCGCCGTACGGTGGCCCGGCGCCCTTCGCATCACCGCGGCCGCACCAACATCGCAGGAGTTCCAGCATGGCCAATTACGGCATGAACGACGTCAAGAACGGTGGCAAGATCCTGGTCAACAATGACCCTTGCGTCATCATCGACACCGAGTACGTCAAGCCGGGCAAGGGCCAGGCGTTCACGCGCATCAAGTACCGCAACATCAAGACCGGGCGGGTGGTCGAGTTGACGATGAAGGCGACCGACTACCTCGAAGTGGCGGACGTGGTCGATACCGACATGCAGTTCCTGTATGCCGACGGCGAGCACTGGCACTTCATGCAGCCCGAGACGTTCGAGCAGTTCCAGGCCGACAAGGCCGGCGTCGGCGACGCCTACAAGTGGCTCAAGGGCGAGGAGCAGTGCGTGGTGACGCTGTGGAACGGCATCCCGATCCAGGTGACGCCGCCCAATTTCGTCGACCTGAAGATCGTCGAGACCGACCCGGGCGTACGCGGCGACACCTCGGGCGGCGGCGGCAAGCCGGCCACGCTCGAGACCGGCGCCGTGGTGCGCGTGCCGCTGTTCGTCTGCCAGGACGAGATCATCAAGGTCAATACCCGTACCGGCGAGTACGAGAGCCGCGTCAAGTAACGTCGACCCTGCGCGTCGCGCGGACTGGCCCACAGGTCACGCCCGCCGGGCGCCTGCATTCGGGGGCCGTGGCGATCCCCGGCAGCGTGCTCCCGCCTCGGCGGAAATGACGAACCACAAGCGAGAGCCATCGTTCCCATGACGAACCAAATCCATCCGCAATCGTGCGACCTGTTGATCGAAGCGGGCTGGGTGGTGCCGATCGTGCCCCACGGCGTGGTGCTGGAAAACCACGCGGTGGTGGTCACCGATGGCGCAATCGTCGCGCTCCTGCCGATCGCCGAGGCGCGCCTGCTCTTCAGCCCGAAGGAGACCGTCACGCGCCCGGATGCGGCGCTGATGCCGGGGCTGGTCAATGCCCATACCCACAACCCGATGACGTTGTTGCGCGGTGTCGCCGACGACCTGCCGCTGATGGAGTGGCTGCAGGGCCACATCTGGCCGGTCGAGGGCGCGGTGCTCGGACCGGAGTTCGTCGCCGACGGCGTCGCCCTGGCAATCGCCGAGATGCTGCGCGGCGGCACCACCTGCGCCAACGAGAACTACTTCTTCCCCGATGTGCAGGCCGCGGTCTACAAGCGCCACGGCTTCCGCGCGCGGGTGGGCCTGCCGGTGATCGATTTCCCCACCGCGTGGGCATCGAGCTCGGACGAGTATTTCGACCGCGCGATCGAGGTCCACGACCAGTGGCGCGATGACCCACTGGTGGCAACCGCATTCGTGCCGCATGCCCCGTACACCGTGTCGGATGCGAATTTCGAGCGTATCCGCATGCTCGCCGACCAGCTCGACCTGCCGGTGCACCTGCACTGCCACGAGACCGCGCAGGAAGTCGCCGACTCGATCAAGCTGCACGGCCAGCGACCGCTGGCGCGGCTGGACCGGCTCGGCATCGTCACCGATCGCCTGATCGCGGTGCACATGACCCAGCTCACCGATGCCGAGATCTCGCTGTGCGCGCAGCGCGGCGTCAGCGTGGTGCATTGCCCGGAGTCCAACCTCAAGCTGGCTTCGGGGTTCTGTCCGGCCGCCAGGCTGCAGCGCGCCGGCGTGAATCTGGCCATCGGCACCGACGGCTGCGCCAGCAACAACGACCTGGACATGTTCGGCGAGACCCGCACCGCGGCGCTGCTGGCCAAGGCGGTCGCCGACGACGCTTCGGCGCTCGATGCCGCGACCGCCCTGCACGCGGCAACGCTCGGCGGCGCCAGGGCGCTCGGCTTCGAAGACGCCATCGGCTCGATCGAGGCCGGCAAGCAGGCGGACCTGGTCTGCGTCGACCTGGGCCAGATCGAAACCCAGCCGCTGCACCACGTGATCTCGCAGCTGGTCTACGCCGCCGGTCGCCACCAGGTCAGCGACGTGTGGATCGCCGGCCGCAGCAAGCTGCGCGCCCGGCAACTGGTCGACATCGATAGCGCCGCGCTGATCGCCAACGCCAGGCAGTGGCGCATCCGCATCGCCGCAATCCGGATCTCATGATGGGCCAGCCAGCCGATTCCACCAGCAACGACAGCAACTTCAGCCAAGGCGAGCTCGACAAGTTCGGCGCGCTCGCCAACCGCTGGTGGGACCCGCAAGGTCCGCAGAAGGCGTTGCACGCCATCAATCCCGCGCGGCTGGGCTACGTCGCCGCCCGCAGCACGCTGCACGGCGCGCAGGTGCTGGATGTCGGTTGCGGCGCGGGCCTGCTCAGCGAGGCGCTGGCGGGCGAGGGCGCGCAGGTGGTCGCGCTCGACCTGGCGCCGGAACTGATCAAGGTCGCCCGCCTGCACCGGCTCGAATCCGGCGCCAGCGTCGACTACCGGCTGCAGTCGGTGGAGTCGCTGGCAGCGGAAATGCCGGGCCGGTTCGACGTGGTGACCTGCATGGAAATGCTCGAGCACGTACCCGATCCCGCCGCGATCATCCATGCCTGCGCGACGCTGCTCAAGCCTGGCGGCAGGCTGTTCGTGTCGACGCTCAACCGCACCCCGGCGGCATTCGCGCTGGCGATCGTCGGCGCCGAGTACGTGACCCGGCTGTTGCCCAAGGGAACGCACCAGTACCGCGACTTCATCAAGCCGTCGGAACTCGGCGCCTGGCTGCGCGCCGCGGGCCTGCAGCTGGACGATGTCAGCGGCCTGATGTATGAGCCCTGGCGCAACGCCGCGCGACTGATCACGCGCACCGACGTCAATTACGTCGCGTGTGCGACGCGGCCCGAATGACGTCGCCCATCGTGTTGCGTCCCGCCGTCGCCTCCCGCCAATGACAAAACTCCCGTGACCGGATCGATCGCGAAGTTCCCGAAGGCGGTGCTGTTCGACCTGGACGGCACCTTGCTCGACAGCGCGCCCGACATGCTGGCGGCCGTCAACGCGATGCGCGCGCAGCATGACCAGGCGCCAATGCCGCTGGCTGGCTTGCGGCCGCATGTGTCTCGTGGGGCGCGCGCGATGCTGGAGGCCGCGTTTCCGCAGGTTGTCGAGGCAGAACGCGACGCCTGGGTGCCGGCGTTCCTGCAGCATTACCAGCGCGAACTGGGTCGGCATGGCCGACCGTTCGACGGTATCGAGGCGATGCTCGAGCAGCTAGAAGCCGCCGGCATCCCCTGGGGAATCGTCACCAACAAGCCCGAATATCTCGCCGCGCAACTGCTGCCGCTGCTTGGCTGGCAGGCACGCTGCGCGGTGCTGATCGGCGGCGACACCCTGGTGGCGCGCAAGCCCGATCCGCTGCCGTTGATCGTCGCCGCCGCAAGGATCGGGGTGGCGACGGAGGACTGCGTGTACGTCGGCGATGACGAGCGCGACATCATTGCCGCCCGCGCCGCGGGGATGCCCTCGGTGGTGGCGCTCTGGGGCTATCGACTCGGCGACGACGATCCGCTCGCCTGGCGTGGCGATGTGATGGTCGAATCGCCTTCCGCGCTGTGCATGGCCCGCGCGTGGCCGGTGCGCCGATGAGCGAGGCGCTGCCACCGCCGACGCCGGACCGGGCCGACGCGCTGGACGCCTTCGTCGGCAAATGGCGCGCGCGCTGGCCGGAATGGTCGGTGGCCGAGGTGTTCGTGTCGGCGACGCACCGCCCGGTGGCGTTGGCGTGGGCCGCGCTGCAACAGGAACTCACCGATGCCGCCTGGGGCGGCAGCGATGCGCGGCCAGGTGAAGCCAAGCTGTTGTGGTGGCACGACGAACTGCAGGGGTGGGCGCTGGGCCGGCGCCGTCATCCGCTGGGCGCCGCGCTGCAGCGGTTGCCCGCCCCCTGGTCGGAGCTGGCTGCGGCGCTGCCCAGCCTGCGTGACAGCCGCGAGCGACCGGCCGATGGCGCCGAGGCCTTTGCGCAGTTGTTGCCACTGGCCACCGCGGCCGTGGTGATCGAGCGGGCATTGTTCAGCGACGCACAGGTGGACGCTTCGGCCGTGCGACTGGTCGTGTCGACCTGGCTGCAAGGGCGGCTGGCGCGCGACGGCGCCAGCGCGGTCCCGCTCAGCACGCTGGCTCGACCGGTTGGCCCCGACGGCAATGCCGACCGTATTGCCGCGTGGCGTGACGAGTTGTTGCGCGACTGGCCCGCCGCCGCGCGCGGTACCCGCCCCCGGCAGTTGTGGGCGGCAATCGCCCGCGCCCGTCTGGCCCGTGGCGATGCCGGCCGGCCATTACCCGCCTGGGTCGCGTTGTGGGTTGCCTGGCGCGGCGCCCGCAATTGACTGTTTCAATGCCGGTGACGAGGCGCGCGCGCCCCGGCCGTTAGAATGGCGTCCTTGCAACCCCGTGCATCGCCCCTATCCCTGCTGTCGTGAGCCTGATGTCCCATACCCCCCGACGCCTACCGGACGTCGCCTTCGACGCCGCCGCCGCCGCACGTCCGCTCGACTGGGTCGGTATGTCGAACCTCGCCCTGCCGCTGCGCATCGCTTCGGACGGCGACGATGCGATCCAGGTCGCGGCATCCGTGGATGTCGCCGTGGATCTCCTCGATCCGGGTGCGCGCGGCATCCACATGTCGCGCCTGTACCTGCACCTGCAGCACGCGTTCGCCAGTGAGTCGGTCACCCCTGCCGGGCTGCGGCGCGTACTGCAGACGCTCGTCGATACCCAGGCCGGCCTGTCGTCGCGCGCGCGGTTGACGCTGCGCTACGACCACCTGCTGTTGCGGGCGGCGCTGGCCAGCGACCACGCTGGCTGGAGGCGCTATCCGGTCGAGATCATCGCAACGCTGATCGAGGGCCACCTGCACCTGTCGCTGCGCTTCGCGGTCGATTATTCCAGCACCTGTCCGGCGTCCGCCGCGTTGTCGCGGCAATTGAATGCCGAGCGTTTCGCCGGGGATTTCGCCGATGCACGGCCGATGTCCCCGGCGGTGGTGCACGACTGGCTGGCATCCGAACGCGGCCTCGCAGCCACGCCGCATGCCCAGCGTAGTCGCGCCGACATCCGCGTCGAAATGCGCCCCGCCTTCGACGAGTTGCCACTGACATCGTTCATCGATGCGATCGAAGCCGCGCTCGGAACGCCGGTGCAGACCGCGGTCAAGCGCGAGGACGAGCAGGCCTTCGCTCGGCTCAACGCCGAGAACCTGATGTTCTGCGAGGACGCAGCGCGTCGGGTCGCCGCGACCCTGGCGATCGATCCGCGCATCGATCGGTTCGACGCCGAGGTGTCGCACTTCGAGAGCCTGCATGCCCATGATGCCGTGGCGCGAGTGACCGGGGTTGGTGCCAAGGGCTGAGGCCTGTCCCGCCACGCTGGGGAGAGCGAATTCATGGCCGTCGCGGCGTTGGGCTATGCTGCGGCCATTCATAGTCGGGAAGGGTTCATGGGGATCCCCTCACGTCGGTCATGGCAGGTCGCGGCGTTATTGCTGGGAAGCTTGATTGCATCGGCGTTGCCGGCGCAATCGTTCCGCGTGTCCCATCTTGATGCCGATCCGCCGGCTGCGCTGGTGATCGCGGGAGAACACGACAGCCAGTTCATTCCCGCCGCCCAGCCACGGATCACCGAGCGCCAATCAGGCACCAGTTGGTGGCGCGTGACCGCGGACGCGCCGGTACCCGCTGGCGACGCACCGCAGCTGGTGCTGGCTTCACCGACCCTCAACAGTGCCGAATTCTGGGTGCCCGGAGCCGCGCTGCCCATGCGCCGCGCGCTGCTGGGCAAGGATGCCGACCTGGAGCATTCCACTCGCGGGCTGGTGGTGCCGTTGGTCAATGGTCTCGGCGAGGGCCAGTCGGTCTACGTCAGGGTCGACGTCCGAAGCCGGCAGCCGATGCCGGTGACGATCGAATCGCAGTTGCAGGTACACCGCAACGACCTTCGGCACGTAGCCTGGCGGACTGCGATCCTCGCGACCATGGTCGTGCTGGCGATCCTGGCGCTTTGCTTCTGGATCGGGATCGGGGAGCGCGGCTACGCCTATCTGCTGGTCACCCTGGTGGCGCAGCTGTTGTACCTGATACTGGTTGGCGGCGAAGTGCGGGCCCTGCCCTGGCTGGCCGAGGTGATCGGCAGCGACATTCGGACAAGCAGGTTGTTCGCGATGGCCTCGATCATCGCGATCCTGGGCTTCATCACGTTCTACCTCGACTCACCCAAGCGCCAGCCCCGTCTCATGCGCATCGTGCATGTCTGCATCATCGCCATGGTGGTGCTGATGCTGGTCTCCGTGGTGTGGGATGCCGCCATCATGGCCACCCTTGCGAACAGCGTGCTGATGCTGGCAGGCGTCACGGTGGTGGTGGTCAGCGCCATCGGCACCTGGCGCGGACAGCGGGCGGCCTACTACATGTTGGTGTCGTGGCTGCCGATGATGGTGCTGCTGGCGTTGCGTATTGGCGAGACACTGGGCTTCTGGGCGAGTCCCGACTGGATGGCCTATGCGCTCCCGGCCGGGTTCGCGATCGCCAGCCTGATACTGACGATCGGCCTGGCCGACAGCATGCAGCAGTTGCGCAGGGACCGCGACCACGCCAGCCGCCTGGCGTCGGTCGACACATTGACCGGTGCGATGTCACGCCGGGCCACGGATGACCGGCTGCGGACCGCGGTGGCCGACGCCCATCGCAGTGGCCTGCCACTGTCACTCGTGTTCTTCGACATCGATCACTTCAAGCGCCTCAATGACGATTTTGGCCATCGGGTTGGTGACGAATGCCTGCGCATCATCGCCTCGCGCACTCGCAATCGCCTGCGCCGGTACGACCAGTTCGGTCGTTACGGCGGCGACGAAATGCTGGTGATCCTGCCCGACACGCGCCTTGCCGAGGCGCGCGGCGTCGCCGAGAACCTGCGCTCGTCGATCAACTGCCGGCCACTGTCGGTCGAGGGACGACTGCTCGACAGCACCCTCAGCCTGGGCATTGCCGAACTCGCGCCGGGAGAGACCGCCGAGCACCTGCTCGAACGCGCCGACACCGCGCTGTATGCCAGCAAGGCCGCCGGCCGCGATCGCGTTTCGGGACAGTCGCCCGGTTCGATCACCGAAGAGATGAAGGCGTATTCGCCCACTTAGACCGGTGACGGGTTGGCCTCGGACCGGCCGTCAAGGTTGCGCGGATTGCGCCTTTTCCAGCAGCAGCAGCGGGTCGATCCGCACGTCGAACCAGTTCATGCCCCAGTGCAGGTGCGGGCCCGTCGCGCGCCCGGTGGCCCCGACGGCGCCAATTACCTGTCCCTGCGATATACGATCGCCGACTTTCACGTCCAGCCGTGAAAGATGCAGGAAATTCGAGCTCACGCCGTGGCCGTGGTCGAGCAGCAGCGTTCCACCCGTGAGGTACAGGCCCGGCTTGGCGAACGTGACGATGCCGGCGGCCGGGGCCCGGACCGGCGTGCCACTGGCCGCCGCGATGTCCATGCCCGAATGCGCGGCCTTGGGCGTGCCGTTGTAGACGCGCTGGTTGCCAAACCGGCCGCTGATGCGGCCTTGTACCGGCCAGATGAACGCCTGCGCGAAATCGGGCCGCGCGTCGTCGCGCGTGCGCGCGGCGGTCACCTCGGCCTGCTCGCGCGCTATGCGCGCGGCAATCTCCGGCGGCGGGTTGACGGTGCCCGGCGGGACGCCATTGATGCGCTCCATCGGCCAGTCGCGCGGCGTGACATCGACGCGATAGGCGACGGCGCTGGCGCCCGCCGGGGTGATCGTGACGACCAGCGGGCCGGATGCATCACGGCCGACGCCAAACACGAAGCTGCCGTATGGCGTCACCTGCAGTTGCCGGCCGTCGTATTCGACGATGGCGTCGGCACTGGTCCTGCCGATCACCAGTCCGCCCTGCGGGGTCGAGGTCGGAACGATGCTGGTGGGCGCGGGCGGAGCGAGCCTGGGGGGCGTGACCGTCGGCTGGGCAACCCCGGAACGGTCGATCCCGGGTTTCGCTCCCGGGCGCGCACCGGCGTCGCTGGCACATGC
>JBBRWW010000030.1:0-24477 GCA_038248955.1 Lysobacterales bacterium
CGGATCCAGCGGTCTGACTTGATGCTCATGCGGTGTCCCGGAATGCGTGGAGGCTGCTGTGCGTATGTAGGGCGCCGCGGCCGAAGCCGGCGATTGTAAGCGCACGCCGTTGCCGGCGCCCCGGGCCCCGCGCGGCCGCTCGCACCGGCATCATTCAGCCGGCCAGCAGCGAGGCCGAGATCGGCTGGCTCACGCGCGGCCGCATCGCCAGCCGCACCGCGAGTTGGCGGGCAGTGTCGCGGTAGGCCTGCGCCGCCGAAGACTCCGGCGCGGCCACCACCACCGGGATCCCGGCGTCGCCCTGTTCGCGGATGCCGATCTCCAGCGGCAGGCTGCCCAGCAGTGCCACGCCGTACTGCGCCGCCATGCGCGCCCCGCCACCTTCGCCGAACAGGTGCTCGGCATGGCCGCAGTTGGAGCACACGTGCACGGCCATGTTCTCGACCACGCCCAGCACCGGCACCTCGACCTTCTCGAACATCTTCAGCGCCTTGCGTGCATCCAGCGTGGCGACGTCCTGCGGCGTGGTGACGATCACCGCGCCGGCGACCGGGATCTTCTGCGCCAGGGTCAGCTGGATGTCGCCGGTACCCGGCGGCAGGTCGACAACGAGGTAGTCGAGGTCGCCCCAGCGGGTGTCGTTGAGCAACTGCGTGAGCGCCGACGTCGCCATCGGTCCGCGCCAGATCATCGGCGTGTCCTGTTCGACCAGCAGGCCGATCGACATCGCCTCGATGCCATGCGCGCGCATCGGCTCGATCGACTTGCCGTCGGGGCTGTCCGGCCGCCCGTGCAGCCCCAGCATCATCGGCACGCTCGGGCCGTAGACATCGGCATCGAGCACGCCAACCCTGGCGCCATCGGCAGCCAGTGCCAGCGCGAGGTTGACGGCAGTCGTCGACTTGCCGACGCCGCCCTTGCCCGAGCCGATCGCGATCACATTGCGCACGTTGGCCAGCGGGGTGAGGCTGGACTGGACGGCGTGCGTGGCGATGCGCTGGCCGAGATCGAGGTGCGCCAACCCGACGCACCGGGACACCAGCAGCGCTTCGATCTGTGCGCGGAATTGTTGCTGCATCGCAACAACCGGGAACCCGGCGATCACCTCGACGGCCGCCTGGTCGCCGGTGACCACCACGCGAATTCGCGCTGACGTTTCCCCCCACGTGGTGGCAGTGCCGGGAATGGGCAGGGCAGCGATGGATTCTTCGATCAGGTTCATGAAGTGACTCCGGGACAAGTGGCTCGATTTTCGAACCGAAACGCTACGTGACAGAAAAGTTAAAGCCATGTTAACGTCGGGCGGTCAGGGGATTGACGCAAGTCAGGGCGCACGGAATGGCCCGATCGTACCCAACACCACTCGCTGTCTTTAATTTTCCAGGGGATTCACCGAATGACCGTTAACCATACCCGGCTGCAGCGCAGCCGTTTGAGCTCGGCTTTGCTTGCCGCGCTGCTGGTCCCCGCCGCGGGCGCCGCGCTCGCGCAGGGCACCGCCACCACCACCGCGCCGGCCACCGCTGAGCAGGCCACCAATCTCGACGCCGTCACGGTCGTGGGCTCGCGCATCAAGCGCGCCACCATCGAAGGACCCGCGCCGGTGGTGGTCATCACCCGCGAGGACATCGACCGCCAGGGATTCCAGACGGTTGGCGACATGCTGCAGAGCATCACCCAGAACACCACCAGTTCGTTCACCGGCGACCTCGCGACGGCGGGCTTCTCGCCCAATGCCCAGGTCGTGAACCTGCGCAACCTCGGCCCGGGCTACACGCTGACCCTCATCAACGGCCGCCGCCCGGCGCAGTACCCGCAGCCGTATAACCGCGACAACAACGTCGTCAACATCAAGGCAATCCCGTCCTCGGTCATCGAGCGCGTCGAGATCCTGACCGGCGGCGCCTCGGCGATCTACGGTTCCGACGCCGTCGCCGGCGTTGTCAACATCGTGCTGCGCAAGAACTTCGACGGCAACCAGCTCCGTGGCACGGTCGGCACCACCACCAATGGCGGCGGTGACAGCGTCAACCTCGAGTACACGGGCGGCCGCACCGGCGAGCGCTGGTCGGCGACCTACGCGTTCCAGTACGGCGCCAACGAGCCGGTCTTCGCAGACCAGCGCGACTTCCTCGCCGACTCGCGCAATGGCCCGAACGGTGCCGGGTTCACGAATCCGTCGCTGTCGCTGATCGCGATCCGGCAGTCGAAGGGCTCGCCCGCCAGCCCGAACGGCAACAACCTGTTCTATCCGGGCCAGGCGGTATGCGACCAGTTCGGCTACACGACCGTCACCACCCCGGCGCGAGGCAAGTACTGCGGATCGTACGTCCAGTCCGCGTCGCGCTCGATCTCCAACAAGGGTCAATTCTATTCCGGCTACGGCTACAGCACGTTTGACATCACCGACAACCTGCAAGCGTTTGGCAGTGCCACCTACTACGCCAGCGAATCCAAATCGAGCAATGGCACCGAGTTCTGGGGCACCTCGGGTGACAAGTTCAACAAGACCAGCAGCGGCGCCACGACCACGGTCTACTACGACCCGCAGTTTGGTGCGCTTGCCCAGCTCCAGCGCGTCTTCAATCCATTCGAACTCGGCGGCAATGAAGCAGCCAGCACCTTTTACGACGAATCGACGTTCGACCTGTCCGCAGGCCTTACGGGCAGCATCGCCGACCGCTACGATTGGGAAGCATCGATCGCCCATTCCGAGTATGACTACACGTCCGACCGTCCGCGCCTGCTGGCCCAGCCGGTCCACGACTACTTCCTCGGCCCGCTGCTGGGCTACAGCAACTCGACCGGCACCGGCGCGGGCATCTACCCGATCCACAACCTGAACCTGGCCCGCTGGACCACGCCGTTCACCCCGGCGCAGTACGCCGCCGTGGCAACGCGCGTCATCAACAAGGGCGAAACCGCATCGTCGACGTTCAACGCGAACATCAGCGGCGATCTGTTCACGCTCCCCGCAGGCCCGGTCGGCTTCGCGGCCGTCTTGGAAGCCGGTCGCCAGACGACCGACCTGCTGAGCGACCCGCGTACCAATCAGTTGCGTCCGATCGACGGCCAGACGGTCTACAACCTGACCAGCTCCGGCGAAACCCATGGCAAGCGCGATCGCTACGCCACCGGTGTTGAATTGCGCGTGCCGATCTTCAGCAGCCTGACCGCGCAGCTTGCCGGCCGCTATGACAAGTACGACGACATCACCGCCGTCGACGACGCCATCACCTACAACGCCGGCCTTGAATGGCGTCCGTTCGAGAGCCTGCTGTTGCGCGGCTCCTACGCCACCAGCTTCCGCGCTCCCGACATGCAGCTGGTGTTCGCGGAGGGCGCGGCATCGTTCTCCACGATCCTTGACGAATACAGCTGCCGTTCCGGCACGGGCCTGGGCCAGGCTCCAGGCACGCCGGCGCGTACCCGCGCGCAGTGCAACGTGTCCGGCGACACGACCATCTACTCGACGCAGACCACCATCGCCGGCAATCCACTGCTGGAGGAAGAGAAGGGCAAGTCGTTCGGCGGCGGACTGGTATGGGACATCATGGACGGCATGTCGATGTCGGTTGACTATTACCGGATTGAACTGAAGGATCGTGCCACCCAGTTGACCTCGTCGTTCCTGCTGCAGAACGAAGCCAATTGCCGTTTGGGCAAGTTGCCCGATGGCTCGCCGGCGCCGAATGCGTCCGGCTCTGCCTTCTGCCAGAACATCACCAGCCTGATCACCCGCCAGTCCGCGCCGGGCACGGCGCTGGACGGTCGCGTCGAGCGCATCAACTCGGCCTACATCAATGCCGCAGTAAGCGATACCAGCGGCATCGATGCCACGTACCGCTACCGCTGGGATACCGACAGCCTGGGTTCCTTCGCGGTGGACCTGGGTTATTCGGTGGTGCTGACCGACAAGTCCAAGCAGTTCGACCGTGACGAACTGATCGACTACCGCGACAGGTTGGGCAACCAGAACCAGCGCAGTCGCGCGCGTGGCACCGTGACCTGGAAGAAGGGTGACTGGACCACCACCGTGTTCGGCACGCGCTACGGATCGAACGGCAACTGGGTCGAAGCGGCGGGTACCAACCTGGCAGGCACGAGCTACGGTGATCGCCTCGGACCGTACATGCTCTACAACCTGCAGGTCGGCAAGAAGTTCGGCGACAACGTCGAAGCCACCGCAAGCATCGTCAACGTGTTCGACAACCAGTACCGCTACGACGCCAGCCAGACCGGCTATCCGTTCTACAACCCCTACATCGGTGCCGATCCACTGGGCCGTCGCGTGTTCGTCAGCGTTGCCTACAAGTTCTAATTACCTCCTGTAAGGCGTTACTAGAAGCCCGGCGAAAGCCGGGCTTTTTTTGTCAACTGAACGGCTCATCCAGATCCCCGCCATACTCCGCCGAATACGGTATAAAGACCGCTACCGCCGGCTTGGCCGGCTGGCTCGACAAATCCCTGGGAGGGGAACCATGCGCACCAAACTGCTAGCCCTGATGTTCGCCGTGCCGATGCTGGCGCTGTCTTCGCTGGCGTTCGCGCAGACCTCACCGGTCGGCACCTGGACCACGGTCGACGACAAGACCCACAAGCCCAAGTCCATCGTCGAGATCTACGAAGCGCGTGACGGCACCCTCTCCGGCCGGGTCAACGAAATCCTGCATTCCGACCACGGCCCGAACCCGCTGTGCGTCAAGTGCAGCGGCGCCAACAAGGACAAGCCGGTCAAGGGCATGACGATCCTCTGGGGCGTCAAGAAGCAGGGCGACAGCTGGGAGGGCGGCAAGATCCTCGATCCCAACAACGGCAAGGTCTACTCGGTGAAGGTGACCCCGACCGACAACGGCAACAAGCTGGAAGTGCGTGGTTTCATGGGCTTTTCGCTGCTGGGCCGCAGCCAGATCTGGGCGCGCCGGAACTGATCCATCCACTGGTTACAGCAATGGGCCCGGCATCGCCGGGCCTTTTTGTTGGTGGGTCCGGACGGACGAACCAGACCCTCCCGCCGGCTTCGGCGGCTGTTGGCACGCATGCGATAATCGCGGGCCCAACGCATCGTTGCCGCCCATGCCCCGCGAGTTCGTCGTCACCTGCGCCCTGCCCTACGCCAACGGCCCGCTGCACATCGGCCACCTCGTGGGCTATATCCAGGGCGACATTTTCGTCCGCGCGCAGCGCATGTCCGCGCGCGCTGCGCACTTCGTCTGTGCCGACGACACCCACGGCACGCCGATCATGCTCGCCGCCGAGAAGGCCGGCACCACGCCGGAAGCTTTCATCGCCGGCATCCAGGCCGGCCATGAGCGCGACTTCGCCGGTTTCGGCGTGGCGTTCGACCACTACGACTCGACCCATTCGGCGCGCAACCGCGCCCTGACCGAAGCGATCTACGCCAAGCTCGACAACGAGGGCCACATCGCGCGCCGCTCGGTTGAGCAGCTGTACGACCCGGTAAAGGGCATGTTCCTGCCCGACCGCTACGTCAAGGGCATCTGCCCGAACTGCGGCACGCCCGACCAGTACGGCGACAACTGCGAACACTGCGGCGCGACCTACGCCCCGACCGAACTCAAGGAACCACGCTCGGTGCTCAGCGGCGCGGCGCCGGAGTTGCGCGAATCGGAGCACTTCTTCTTCGAGGTCGGCGGCTTCCAGGCGTTCCTGCGCGAGTGGCTGGCCGGCGACGTGGCCGCGCCGGGCGTCAAGGCCAAGCTGATGGAATGGCTCGACGCCGAGGGTGGGCTGCGCGCCTGGGACATCTCGCGCGACGCGCCGTACTTCGGCTTCGAGATCCCCGGCCACCCGGGCAAGTACCTGTACGTCTGGCTGGATGCACCGATTGGCTACCTGAGCAGCTTCCAGGCCCTGTGCGAGCGCGAAGGGCTGGATTTCTTCGCCTACCTCACGCCCGACAGCAGCGCCGAGCTGCACCACTTCATCGGCAAGGACATCGTCAACTTCCACGGCCTGTTCTGGCCGGCGGTGCTGCGCGGCGCCGGCTTCCGTGCGCCGACACGGCTGCACGTCAACGGCTACCTGATGGTCGACGGCGCGAAGATGTCGAAGTCGCGTGGCACCTTCATCATGGCGCGCAGCTACCTCGATGCCGGCCTCGATCCCGAAGCGCTGCGCTACTACTTCGCCACCAAGACCACCGGCGGCGTCGACGACCTCGACCTCAACTTCGCGGATTTCATCGCGCGGGTGAACTCCGACCTGGTGGGCAAGTTCGTCAACCTCGCCAGCCGCTGCGCCGGCTTCATCGACAAGCGCTTCGGCGGCGAACTGGCCGCGGCGCTGCCCGAACCGGCGATGTACGCGCGCTTCGTCGCGCAACTCGCGCCGATCGCCGACGCCTATGCGCGCAACGAGGCGGCCACCGCGCTGCGCCTGACCATGGCGCTGGCCGACGAGGCCAACCGCTACATCGACGAGCACAAGCCGTGGGTGCTGGCGAAACTCGACGGCGGCGCCGCGCAATTGCATGCAGTCTGCTCGCAGGGCCTGAACCTGTTCCGGGTGCTTGCCGCTGCGCTCAAGCCGGTGCTGCCGCGGGTGTCGCGCGAGGCCGAGGCGTTCCTTGCCGCGCCGGTGGCGCTGTGGTCCGACCTGGACGCGCCGCTGCTCGCCCACCGCATTGCGGCGTACACGCCGTTGTTCACCCGGATCGACCCCAAACAGATCGAGGCCATGACCGAAGCCAGCAAGGAATCACTGAAGCCGACCGCTACCGCGCACCCGGCGCCGACGGTGGCCGCAGCCGCGACGCCCGCCGGGCACCAGGCCGCCAAGCAGCCTGGGGCAGACGCCGCACCAGCGACCGCCAGCGCGACCATCGGCATCGACGACTTCGCCCGGCTCGACCTGCGCGTGGGCAAGGTGATCGCCTGCGGGTTCGTCGAAGGATCCGACAAGCTGCTGCGTTTCGAACTCGACGCCGGCGACCTCGGCACGCGGCAGATCTTCTCGGGCATCCGCGCGTCCTATGGCAATCCGGAATCGCTGGTCGGCAGGAACGTGGTGTTCATCGCCAACCTGGCGCCGCGCAAGATGCGCTTCGGCCTCAGCGAAGGCATGATCCTGTCGGCCGGCTTCGATGGCGGCAGCCTGCACCTGCTCGACACCGACGCCGGCGCGCAGCCGGGCATGCCGGTCAGGTGATGTCGGCAAGGCGTTCGCCGCCCCCGCGAACCCCGTGGCTGGCGCATCTTTGCGGATGCGCCGCCGGGACACGGGTCGGTGCGCCAGGCAGCGCTGCCATCCATGCCGCGGCGACTGCCATCCGGGGCATCGCGTGTCGCCTGACCTGATCGAACGCCTCGACCGCCTGCTGCCGCAGACCCAGTGCGGACAATGCGGCTACGTCGGCTGCCGGCCGTATGCCGAAGCGATGGCAGCCGGCTTCGCCGACGTCGACCATTGCCCGCCCGGCGGCGACGAGGGCGCGCGCGCCTTGGCATGGGTGATCGGCGTGCCCGCCAAACCGTACGACCGCCGTCGCGGCAGCCACAAGCCGCCGCAGTTGGCGCTGGTGATCGAGGCCGACTGCATCGGCTGCACCAAGTGCATCCAGGCCTGTCCAGTCGACGCGATCATCGGCGGCGCCAAGCACATGCACGTCGTGATCGAGCCGCTGTGCACCGGCTGCGAGCTGTGCGTTCCGGCGTGCCCGGTTGATTGCATCGTATTGGTGCCGCCGCAGTCGGCGCTCGCGGATCCTGGCTGACGTCCCGAGCGCGGTGCGACGACGCTGCTGACGGACACGCCCGTTGCGATCGCAGCGATGGCGCGTCCGGCCGACAACGCCTCGCGTCCTGCAATGCGCTGACGCCCCGCACGCCGCGCGTGGAGGTGCGCGCGCCCACATCGACCCGGCGCGCATGTGCCGTACTGCACTGCCTTGGGCGTGGCGACTTGTGTCAGGCTCGTTCGAAGCACGCCGCGCTGGCGGCAGCCGCGTCCGCATCCGCGGGCCAACGAACTCGAAGGGGATGTCATGCGTCGTTTACTGGTTTCCGCCATTGCACTGGCACTGGCGAGCGGATCGGCCGCCTTGGCCGCGCCGCCGGCGTCCGCGCTTTCGACCGTGCTTGCCACCACGCAACTGCCGCGCAACGTGCGGCCGACGCACTACGACGTGGCGGTGGAGCCGCATGCGGAGGCACTGACGTTCGATGGCCACGTCACCGTCGCCATCGACGTACTCAAGCCGACCGACCGCATCACCCTCAACGCGGTCGACATGGCGTTCTCGTCCGTCCAGCTCCTCCCGGCTTCCGGCAAGGCCGCGTGGGCCGCGCCGACGGTGACCGTGGACGCAGCCGCCCAGACGGCGACGTTTGTCTTCGCCAGGCCCATCCCGGTGGGTTCGTACCGTCTGGCCATGGACTACACCGGCAAGATCGGCACCCAGGCCAACGGCCTGTTCGCGATCGACTACGACACCGCCGCCGGCAAGCGACGCGCACTGTTCACCCAGTTCGAAAACTCCGATGCGCGCAAGTTCGTGCCTTCGTGGGACGAGCCGGCCTACAAGGCCACGTTCACCCTGCAGGCCACGGTGCCGAGCGGACAGATGGCGGTCAGCAACCTGCCCGCGGCCGCCACCGAGGACCTCGGCAACGGACTGACCCGCGTGCGCTTCGCGCCGTCGCCGAAGATGTCGACCTACCTGCTGTTCTTCGGCGCCGGCGATTTCGAGCGCGCCACCGCGCAGGCTGGCGCGACCGAGGTCGGCGTGGTCACGCAGCGCGGCGCGCTGTCGCAGGCGGCGTTCGCGCTGGAGGCCTCGCGCGCGGTGCTGCACGAGTACAACGACTACTTCGGCGTGCCCTATCCGCTGCCCAAGCTCGACAACGTCGCCTCGCCCGGGCGCAGCCAGTTCTTTGGCGCCATGGAGAACTGGGGCGCGATCTTCACCTTCGAACACGCGCTGTTGCTGGATCCGACGATCTCCACGCAATCCGACAAGCAGCAGGTGTTCTCGATCGCCGCGCACGAGATCGCCCACCAGTGGTTCGGCGACCTGGTGACGATGCGCTGGTGGGATGACCTGTGGCTCAACGAGGGCTTCGCGTCGTGGATGGAGGGCCGCACCACCGCAAAGCTCCACCCCGAATGGAACACAGCGCTGTCCGCTGTCAACGTGCGCGAGCGCGCGATGTCGCTCGATGCCGCCGCCAGTACCCACCCGATCGTGCAACACGTGGAGACCGTGGAGCAGGCGAGCCAGGCGTTCGACGCGATCACGTATTCCAAGGGCGAGGCGGTGATCCGCATGCTCGAGGGCTACGTCGGCGCCGATGCGTGGCGCGGCGGCGTACGCCGTTACATGAAGGCGCACGCGTACGGCAACACCGTGTCCGACGACCTGTGGCGCGAGGTCGAGGCCGCCGCGGGCAAACCCATCACCGCGATCGCGCACGACTTCACCCTGCAACCCGGCGTGCCGATGATCCGCGTCGGCGAGGCCCACTGCGCCGGCGGCAACACCACGATCGAGCTGACCCAGGACGAGTTCACCCGGGACCGCCCCGGCAAGCCGCCGCTGACGTGGAAGGTTCCGGTGATCGCCCAGCTGCTGGGCAACCCGACCCCGGCACGCGTACTGGTGGCTGGACACGCCACCCTCGCGTTGCCCGGCTGCGGTCCCGTCATCGTCAACGCCGGACAAAGCGGCTACTACCGCACGCTCTATTCGCCCGCGCAGTTCGCCGCACTGCGCAGTCAACTTGCGCAGCTGTCGTCGATCGACCAGCTTGGGCTGATGAACGACACCTGGACGCTGGGGATGGCCGGGCTGCAGCCCGCATCGGACTACCTCGACCTGGTCACCGCGACGCCGGTGGACGCCGACCCGCAGATCTGGGGCGATATCGCCGCCAGCCTGGAGAGTCTCGACAGGTACTACCGTGGCGACACGGCGCGGCAGGCGCGCTTCCGCGCCTTCGCGATCCGGGAGCTGGCGCCGGCCTTGGCGCGCGTGGGCTGGGACGCGAGCGCCGGCGAGGCCGATCCAGTCGCGATCCTGCGCAACGACTTGATCGGCACGCTCTCCGCGCTCGGCGACGCCGATGTCGTCGCCGAGGCCCGCCACCGCTACGCCGCCCAGGCGACCGACCCGGCCGCGCTGCCGGGCGCCCTGCGCAAGACCGTGCTGGCGGTGGTCGCGCAGCACGCCGATGCTCCCGCCTGGGTGCAGCTGCACGCCGCGGCGATGGCGGAGAAGACGCCGCTGGTGAAGGACGAGCTCTACAGCCTGCTGGCATCCACCTCGGATGACGCGCTGGCGCAGCGCGCGCTGGAGCTGGCACTCACCGACGAGCCTGGCGCGACCAACAGTGCCGGCATGATCGCCGCCGTGGCCCGGCAGCACCCGGACCTCGCGTTCGACTTCGCCGTCGCCCACCTTGCGCAGGTGAACGCGGTGCTCGATACGACCTCGCGCAGCCGCTACTACCCGCGCCTGGGTGACGGCTCCCTGGACCCGGCCATGGCCGCCAAGCTGCGCGCCTACGCCGACGCGCATGTCGCGGCCAGTTCCCGCCGCGCCACCCAGACGGCGATCGCGAACATCGAGTATCGGATCGGGGTCCGCAGCGACCGCCTGCCTGCGGTGGATGCATGGCTGGAGAAGAATGGGAAATAAGCGATTGGGCCGGCGCGCGGCCCCTGGTCGGCAGGTGACTCTCCGTCAGCGCGCGCGGGTCGGCTTCGGTTTTGCGGCGACGCACGCCGAGCACACGCGCTCGACCCGATAACCGTTGCTCCGCAGCCGCTCGACGACGCCATCGGGGCCCAGCAGGTGCATCGCGCCGACCACCACCAGCGTGTCCTGGCCATGGCTGCCATCCAGCATCTGGCGAAGCTTCGGTAGCCAGGCCTCGTTGCGGACCACATTGAGCAGGCGGTAGGTCTCCGGCGTGTTGGCCAGCATGTCGACACGGGTCAGTGCCTCAAGCTTGGCCGCATCGCCCTGCCGCCACGCGCGGTGCAACTCGTCGAGCATGCCCGGCATCGCGTCGGGATCGTCGACGAACTCCCGCAACGCGGCGATCTGCTCGACCATCGGCGTGCTGTCGAGCGCCTGCAGCTGCGAGTCGATCGACTCCAGTCCCGAGGTGGGCTTGCCGGCATCGGCGGCACGCCGCATCAGGTACTGGTCGAGGCCGTCCTCGCCACGAAAACCCATCGATTGGGACAAGCCCATCACCAGCGTCAGGTTGACGAACCATGGCTCGAACCGATCGAACTGCGCGATCGACCCGCCCCGCTTCTGCATCAGCGCGCTGAACTGGTCACGCGTGCGCGCTGGCAACACCTGGCTGAGGGTGCGTCCATCACCGTAGCCGGCATGCGCCAGCGCCTTCTGCGCGGTGGCCGGATCGTGCATCTCGGCCGGCGGAACCTCGAATACCAGCCTGTCGGCAGCGGCGAACGCGTTGTCAATGTCGGTCGCCAGCGGATAGTCGCCAGCCTTCAGTAAATGGAACGAACCCAGCAGGTAGATGCTGTTGTCGGCGTCGGACACCTTCCACAGCAACGGTACCGGCGGCGCGGTCACCGCAGCAGACTGGCCGGCAAAGCGCGCCGGGGCCGGCGGCTTGGCAAGCAGCGGCATC
Source organism: Lysobacterales bacterium (assembly GCA_038248955.1). Lineage (GTDB taxonomy): Bacteria > Pseudomonadota > Gammaproteobacteria > Xanthomonadales > Xanthomonadaceae > Lysobacter_K. The sequence goes on from JBBRWW010000030.1 coordinate 11,631, forward strand.
GACAACAGGGCCACGGCAATCGCTGCCAGGCAGAGGTGTCCCAGGCGCCGCATGGTCAACCCTTTTCCGGCGGGGCGGTTGTGTCAGGCGCGGCTGGCGCGGGGCTTGGAATGCGGGTGTTGGGTTCAACGGAGTGGTAGCTCTTTTCGCCCGCGTCGATCGCCAGGTCGAGGCGGTTATCCGCCGGCGGCAGCGGGCACGTCGCGAACGGCGTGAAAGCGCAAGGTGGGTTGTAGGCGCGGTTGAAGTCCAGCGCCACGCGGCCCTGCGCATCGGGCATCGCGGCATACAGGAAGCGGCCGGCGCCGTAGCTGCCATGGCCATTGGTGCGGTCGGCGAACACCAGGAACAGCTGGCCATCGCCTTCATCCAGGGCCTCGATCCGATAGGTCTTGCCGTCGCGCACGAACTCAACCGCGCCGGGGTTGGGCAGGTCGTCGGTGGTGCCGGTGATGTTGGCGATCGTCAGCGTCCTGCCAGGTGGATGCGGCTTGAAGGTGCCCGGCACCCGCCAGCCCGCCGCGGCAGGCCAATAGTCCAGGCCCTTGAACCCCGTGCGGCTGGGAGCGTCGGCATGCTTGACCCGCAGCGCGAAGCGCCCGCTGCGCTTGATCACGGTAGCCAAGCCCTTGCCGTCATCGAAGGAGAGCGCGCTGGGGCCGGCCGGGTCATCGTCGGCGCGCAGCACGGTGGCGCCCGTGAGGGGCGCGCCATCCAGCGTCAGCGCCACGCCTTTTTCAGGGACGAACCGCAGGCTGTCGCCCTTTATCTCGATCATGCCCAGGTGTGCCGGGCCCATCGCCAGGCGGATGCCGTTGTCGGTGTCGCTGCCAAGGTAATGCGCGCCATTGTCCAGCCAGTGCAGCCCGACCAGGCTGGTCCAGCCGTCGGGCCGGGTCAGGTCGCCCCTGCGCTGGTCGCGCCAGGTTTGCTGGTCGGCGTCGAACGCGGCCTGCGCCTTGGCCGCAGCCGCAGCCGCAGCCACCGCGTCGGCGGACGGAGGCGACGGTTGGCAGGCCGACAGGCAGAGTGCGAGTGCGGGTCCGATCGCGCCGGCAGTGAGATTCAGGTATCGCATGTCAACGTCCTCGCAGGAACCAGCGGTCGATTTCGGGCAGGGTGAATCGCGCCCACGTCGGACGGCCATGGTTGCACTGGCCGGAACGTTCGGTCGCTTCCATCTGCCGCAACAGGGCATTCATTTCCGGCAGGCTCAGCCGGCGGTTGGCGCGCACCGCGCCGTGGCAGGCCATCGTCGACAGCAGTTCATCGCGCGCGGCGACGACCCGGCGCCCGCCGGCGAACGAGGTGTCGCCGTGGTCGCGCAGGTCGCCCAGCACGTCGCGCAGCAGCGCTTCCACGTCGCCGTGCGCCAGCAGCGCCGGCACGCTGCGCAAGGTCAGTGATTGCAGCCCGCTGCGGGTGACGTCGAATCCCAGCAGGGCCAGCATCGCGGCTTCGCGTTCGGCGGTGTCGGCCTCGCGCTCCGACACGGCGAGCGCGGCGGGCACCAGCAGCGGCTGGCTGCGCAGGCCCTCGCCGTCGTGCGCGCGCTTGAGCTTTTCATAGCCAATCCGCTCGTGGGCCGCGTGCATGTCGACGACGATCAGGCCCTCGGCGGTCTCGGCGAGGATGTAGATGCCATGCAACTGCGCGATCGCGTAGCCCAGCGGGGGGAGGGTCGCGTCGTCGCTCGCCGGCATCGGCGAAGCCATGGCCTGCATCGACGGCGATGCGCCATACAGCGCCGCGTAGCCGGCACGGGCTTCCGCCACCTGCAGGCCCAACGGCGCCTGCGGCATGCCGCGCTGGAACTGCGACCAGCCCATGCCAGCGGTGGCATTCGGGCTGCCGGCGTCCGGGTAAACGAGAGCGGTTGCAGCGCCCGCCTCCATCGACGCGGGAGACTGTCCCGCCCGCGTTTCCGCCAGCGCTTCGTGCAGGGTGCGGTAGACGAAATCGTGCAGCAGTCGCGCGTCGCGGAAGCGCACCTCGTGCTTGGCCGGATGCACGTTGACGTCGACCCGGCGCGGGTCGAGCTCCAGGAACAGCACATAGGCCGGCTGGCGGCCGTGGAACAGCACGTCGGCGAAGGCCTGCTTGACGGCGTGCGCGATGCTGCGGTCGCGCACCGCGCGGCCATTGACGTAGAGGTATTGCTGGTCGGCGCTGGCGCGGTTGTAGGCCGGTTGTGCGATCCAGCCGTGCAGGCGCAGGCCGGCGGCGCTGTGGTCGACGCGCAACGCATGGCGGGCGAACTCCTCTCCCAGGGTCTCGTTGAGCCGCACGTGCGACACGCCCGCCCCGTGCAGCATGCCGCCGCCCTCGCCCTTCCAGCGCCGCGATGGCCGGCCGTTGTGGGACACCCGCAACTCGACATCGGGGCGGGCCAGCGCAAGCTGCCGCAACCACTCCTCGATGTGCCCCAGTTCGGTGCGCTCGGCCTTCAGGAACTTGCGCCGCGCCGGCACGTTGAAGAACAGGTCGCGCACTTCCACCGTGGTCCCGCGCGGATGCGGCTTGGGCGTGATGCCGCCGACGCGGCCGCCCTCCACTTCCAGCGATGAGCCGTGCTCGGCCTCGTCGCGCCGCGAGACCACCACGAAACGGCTGACCGACGCGATCGACGGCAGCGCCTCGCCGCGGAATCCGAGCGTCGCCACGCCTTCGAGGTCGTCGAGCGAGGCGATCTTGCTGGTGGCATGGCGGGAGATCGCCAGCGGCAGCTCGGCGGCGGCAATGCCGGCGCCGTCGTCGCGGATGCGGATCAGGCGGACACCACCTTCCTCGAGGTCGATGTCGATGCGCAGGGCGCCGGCATCCAGCGCATTCTCGACCAGTTCCTTGACCACGGACGCGGGGCGCTCGACGACTTCGCCGGCGGCAATCTGGTTGATCAGGATGTCGGGCAGTTGTCGAATCGGCACAGGCGCGGACGGCGCCGCGCGGGCATCGTCGTCAAAGGGAGCAACGGCGATGATAGCCCGCCGAGGTTCGAGCCGAGCGGGCATGTCCGCACAGGGCCGCGAGTGGAACGGAAAGTGCGCAGCGACGTTTTTGCGCAGGCGCTGAACGGCGCGACGGACCAGGTAGGCGTTCGGCTTGAACGGGGCGCCGATGGCGCTGTTCTCCAGCGCACTCCGCGCAGGCAAACTGTCTCGACTCGCTTGGAGGCGCCACCGGGCGACGAGCCGCCCGGGTGGGCGCGGCTAGAGACTGCCGCTGGTGGAGCGCACCGAATCGGAGGCGTCCGCGCGCGCGGCATACATGGTGCCCGGCGGCGGCTGGCGGGTGAAATAGGTATTGACGCCGTCCAGCACCGCCCGCGCGAGCACGCGCTGGTGGGCGGGGTCGGTCAGCCGGCGCTCCTCCTCCGGATTGGAAATGAACGCCGTTTCGACCAGCATCGCCGGCATGTCCGAGGTGCGCAGCACGGCGAAATTGGCGCGCTCGATATTCGGCTTGTGGTTGGCGCCCACCCGCTTGAGGCCGTCCAGCACCTGGCTTGCGGCGTCTTCGGAGGCCTTCATGTGGCCGCTCTGGGTCAGGTCGAGCAGCACCGACGCGAGCGTATTGCTGGCCTGCTCCAGGCGCACGCCGCCGATGAGGTCGGCGGAGTTTTCCTTGTCGGCCAGCCAGCGCGCGCGTTGCGACGAGGCGCCCTTCAGGGACAGCACGTACACCGACGAACCCTGGGCGTTGCGGTTTTCAGCGGCGTCGGCATGGATCGAGACGAACATGTCGGCCTTGGCCGCCCGCGCCAGCCGGGCGCGATTGTTCAACGGTATGAACACGTCGGTATCGCGGGTCAGGTAAGCCTTCATGCCGGGAGTAGCGTTGACCTGGCGGGCCAGCTCGCGCGCGATGGCGAGGGTGACATCCTTTTCGCGGTTGCCGGTCAAGCCGATCGCGCCGGGATCCTGGCCGCCGTGCCCGGGATCGATGGCGATGATCAGCGGACGCATGCCACGGCCACGCATCACGTCCTTGAAGGTCTTGACGGCGCCCGATGGCGGCAGGGTTTGCGACGAGGATCCGTCCCCGCTGATCGTCGCTGTATCGACGTTGGCGATTGCAGCGGGCTGGCCGGTGGCGATGCGCGTCGGCACGCCGGTGGCGATGGCAAGCGGCGCGCCCGTGGAAAGCGTCGCCTGCGCGGGAGCTGGCATCGGGGTGGGTGACGGCAGCTGTGCCGGAGCCGCGCGAGTGGCGGTGGCGACCTTCGAGGCCCCCGCCGCCAGCTGGTTGCGGGCCACCAGTTCTGAAATCAGCCGCGACGTCGCTTCCGACGACGATGACAGCGTCGGATCGGGTGCCGCCTTGGCGAAGGGCTTGTCGGTGGCGTTCCGCGCGTCGTTGACCACCGCCGGCGTGATCGCCACGGGCAGCGCGGCAGCAATGGTGCGCGGCACGGCCATGACGCCATCTTCCGGCCATTCCAGCACCAGCGACGGACCGCCGACGCCCTGCTCGATGCGCGGATGGAGCACGGCGGTCGACTGGACCAGGTCAAACACGATGCGGGCGGTGCCTTGGGTCGGCATGCCGGTGCGCACGCCGCGAACGATTCCGACCGGGGCCGGGAGGCGCAGGCCCTTGGCGAGGCTGGATGCAGGCAGGTCGACCACCAGGCGGTCTGGACCCGTGAGGCTGATGATGTTGAAGGCTCCCTCGCGGTCCAAGGCGATTTCGGCGCGGGTGCCGGCGGCGCCCGTGTCGAGCTGCAAACCCTTGATTTCACTGGCCTGCGCGAGGTTCCAGGCGACTGCCGAAAACAGCGCAGTGCCAAGTAGAAACTTCTGGATGGTGGCGCCCTTGGCTCGCATGGGCCGTAGTCAAGCACCCACGGAAGCTGATTGCAAGCACTTTTTCCTTTGTAATCCATGACCTGCCGCAACTTCCTGTCACCGCGTTCAGGAGTCGCCCGGAAACCCAATGGCGGCGGTGATGGCGGTTTCCCATGCCCTGCCCGCCGCGGTGACCGGGCTGATCCGGGCCCGGCGACCCGCGCCTTCGAGTGCCAGGGACACCACCAGATCGGCCGGAGGCAATGCGCCGCTGCTGCGTTCCGGCCATTCGATGAGCCATAGCACCACGCCGTCGGCATCCAGGCCGAGGTACTCCAGCTCCCCGGGGTCGGCGATGCGATACAGGTCCAGGTGCCACGCCTCGCCGCCATCGCTCAGCGGGTAGCGCTCGACCAGCGTGTAGGTGGGACTGCGGATCGCGCCGGTCACGCCCAATGCCCTGAGCAGGGAACGGGCCAGGGTGGATTTGCCGGCACCGAGATCCCCCATCAGGTGGACGACGGCGGGCATCGGACGGGTCCGAGCCAGGGCGGCGCCCAGCGCGTCGGTGGCGTCGGCATCGGCCAACCACAGGGACGTCATGGCTGGCCGGCCGGGTTGGCCAGGCGACGCAGCCACGGCATCAGGTCGGTCGGCAGCAGGCCGCGCTCGCCGCCATCGCCAGCCGCGGCGTCGCCGGCGGTCGCGTGCAGCAGTGCACCACAACTGGCCGCATCGAACGCCGGCAGCCCCTGCGCACGCAAGGCGGCGATCACCCCGGTGAGCACATCACCCATGCCCGCCACTGCCATGCCGGGGTTGCCTGCATCGACGACGCGGGGCAAACGTCCCGGGGCCGCAACGATCGTCCCCGCGCCCTTGAGCACCACGACGCAGCCGTGGCGCTCGGACAGCGCGCGCGCGGCATGGAAACGATCGCCTTGCACGTCGGCGGTGGTGATTCCCAGCAGCCGCGACGCCTCGCCCGGGTGCGGCGTAAGAATCGTGTCGGCGGGCAACGGCTGCGGGTGCGACGCCAGCAGGTTGAGCGCATCGGCGTCGATCACCAGCGCCTTGCCCGCACCCAAGGCGGTGGCCAGCAGGTCGCGCCCCCACTCGCCCTGGCCCAGGCCCGGTCCGATCGCGATGACGTCAGCCAGATGCAGCCGCAATGCCAGCGCGGCGCCATCGTCGACGGCGTCGCCCATCGCTTCAGGAAGCCTTGCGAGCAGCACCGTGACATGCGCGGCCCGCGTCGCCACTTGCGTCCAGCCCGCGCCACAGCGCGCCGCCGCATGTGCGCACAGGACGATCGCCCCGCCGCTGCCGTGGTCGCCACCCACGCACAACACGCGGCCGTACGTCCCCTTGTGGCTGTCGCGCGGGCGCCGCCGCAGCCAGGCCGACAGCGCATCGGCTTGCAGGACTTCCGCGCAGGCGCCATCCAGCGGCGTCGCCGGGAGCACGCCGAGTATCGCCAGCGCGCGCGCGCCGACGTGGTCGAGCGCCGCTCCGGTGCGCAAGCCCGCCTTGGGTGCGAGCAACTCCAGCGTGCGCGTCGCCACGACCGCCGCGCCGGGCGCGCTGCCGCGATCGCAATCGATGCCGCTGGGAACATCCAGCGCCAGTACCGGCGCTGCATGCCGATTGATCGCTTCGATCAGCGCCGCTGAGGCGGCATCGGGGGCACGGGACAGGCCGATGCCGAACAACGCGTCGACGACCAGGTCGGCAGCCGGCAGTTCATGGGCGTGCACCTCGATGAGGCCGCCTTCCGCCGCGTATTCGCCGCAGGCTTGCCTGGCCGGCCCGGTGCGCGGCGCATGCGCAGGCAACCGCACGACGCACACGGAGCGGCCCGACTGCTGCGCATGGCGCGCAAGCTCGTAGCCATCGCCACCGTTGTTGCCCGGGCCGCACACGACCAGCAAACGCTGAGCGTCCGGCCAGTGCTGCAACACGTGTCGCCACGCCGCTTCGCCCGCCCGTCGCATCAATCCGCGGCCGTCCCCGGAGCGGCCTTCCGCCTGCGCCTCCATGGCGCGCAACGCGGCGACATCGAACACGGCGGCCTCGGGAGTCATGGCGCGATTCTATACTTGGCGGATGGTGAACCCGTCCAGCCCCCTGACCGCCACTTCCCCCGACTACGACGTGCTGGCACGGCGCATACGCGAGCTGTCGCGGGAATTCGGCTTCCAGCGTTGCGGCATCGCCGGGATCGAACTGGGCGCGGACGAGGATCACCTGCACGACTGGCTGGCCAAAGGGCTGCACGGTTCGATGGCGTGGATGGCCCATCACGACGGCAAGCGCGCCCGCCCGGCGGAACTGCTGCCGGGCACGCTGCGGGTGATCTCGGTGGGCCTGGACTACGGCCGCGGCGACGACGACACCGCATGGCGGACGCTGGCCGATGGCGGGCGCGCCTATGTCGCCAGGTATGCGCTGGGCCGCGACTACCACAAGCTGATGCGGCAGCGGCTGCAGCGCCTCGCCGACCGCATTGCCACGACCGTGGGCCCGTTCGGGCATCGCGTGTTCGTCGATTCGGCGCCGGTGCTGGAGCGGGCTTTGGCGCGCAACGCGGGACTGGGCTGGATCGGCAAGCACACCTGCCTCATCGACCGCGACGGCGGCTCCTGGTTTTTCCTCGGTGAGATCTACGTCGACCTGCCACTGCCGGTGGACGCCCCGGCGACCGCCCATTGCGGCACCTGCACGCGCTGCATCGACATCTGCCCCACGCAGGCGATCGTCGCGCCCAACCGCCTCGACGCGCGCCGTTGCATTTCGTATCTCACGATCGAGCACGAAGGATCGATCGACGAGGACCTGCGGCCCCTGATCGGCAACCGGATCTTCGGCTGCGACGACTGCCAGCTCGTGTGTCCCTGGAACAAGTTCGCCAAGCGCAGCGACGAGCCGGACTTTCGCGCCCGCAACGACCTCGACCAGGCCACGCTGGCGGAGTTGTTCGCATGGACCGAAGGCGAATTCCTGCAGCGCACCGAGGGTTCGGCGATCCGCCGCAGCGGCTACCAGCGCTGGTTGCGAAACATCGCCGTGGCGCTGGGCAATGCCGCCACGACGCCCGATGTGTTGGCCGCGCTCGAGTCGCGCCGGCAGGACCACGACCAACTGGTGCGCGAACACGTCACCTGGTCACTGGACCGGCACGCCCGCCAGTAGCGCGTCATCGGTGCGACGGGGGTGACCATGACGGATCGGCGATTGCGCTACCGCGCCCCGTAGGGCGCTCCTGGCAAACAGCTAACGGGCCGCCGCCGTCGATCAGGTTCCATCCCGGCAGCAACGCGTGGAACGGCGCCTTCCACCCCGATCGGATCAGGCGGCCGCTTGCGCCGGCATCGAATCGTTGGTGTGGGTCAGGTGGTTGTGGCGATCGACGTACACCAGGGTCGGCTTGTGCTGCGCCGCCTCGGCCTCGTCGCAGATGCCGTAGGCACAGATGATCACCAGGTCGCCGGGCGCGGCCAGGTGCGCGGCGGCACCGTTGACCGAGATCACGCCACTACCCTCCTCGCCGCGGATCGCATACGTCGCGAAACGCTGGCCGTTGTTGACGTTGTAGATGTGCACCATCTCGTATTCGCGGATACCGGAGATGTCGAGCAGGCGGCCATCGATCGCGCAGGAGCCTTCGTAGTGCAGCTCGGCATGGGTCACGGTGGCGCGGTGGATCTTCGCCTTGAGGACGTTCAATTGCATGGGGTTCTCCGACCACGGGGACGTGGGCTGGGGCAGGACAAAGTCTAGCAGCGGATGCCGCGGTGCAACATGGCCGGACGCATCCGGTCAGAGTGCTTTCAGGCGCTGTCGGCGGCAGCGATTTCCAGGTTGTCGATCAACCGCGTCCTGCCCAGCCGGGCCGCGACCAGGGCCACGCGCGGACCGGTCCCGGTTTCGTCGGGCATCGACAGATCGGGGCGCCGCAGGACCGCGTAATCGGGCTCGAAGCCGTCGGCCCGCAGCCGCTCGACCGCCCTCGACTCGATGTCCGTGCGCGACATTCCCGATCGCCACGCCTCGCCCATCGCCAGCAGTACGCGCCGGATCCCGGCCGCACGCGGGCGTTCCTCTGCCGACAGGTACTGGTTGCGTGAACTCATCGCCAGCCCATCCTCCTCGCGCAGGGTCCCGGCGGCGATCACCCGGACCGGAAATGCCAGGTCGCGCACGAGATGGCGGATCACCTCGAGTTGCTGGTAATCCTTGCGACCGAACACCGCGACATCCGCCTGCACCTGGTTGAACAGGCGCGCCACCACGGTGGCGACGCCGTCGAAATGCCCCGGCCGGCACGCGCCTTCCAGCACTTCAGCCACGCCCGGAACCCGTACCTGCACGATATTGTCGGCGCCAAACGGGTACATCGTCTCGACCGTCGGCAGCCAGAGCGCGTCGCACCCGGCCGCGGCGAGGCCATGGGCGTCCTGCTCCGGCGTACGCGGATAGCGCCCGAAGTCCTCGTCGGGGCCAAACTGGGTCGGATTGACGAATACGCTGGCGACCACGCGATCGGCATGCTCGCGCGCCAATCCGACCAGCGAGTGGTGGCCGGCGTGCAGGTTCCCCATCGTCGGCACGAAGCCGACCCGCAAACCCGCCCGCTTCCATTCCGCGATGCGCGCGCGCAAGCGGACGAGTTCGGTGATCGTCTCGATCATCACGGCGAAGGCTTCATGCGTAGGAGTGGTCGGCGCCAGGGAAGCTGCCGTCGCGCACTGCGGCGGCGAACGCGGCGACCGCGCCGGCCACCGAGCCGCCTTCGGCGAGGAAATCCTTGACGAATTTTGGCCGGCGATGACCGCTGCCCAGGCCCAGCAGGTCATGCAGCACCAGCACCTGGCCGTCGCACCGCGGACCGGCACCGATGCCGATGGTCGGAATCGCCACGTCGGAGGTGATCGCTGCCGCCACCGGCGTCGGCACGCATTCCAGCACCAGCAGGCACGCGCCGGCAGCAGCCACTGCCCTTGCATCGTCGCGCATCGCCGCGGCGGCCGCATCGTCACGACCCTGGACCTTGTAGCCGCCCAGCCTCAACACCGATTGCGGCGTGAGTCCCAGGTGCGCACACACCGGGATCTCGCGCTCCACCAGGAACCGGATCACGTCGAGCTTGTGGCCGGCGCCCTCGAGCTTGACCATGCCCGCGCCGGCCTGCAGCAGACGCGTCGAGGCATCCAGCGCGCGCTCGGGCGTCGCGTCGGCCTGGAACGGCAGGTCGGCGATCAGCAAGGCCCGCGACAGCCCGCGGGCAACGCACGCGGTGTGGTACGCAATGTCGTCGACGGTGACCGGCAGTGTGCTGCCGTGGCCCTGCACCACCATGCCCAGCGAATCGCCGACCAGCACCAGGTCGACGCCGCTGGCATCGAGCGCGCGAGCGAAACCGGCGTCATAGCAGGTGAGCATCACCAGCTTGTCGCCGGCACGCTTGGCCTCGCCGAGCGCGGGAACGGTCCAGGGCTTGTGGTTGGGGGTCGCGGTATACATACGGCCTAGCCTAGCGCGTGAATATCGCCGATGGCCATCGTCGCGAGCGCATCGGACGCCGCGCCATGACCGGGAATGACGGTTTCCGGTGCGATCTCCACCAACGGCACGAGCACGAACACGCGTTCGTGCAGGTGCGGGTGCGGCACTTTCAGGCGGGGCGTGTCGATGACCCGGTCGCCATACAGCAACAGGTCGAGGTCGAGCGTGCGCGGACCCCAGCGGTCGCTGCCGTCGGCCCGCCGCTCGCGCCCTGCCTCGCGCTCGATCCGCAACAGTTGATCCAGCAACGTGGTCGGCGTCAGCGTGGTCTCGATGATCGCCACGGCGTTGACGAAATCGGGCTGCGCGGTGACGCCCCAGGCCGGCGTTCGGTACAGCCGCGACGCGCGCAACAGCCGGGTATCTGGCAGGCCATCGAGCGCGACGAGGGCATCGCGCAGGGTGGCGGCCGGCTCACCGAGGTTGCCGCCGAGTCCGATGAAGCAGATACCGGGCACGGGCGGAGGAACCATGGCCGGCCGGGTCACTCCGCCGTCGTGGAGGCGGAGGCCGAACCGCGGCGACGGCGACGCTTTCGTGGTTCGGCCGCTTCATCGAGTTCCGGCGGTGGCAACGCATCGAGCTGCGCCGCCAGTTCGTCGCCGGGCTGCAACTGGGCCTCGCGCCAGAAGTTGACGTCGTCGGCGTGCTCGTTGGATGCCGCGATGCGCAGGACCAGGAAATCGTACGCTGCGCGGAAGCGCGGGTGTGCCAGCAGGCGGAACACGCGCTTGCGCTGGCGCTGTGAAAACCGCGACTGCAGCAGCCAGATTTCCTGCATCGGCAGCGAGAACCGACGCGGTAGCGCGATCATCGACAACTGGTGGACGGTGACCCGGTCGGCCGCTCGGCGCTGGGCCTCCACCGCATGCATGCCCTGCGCCTGCAGCGCCATCAGCGAACGGCAATACGCCGGCCACAACAGCAAGGCGAACAGGAACGCCGGCGACACCGGCTCGTCGTTGGCGACCCGTTCGTCGGTGCCGCGCAGGCCTTCGAGCAGCATCGACCGCAAGGCGCCGCTGCGGTTCGACGTCAGCGCCGCGGCGGTTTCCGGGAACAGCGCCGGCAAGACGCCATGGCGCTCGAGGCCGAGAAAGCTCTCAACCGCGTGCCCGGACAGGAACATCTTCAGGCATTCCTCGAACAGCCGCGCGGGGGCAGACTCCGACAGCAGCGCCGCCAGGCGCGGGATCGGCTCGGCGGTCGCGGCCTCGATCTCGAAGCCGAGTTTCGCCGCCAGCCGGATCGCACGCAGGATCCGCACCGGATCCTCGCGGTAGCGGGTTTCCGGGTCGCCGATCAGGCGCATCAATCGGTTCTGCACGTCCTCGAAACCGCCGGTGTAATCGCGCACCGAGAAGTCCTCGATCGCGTAATAAAGCGCATTGGCCGTGAAGTCGCGACGGATCGCATCGTCCTCGATGGTGCCGTAGACGTTGTCGCGCAGCAGCCGGCCGCCGGCGTGCAGCTCACGGTCGCCGCTGCCATCGTCGACATTGGCCCGGAACGTCGCGACCTCGATGATTTCCCGTCCATACACTACATGGGCGAGCCGGAAGCGGCGGCCGATCAGGCGGCAATTGCGGAACAGCTGCTTGACCTCCTCCGGGGTGGCGGAAGTGGCCACGTCGAAATCCTTGGGCTGCCAGCCCACCAGGATGTCGCGGACCGCGCCGCCGACCAGGAACGAGCCGAAACCGGCCTCGCGCAGGCGGTACAGCACGCGCAGCGCATTGGGACTGATGTCCTTGCGCGAGACGTTGTGCAGGTCCCGCGAAATGGTCCGCGGGGTGATCGTGACGGTTTGGTTTTTGGATTGCATCAAGGCTTGCGTGGCCGCTTTTGAACAAGATGGTTGATAACCATTGCCGGCGGCAACAGCGCCGCATATACTAGCAGGCCGCGTGACGTTGAGAGTCCGGCGCGGGTCTGCTCCCATCGTCTAGAGGCCTAGGACGTGGCCCTCTCAAGGCTAAAACACGAGTTCGAATCTCGTTGGGAGCACCATTTTCAAGCGACCCGCTTATTTAGCGACTTGGTTATACCGAGTAGTTCGCCAAGAGCCCGCGCAGCAATGCGCGGGCTCTTTTTTATGGCGCCACCCGCCACCCGGCCGACCTCGCCGCCGCGCTTTGGCGGCCGCCGCGCGACTGGCTACACTGGCGGCTCGCGCTATCACCACCGGAACCCTGCCAATGCCGTTCGTCGTCACCGAAGAGTGCATCAAGTGCAAGTACACCGACTGCGTCGAGGTATGCCCGGTCGACTGTTTCCACGAAGGTCCGAACTTCCTGGCGATCGACCCGGATGAGTGCATCGACTGCACGTTGTGCGAGCCCGAGTGCCCGGTCAACGCGATTTATCCCGACGGCGATGTGCCAGGCGGGCAGGAGAAGTTCGTGGAACTCAACGCCGAACTTGCCAAGGCCTGGCCGGTGATCACGACTCGCAAGGATGCGCCCGCCGATGCCAAGGATTGGGAAGGCAAGCCG
>JBBRWW010000031.1:0-24186 GCA_038248955.1 Lysobacterales bacterium
CCGGCGCGCTGCAAGCCCGCGCGGATGTACGGACAGTCGCGCATCAAGCGCCAGATCAGTCCGCTGCGGTGGTTCTCGACCATCATCACGACGATGCCCTGGTCCAGGCCGAAGTGGCCCACCGACACCCAGGCGTGATCCGCGTCGATGGCCAGGGAGGGGTTGAAGCTGCTCGCATACTGCTGTGCGTCGCACATTTCGGGATAGCGCTCGAGCATCGCGCGCACGGCGCGCAACGACGCATCGGGCGCAAACGGCAGCGACGCCAGGGGTGCCCATCCGGACAGCGAGCCGTCATCGGGTCCGTACGGCACCCCGCGCGCCGCGTACCCGTACAGGCGCCGCCGCTGCCCAACGCCGCCGGGCAGGTCGTCACTGGGGCCGTCGCAGGCGGTCAACGCCCAGCAGTCGCCGCCGTACCCGGGAAATCCGCGTGGATTGCGCGTCGCGTATTCGCGCTGGATCAGCGTGGCGCGCCGGCTGTTCTCGAAATAATCGCAGCGCTTCTCGCGCATGAAGCGGTCCTGGATGCCGCGGAAATCGATCCACGCGTGCGAGAACTGGTGCACGAACAACGGTCCGGCGTACAGGAAGTCCTGCCCGTACAGGTTCTCCCACTGGTAGGTTTCGGTCCATGCGTGGAAGCATTTGCAGCCGCCTTGGAGGGGGTGGGTTGGCGATCCCAGCGCCAGCACGTACAGCACGATCGCCTCGCTGTAGCCGTCCCAGCCGTAATTCAGGAATCCACATTCGGGCTTCCAGCCCATCCTGATGGTTTCGGCGCCACCCTGCGACCATCGCCAGTCGACGCGCCGATAGAGCGTGTCGACGATCGCCCGCAGCTCCACTTCGGCCGCGGTATCGGCGTTGAAATAGCCGCCGGCGGTCAGCGCGCCGGCGATCAGCAACGCGGTATCGATCATCGACAGTTCCGAGCGCCACGTGCGGGCGCCGGAGTCGATGTCGAGAAAGTGGTAGTAGAAGCCACGGTACCCAGTGGCAAGCGCTCCGCCGCTTTGGTCGCTGTCACGGAAGAACCGCAAGGCGGCCAGGCACCGCGCCACCGCGTCGGCGCGGGTCATCCATTGGCGTTCGACCGCCACCGGATAGGCCGACAGCGCGAATCCCACCACGGCGATGCTGGCCGGTGAACCGGGGCGCGACGTGTCGGCGACCAGGCCGTTGGCGGGATTCACGGCCTGCAGGAAGTAGATGAACGCCGCACGCTGCAGCCGATCGAGCAATGGCTCGTCCGCGAGCGTGGATATCCCGGGACCGATTCCGGTCATGGCGCTCTCACGGGGCGTCGTCTCGTGCATGCAGGCGGGCCCGCGATCGATGGACGATGCCATTGCCGATGTTCCGACGTCGTCACGTCCACGTGTGGCCGCCGGGCCAGGCCGCGTGGCTGCGGCCTCCCGATCGATCCCGGTTCACCGATCCTGCGCACGGATCGGGCCCGGGCAGGGGCGCTGCCTTGGGTTTGGGTCGCTTCCGTCGGACAATGGCGCGCGAGCGGCGGCGGGATTGCCGATTCGCGCCGGCTCGCGCGATGGCCGCGCGCCCCGGTGCCGGCAAACCCATATGGCAGGACGAATGTCGACCAACGCAGCAATTTCCATCGATCCCCGGGCCATCCGGCTGTGCGTGGCCCCGATGATGGACTGGACGGATTCCCACTGCCGGGTGTTCCATCGCCTGCTGGCCCCTAACGCCCGTCTGTACAGCGAGATGGTCCACGCCAATGCGGTGATCCACGGGGGAGCGACCGCCGAGGGGCGCGCCCGGCTGCTGGCGCTGGATCCGGTCGAACATCCCGTCGCGCTGCAACTGGGCGGCAGCGAGCCGGCATTGCTGGCGCAGGCCGCCCGGATTGGCGCCGACGCCGGCTTCGACGAGATCAACCTAAACTGCGGCTGTCCCTCCGACCGCGTGCAGGCCGGACGTTTTGGCGCCTGCCTGATGCGTGAGCCGGCGCTGGTGGCCGACGCGGTCGCGGCGATGCGGGGCGCGTGTGACCTGCCGGTCACGGTGAAGTGCCGGCTCGGCGTCGACGACGACCACGACTACAACCACTTCCGCGCCTTCATCGACCAAATCGCCGATGCCGGCTGCCGGACGTTCGTCATCCACGCCCGCAACGCCTGGCTCCAGGGACTGTCACCCAAGGAAAACCGCCAGGTACCGCCGCTGCGCTACGACTGGGCGTGGCGTCTCAAGCGCGAGCGCCCGGACCTGGGCGTCGTCGTCAACGGCGGCATCGCCACCGCCGAGGAGGCCACCGCACACCTGGAGCACGCCGACGGCGCGATGCTCGGCCGAGCCGCCTACCACGACCCCTACCTGCTGCACCGGCTCGACGTGGCGTGGTTTGGCGGCACGTTGCGATCGCGCGGCGAACTGCTGCGGGCGCTGCGCCCGTACGTCCAGGCGCAGCTCGCGCGCGGCGTCTACCTCAAGCACATCACCCGCCACCTGCTGGGCCTGTTCCATGGCGAGCATGGCGGCCGTGCGTTCCGCCAGGTGCTGAGCGAAGGCGCGCACCAGCCCGGCGCCGACTGGTCGCTGATCGAACGCGCACTGGCGCCGACCGAGCTGCGCGCGCCGCGCCCCGACGCCGCCCCTGCGCCGGGCCAGGGACCGGCATGATCACCCGCGATATCGGCGCATTCCTGGCGTTCGCCAGTGGCATGGCCCCCGATTTCGGCCCGGCCACGGCGCGCGCGGCGTTCGTGGTCGCGCCCGATGGCTTCGCGCTCGCGGCGCAGTCGGCCGCCGACAACCGCTACATGGCCGATGCCGCGGCGTTCGATGCCGGCCGCGCGTTGACGCAGCACCGCGAGTTGCACCGCGCCCTGTCGGACGAACTGCCCGTCGTCTGTTTCGCAGGCGACCCGAAAACCCCGGATGCCTTGTTTCCCAACAATGTGTTCGCCACTGCCCGGCCCGATGCGCGAACGCAGCCGGACGGCCCGCCACGGTTCGTCGTCGGCCGCATGCGCCATCCCGTGCGCCAGCGCGAGGCGACCCGCGCCGACATCCGCGGGTTCTTTGGCAACGTGCTCGGTTACACCGAAGTCGACCTGTCGGCACAGTCGCACCCGTGCGAACTCACCGGCGCTCTGGTCGTCGATCGTGCCCGCGGACTGGGCTTGTGCGGACTGTCGGAGCGATGCGACGAGGCCGGCGCGCGGCTGATGCACGACGCACTGGGCCTGCGCGCCACGCTGATGTTCGACCTGGCTCCGGGCGAGTACCACGCCAACGTGGTCCTTGCGGTCCTTGCCGGCCGAGCGGCGCTCGTGTGCCCGCAGGGTTTTGCCGACCCCGGCGTGGTCGCCGCGATCGCCGCGCTGTACGCCCCGCATGCGCTGATCCTGGCACCCGCCGAACACGCCGCGTTCGCCGCCAACGCGATTTCGCTGGCGCCGGGTGCCGTGTGGATGAGCGCGCAGGCAGGGCGGTCGCTGACCACGGCCAGCCGTGATGCCCTGGCCAGGGCAGGGTTCGCGCTGCGCACTGTCGAGCTGGATGCGATCGAGGCTGGCGGCGGTTCGCTACGCTGCTGCGTAGGCGAGATATTCTGATCGAGCGCTGGAGTGGCGGGGTGCCGTTCGACCGCGACCGGCTGAACACGGACCCGGTTGTAAATAAAAAGTTCAGACCGGATTCACCGCTTCCTTCGGACACTGCACCCTCAGCGCGGCACAGCGCGCCTAGCCACGGTCAAATCCCTCCATGAAGTCTGCCGCCGTCCGTCGTCGTTTTCCGCGCCTGTTCGTGATGGCCTTGCTGGGGGTATTTGCCGCCAGTGCCGGCAGCGCGATGGCCCAGGGGCGCGGTGCGCGCGACCCGAACCGCAACCAGGACAACGGTGGCGGTCGCCACGACGAAGACCGGCGCGCCGAGCACCGCGCGTTGGCCGATGCCGTGCGTCGCGTCGAGCGCGCCACCGGCGGCGAGGTTCTGAGCGCCGAGCGGGTCCAGTCCGATGGTCGCGACGTCAGCCGGGTGAAGGTGGTGGACTCCAGTGGCCGCGTTCGCGTTTACATGGGCGACCCGCCACCGCGCGAGCGCAATGACGACCCTACACGCGCCGACGACAGCAACAACGACTAACCTCTGCCTTTACCGGTCCACGACCGCCCGCGAACGGAGTCCACATGCGAATCTTGCTGGTCGAAGACGAAGCCCCCCTGCGCGAGACCCTCGCCGCGCGCCTCAGGCGCGAAGGCTTTGCAGTCGACGCCGCCCAGGATGGCGAGGAAGGCCTGTACATGGGCCGGGAAGTACCCTTCGACCTGGGCATCATCGACCTGGGCCTGCCGAAGATGTCGGGCATGGAGCTGATCAAGGCCCTGCGCGACGAGGGCAAGAAGTTCCCGGTGCTGATCCTCACCGCGCGCTCGAGCTGGCAGGACAAGGTCGAAGGCCTCAAGCAGGGTGCCGACGACTACCTCGTCAAGCCGTTCCACGTCGAGGAGTTGCTTGCGCGCCTCAACGCGCTGGTCCGCCGCGCCGCAGGCTGGAGCAAGCCGACGCTGGAATGTGGTCCCGTCACCCTTGACCTCGCGGCGCAGACGGTGATCGTCAACGGCGTCAACGTCGACCTCACCAGTTACGAATACAAGGTGCTGGAGTACCTGATGATGCACGCCGGCGAGCTGGTCTCGAAGGCCGACTTGACCGAGCACATCTACCAGCAGGATTTCGACCGCGATTCCAATGTGCTGGAAGTCTTCATCGGCCGCCTTCGCAAGAAGCTCGATCCCGATGGCGCGCTGAAGCCGATCGAGACCGTGCGTGGCCGCGGCTACCGCTTCGCCATCCCCCGTACCGGCGAGTAACCATCGCCGCCGCCAGACCGGCCAGCCCGTGCTCGCCGGCAATCCCCGGCTGTGAAATCCTGCAACGCATGTCCACGCTGGCCTCTGCGGCTGACGTCCTGATCGCCGGAGCGACGTCATGAGCTGGGGGCAGGCGCGTTCGTTGCAGGCGCGGCAATTGCTGGCCGCCAGCCTGGGACTGGTCGCCTTCCTGGCGCTGGCCGGTTACGCGTTGGATCGCGCGTTCCTGCGGACCGCCGAAAGCAACCTGCGCGAACGCATGAAGGGCTACGCGCTGGCGTACGCCGCCGACACCGATTTCAGCCGCAGTGGCGAATTGATCCCCCCGTTCCAGGCGCCCGACAAGGGATTCGATCGTCCCGGCAGTGGCCTGTACGCCGAGATCGTGCTCCCCAACGCGCGCTGGGACTCGGCCTCCGCGGTCGGCCCGGAACCGCCCAACGCCGGCATGGTGGATGCCAAGCGGGAGGTGTTCGAAGGCCCGCTGCCGATCACCGAGATCAACGGCGAGGTGGGCCAGGCCTACCGGTTTGGATACGGCCTGATCTGGACCGGTCAAGGCCCGCAGTCCGAGTTTCCGTACACCATCAACATCTATCAGAGCACCAACGTGCTCGGTCGCCAGATCGGCGTGTTTCGCGAGGCCCTGTGGCGTTACCTCGGCGGCGCCGGGCTCATCCTGCTGCTGCTGCAGGCGCTGATCCTGCGCTGGAGCCTGCTGCCGCTGCGCCGCGTGATCCTGGAACTCAAGCGCGTGCAGCGCGGCATCGCCTCGCGCATGAGCGAGCGCCATCCACGCGAGCTCGAGCCGCTGACGGAGAGCATCAACGCGTTCATCGAGAGCGAGCGCGAAAACCTCGAACGCCAGCGCAATACCCTGGCCGATCTCGCCCACAGCCTGAAGACACCGCTGGCGGTGCTGCGCGCGCGGCTCGAGGACCATGAGGCGGACAGCGACCTGCGCGAGGATGTCGACGTGCAACTGCGACGAATGAACGACCTGGTGTCGTACCAGCTCGCGCGTGCCGCATCGGGCGGCCATGCACTGTTTGCCGCGCCGATCGCGATCGAGCCCCATGCCGAGCAGATCGTGCGCGGGCTGGAGAAGGTCTATGCCGGCAAGGGCGTGCTATGCGAGTTCGATGTCGCCGAGGGCGTGCAGTTCCATGGCGAACCCGGCGACCTTCAGGAACTGCTCGGCAACCTGCTTGAGAACGCCTTCAAGTGGGCCAGGTCGCGCGTGCTGCTGACCGTGCGCGTGGGCGAAAGCGCGCCCAACCGGAGACCCGGATTGCTGCTGGCGGTCGACGACGACGGCCCCGGGATCCTGCCGGAAAACGTCGCCCTGATCCTGCAGCGCGGCGTGCGCGGAGACGAGCGGGTGCATGGTCACGGCATCGGCCTGGCGATCGTGCAGGACCTGGTGCGCGGCTACCGCGGCACGCTGGACGTACAGCCGTCCCAGGAGCTGGGTGGCACGCGCTTCGAGGTGCGGTTGCCGGCGGGTCTGTGACCGAACCCGCTGTCGCCCAGGGGTTCATCGCCCCGGCAGGCCGCGCGGTTCAGGCAAATGGCGAGAGCCCGTTGAATGTGTGCCGATGCGCCGCCACGGTCGTACTCGCCACACGCAGCGTGCGCGGATCGCGGAAGCGGTAGTCGCTGGCAACGGCGAAGCAGCGAGCATGCAGCGCTGCCGCGGGTTCAGTCGCAGGCCGCGACGGGGGTGATGTTCTTTTGCTGCAGCAAGCGCGCGGCGAGACCGCGAAATCGCGCCCGCCCTCGCGCGCCGCAAGTCATGGCAATGCCGCGCCAGTCTCGCGCCATGGAACGGGGTCGATCGATGGTCTGCCTGGCCGCAGCCGGCGCGTCGGGGCGCGCACGCGGTTGGATGGGTCGCTGCGGGAGCTAGCGGCGCGGGCGCGCAGGTCGCGATTCGCCGATCAGGCTTACCGCAACCCGCTTCAACTGCTCCAACGAACCCTGCCTCAACGAAACATGCCCGGCAGGTAACTGTGCCAACGGGGCGACTGCGTGCGGCTGTTGCCGATGGCGTCGACATGAACGGCGGGCTTGTTCCGGGGCTCGTGGGCCGAGGAAGGCGCCTTTCGCGCGCTGGCCGCAGGCTCCTTGTCGGCAACGCTGTCCGCGCAGCCACCCCCGTTGGCGGAGCTCACCTTGAAGTCCCGGGCAGCCACGCCTGCGCTTGCGAATGCAATCAGCAGGCAGAGACATAGGCGAACCATGGTGGCGTCCTCGACCGGGGCCGATCCGGTCAGTCGCGCACTATAACGCGAATGCCCGGGAACCCAGGGCCGGTCATTGCCGCCGCAGTGCAGGACTCGTCGCGTGCGGGACCACCGCACAGCGCCGCGGATCCGGTCGGTCCGTGGCACCGCGTTGCGTCGCGCAACGCCGGCGCCTATCGGCAAAGTCAGTCGCCCGGCACCAAGACGTCGGCAGGGCGTTCCGCGGTTGCCGATCGGCTCGCGCATAATTCGCCCATGCCCCGAATCCCGTGCCATATCGCACTGCCGGCCTCAGCAGCCTGCGTTCGCAACGCTCACATCTTCCGGGCTGGGCAGGGCCACGGCGGCCGCGTCGTTCCCTGCCGCGTGGCGACCTTGCGGGTTGCGGCGGTCCGCAGCGCTGGTTGCGGCGGCGGGCAGCGCTGATGGACGATCGCGCGTTGTTGCAACGGCTGATCGCGGGCCCGGCATCGGGTGATGACCTGGCACGCGCGTCCGGGCAGACGCGCGCCGCTGTCTGGAAGCGGGTCGAAGCCCTGCGCGAAGACGGTCTGCTGATCGACGCCAGTCCGGGGCGCGGGTACGTGTTGGCACAGCCGCTGGACCTGCTCGACGCAACCGCGATCCGCACCGGGCTTCCGGTACAAGTGCAGGGGCAACTGGCGGCACTGGAGGTCACGTGGTCGATCGATTCGACCAATTCCGAACTATTGCGCCGCCCGTGTCCGATGGCCGGCACCGCGGTGTTGCTCGCCGAACGCCAGACCCAGGGCCGCGGCCGTCGCGGCCGCGAGTGGGCCTCGCCGCTGGCGGCCCACCTGTATGTGTCGCTGTCGCGCTCGTTTGGCGGCGGCCTCGCCCGGCTGGGGGGACTTAGCCTGGTGGCGGGGATCGCGGTTGCCGAGGCCCTGCATGGGCTTGGCGTCGGGGGGGTCCGCCTGAAGTGGCCCAACGATTTGGTGGTGGCCGAGGATGGCCTCGGCTTGCGCAAGCTCGGTGGCCTGCTGGTTGAAGGCGGCGGCGAGCACGCGGGACCGGCTCGCGCGGTGATCGGGCTCGGCCTCAACGTGCGGATGCCGGCCGCCGCCGGCGCCGCGATCGACCAACCTTGGTGCGACCTGGCCGGCCTGTCGAGCGAGGGACTTCCAGGTCGCAATGCCGTGGCCGCGGCCCTGCTTGCGCGCTTGCTGCCGGCACTGGAAGAGTTCGATGCCGGCGGCCTGGCGCCCTTTCTTTCGCGCTATGCGGCGCTTGACGCCCTCGCCTTGCAGGCCGTGATCGTGAGCTCGGCGAACAGCGCGCATGCCGGCATTGCGCTGGGACTGGCCGCCGACGGGGCGCTGCGGCTGCGGATGGCCGATGGCCGCGAACTGCACTTCCATGCCGGAGAAGTCAGCGTGCGCCGCCACGGGAGGGCGACGTGAGCGCATGGCTGTTCGACCTCGGCAACACCCGGATCAAGTGCGCGCCGCTGGGTCCCGGGGAACTGCCGGGCGAGGTCGTCGCGCTGGCCCATGGCGACCGCGATCTCGCTTCAGGACTTGCGGGGATACTGCCGGCAAGGTTCGACACCGCCTACGTCGCCAGCGTCGCCAGCGACACCCTGCGGGTTGCGCTGCTCGACGCGCTGGTGAACCGCTGCCGACGTATCTCCATTGCGCGCACGCAGCGCGCGTTCAATGGCATTCGCATCGCTTACGCGCAGCCGCAAAAGCTGGGCATCGACCGCTTCCTGGCGCTGCTCGCCGCGCACGCCAGGGGTAATGGCGCGGCGCTGGTGTGCGGCATCGGCACGGCGATGACGCTGGACCTGATCGACGACGCCGGTCGCCATCGCGGCGGCCGCATCGCGCCGTCGCCCACGCTGATGCGCGAGGCGCTGCATTCGCGGGTCGCGCAGTTGCCGTCTGCGGGTGGCGCCTACCGTGAATTCGCAGTCGATACCGCCGATGCGTTGGCGTCTGGGTGCGAGGGCGCGGCGCTGGCGTTGATCGGTCGCAGCATGGAGGCGGCGCGGCGCGAACTCGGCCCGACGCCGCGGCTGATCCTGCACGGGGGCGGCAGCGGTGCGTTGCTGACGCGACTGGAGAATGCGACCCACGTTCCATCCCTGGTATTGGAAGGCTTGGCGCGTTGGGCCGGCGCTGACGCCGCGGCTTAGAATCGCGGCATGTTCGCGCGCGCACTGTTCGTCCTGTTGCTGGTGCTCAACGTCGGCGTTGCCACGTGGTGGGCAACGCGTCCGTTGCCATCGGCTTCGGGCCCGATCGCAGCGCCTGTGGGCGCCGCACGCTTGCAGCTGTTTGGCGAGGCGTATGGCGGCGATGCGGCAATGGCGCCACCGCCCGCCGCCGCCGCGTTCCCGATGGACGCCAGCCAACCGTCGGCCTCCGGGGTGCGCAGGCCGGCGCAATGTTTCAGCTTCGGTCCGTTCCTCGATGACCAGGTGGCCGTGGCCGCGCAGGCACGGCTGCAGGCGATCACGCAGCGAATCGTCTTACGTCAAACAGGCCGCGGGTCGACACGCCGCTGGCGGGTCATGCTGCCGCCGTTGCCCAGCGCCGAGGAAGCCGCCACTACCGCGCAGCGCATCGCCACCGCCGGTTTCGGCGACTATTTCATCGTTCGCCAGGGGGCCGAAGTCAATGCCATCGCGCTGGGCCGCTATGGCAACGAAGCGGCCGCACGCCGCCGCGCCGCCGCCTTGGTCGCGGCCGGTTTCGCGGCGCGCGCGGAGCCGCTGGGCGGCACCGCGACCTGGCTGGACGTGAGAGCCGCACCGGGTTTCGACCCAGCGGCGGCGCAACGCCTGGCCGCTGCGCCGGGACGCCGTGACATCGACTGCGTTGCGCTCCCATAGCCCGCCCGCGTGGGCGCGGTAGACTAGGCCCTTCGCCGGCTTAGCTCAGTTGGTAGAGCAACTGATTTGTAATCAGTAGGTCGTCAGTTCGACTCTGACAGTCGGCACCACGCACTCACCGCACCGATCACGCCATTCAATCTGCGCCATGCCGCCCCGATGTGGTTGGCGAACCCTTCGGGTAGCCGCAGAACGAGCGCAATGGCCCGCCTGATGCCGCATTGCAGGCTGGCCGAGGCAGGGTTTGCATGCACATGCCGATCATGATCGACCCTCCCCCTATTACCCACGAGGTGATTCACATGAGCCATCGTTACCCCCCCGTTTCCCTCATCGGCGCTCCCACCGACATTGGTGCTGGCGATCGCGGCGCGCGACTGGGTCCGGACGCACTGCGCATCGCCGGTCTGGCCGAGGCGCTGATTGCCCGCGGAATCGACGTGATCGACCGCGGCAACCTCGACGGCCCGGCCAATCCGTGGCAGCCGCCTGTCGATGGCTATCGCCACCTGGCCGGCGTAGTGGAGTGGAACCGCGTGACGATGCTTGCGGTGCTAGCCGAATTGCAGGCCGGTCGCATGCCGATCCTGCTCGGCGGCGACCACTGCCTCGGCGTGGGCTCCATCACCGCCGTGGCGAAGTACTGCCGCGACACCGGCAAGAAGCTGCGGGTGCTGTGGCTCGACGCGCATGCCGACTTCAACACCAGCCAGGTCACCCCGTCGGGGAACATCCACGGCATGCCGGTCGCGTGCCTGTTCGGCATCGGCCCGCGTGAATTGACCGAGCTTGGCGGCAGTGCACCGGCGATGCGCCCCGAAGAGATCCGCCAGATCGGCATCCGCTCCGTCGACGAGGGCGAGAAGCGGCTGGTCAAGGAACACGGCCTCGACGTCTACGACATGCGCTACATCGACGAGGTCGGCATGAAGCGGGTGATGGAGGAGGCACTCGATGGCATGGACGACAACACCCACCTGCACGTGAGTTTCGACGTCGACTTCCTCGATCCGAGCATCGCCCCGGGCGTGGGCACCACGGTGCCCGGTGGCCCGAACTACCGCGAGGCACAGCTCGTGATGGAGATGATTGCCGACAGCGGACGCATGGCGTCGCTCGACATCATGGAGCTCAACCCGGTGATCGACACCAACAACGCCACCGCCGATCTGGCCGTCGATCTGGTCGAGAGCCTGTTCGGCAAGTCGACGCTGATGCGCGACTGACGGACTCGGGACTCGGGATACGGGAGATACGGCCATCGTGCGCGGGGCTCCGCGGGCACGGGGCGCAGCAAGGGTTTCGCGTCCCGCGCGTGCGGCCGTGGTGAGGCGAAATTGCCCGACAGCTTGATGCGGTTGCCTTTCGGGGATTCTTGCGGCTGCCAGTCCACGCCGGCTTCACACGCCTTCACGTCTGATACGGCCCACGGTGACCGTTGTGCGGCGCCGAAGCCTTCCCCCCTGATGTCCCAAGGAGATTTACATGAAGCGTTTGACTGCACTGATGCTGCTGGCCATGTTCACGATGGGCACCCTGACCGCCTGCAACACGATGGCCGGTGCCGGCAAGGACGTCCAGAAGGTCGGCGAGAAGGTCGAAGACAAGGCGCAGGATTGCAAGGATGGCAAGTGCTGATCGCAGCATGACCGCATGACGCAAAAAGGCCGGAGCGATCCGGCCTTTTTGTTGGGCGACGATTTTTTCCAGCGAATCGGCGTCGCGCGGCTCGCACCCATCGCGGCACGCGGTCGCTTCCATTTCAATATCCGCCTGTTCACTCAATCGCGCTAATGCGCCCCTAACGACCCCATGACCAGATGCGAATGGGCATCCTGCGATGGTTGGCGGGCGGTGTTGGTGCACCGCACCTTCTTCCAACAGAGGATGCAACGAGATGAACAAGGACATCATTGCCGGCAAGTGGACCCAACTGAAGGGCAAGGCGCAGGCGCGGTGGGGCGACCTGACCGATGACGATTTCGACATCGCCGAAGGCAATACCGAATACCTGGCAGGCAAGCTGCAGGAACGCTACGGCTGGGACCGCGGTCGTGCCGAGCGCGAAGTCGAGGATTTCCGCAAGTCCCTGCATTGACACAAGCGGTTGACTTCGCGTCTCCGACTTCGCTGCACACCGCTGCCATCTCACCAGCGCGGCGGCGGATCGGCGACGAAGCCCGGCGGAAATGCATGCGGCCGGTCGCCGCGATGGCGCGGATCATGCGGCAGCACGCCGCGCGCGACCAGGGTGGCGCGGTCGTCGTAGCGCAGTTGGCTGACCTGTGCCGGTTGCTCGGTGGCGCGCACGAAATCGGTGCGCGCCACCGGCGACCACTCGCGCTCCCCGTGACCGGTGCCCAAGGCCTGCGCCGGCGGGCTCCGGGGGCCCTGATCAAACGCGCCGCTGTCCCGCGCCAGCGATTCGGCAGCGGCGGCAGACGGCCCCGCTGCGTTGGCGTTGCTGCGCCGCTCATTGGCCTCCGCGGCGACTCGCGGCGATTGTGGGTTGGGCTGGCTTGGCCGCGCCTCGGCGAACACCGCGATCCCGATCACGCCTACATCGACCGGGCGTCCGGTGCGGGCGGCATAGCTGTCGCCTAGGTCGGTGAATACGAACTGCGCGACCTCCCGGTAGGACTTCCGCCAGCCGGAAATCCCGCTGCTCTGCCAGGGTTCGAGCACGTAGCCTGCCTGCGATGGGTGGGCGCTGTCGCCCGTCACGGCGTTGACGCCGTCGATCGACAGCACCACCAGCACGCGATCGCTGCTGCTGTTGGTCAGGCGTACGCCATAGCGGTGGCCGGGGGTGCCCGCGATCCAGCGTTCACCACGGTGGCGGACGTCGGGTAGCCATTGCCCGCTATCGCGGTCGACCACCGCCAGGTCGACCAGCGGGCTGGCGATGGCCGGCGTGCCGGTGGCAGCGAAACAAAGGGTGGCAAGCAGCAGGGGGCGAAACATGGCGATGTCTCCGGGGTGGGCTTAGGGTTCAACGCGCGAACACCGGCGTCGGGGTTCCGCCATTCCAGCGGCACCGGCCGGGTAAACTCGCCAACCAGATCTCCTGGTAGCAACGCTCGATGCAGCCGACCCGCGTCCTCACCGGCATCACCACCTCCGGCACCCCGCACCTGGGCAACTATGCCGGTGCGATCCGTCCGGCAATCGCCGCCAGCCATGCGCCGGGCGTGGAAAGCTTCTACTTCCTCGCCGACTACCACGCACTGATCAAGGTGACCGACCCGGCGCGCGTGCAACGCTCGACGCTGGAGATCGCGGCGACCTGGCTGGCCTGCGGGCTGGAGCCGGACAAGGTCTGGTTCTATCGGCAGAGCGACATCCCGGAGATCCCGGAGCTGGCCTGGCTGCTGACCTGCGTTGCCGGCAAGGGCATCCTCAACCGCGCGCACGCCTACAAGGCCGCGGTTGACAGGAATCGCGCCGAAGGCGAGGACGACGACGCCGGGATCAACGCCGGATTGTTCATGTACCCGGTGCTGATGGCCGCCGACATCCTGCTGTTCAACGCCGACAAGGTGCCGGTCGGGCGCGACCAGGTGCAGCACATCGAGATGGCACGCGACTTCGGCCAGCGCTTCAACCACCTCTACGGCGAGCCGGCTGGCAAACAGGTTTTCACCCTGCCCGAGGCGATGGTCGAGGCGCAGGTGGCGACGCTGCCGGGCCTGGACGGCCGCAAGATGAGCAAGAGCTACGACAACACGATCCCGCTGTTCGCGCCGCGCGCGACGCTGAAGAAACTGATCGCCTCGATCATCACCGACTCGCGGATGCCCGGCGAGGCCAAGGATGCGGATACCTCCAACGTGTTCGCGTTGTACCAGGCGTTCGCGTCGCACGACGAAACCGCGGCGATGCGCGCCGCGTTCGCCGAGGGCATCGGCTGGGGCGATGCCAAGCAGGCCTTGTTCGAGCGCATTGACGCGGAGGTCGCCCCGCTTCGCGCGCACTACGAACAACTGATGGCCAAACCGGCGGAGATCGAGGCGATCCTCCGCGATGGCGCACGGCGATTGCGGGTCGAGCACGCCATGCCGCTGCTGATGAGGCTGCGCGAGGCGGTCGGCCTGCGCGACCTGTCGAGGGTGTCCGCGACCGATGGCGCGGACACCGCCAAGGCGGCGCGGCCGGTGTTCAAGCAGTACCGCGAAGCCGACGGTCGGTTCTACTTCAAGTTGGTCGATGGTGATCGCGTGCTGTTGCAGAGCGGCGGGTTCGACGCCCCCAAGGATGCGGGCCAACGGGTCGCGGCGCTCAAGCGCGACGGGCGACTGGATCGCGAGGATGGGACGTTGCGGTTGGGCGCGGGCGTGGATGCCGACGAGGTCGATGCCGCGCTCGCCGAGTTGACGGCGACGATGGACAAGGTCTGACGGCCGCGCCCCGGGCGTAACGCCACGCACCCGGCGAATGTGCGATGGGCCGCCAACCGGGGCCAATGATGCGTGATGCCAATCACGGAACCACAAGCCCGCAGGGTTTCATGCCGTGGCATTCATTGCCCGTGCCGCGGTGGCGGCGAAGACTGGCCTCTGTTGCTGCTGCCCCTGCACATGGGCGCGACACCCCGCCGCCTAAGCTTCCCCTTCCGTCGAGCCTGCACCCGCCCTCATGCCCGCTGCCGTTTCCAAGATCGACCCCACTGATGAAGTCCAGCGCCAGGCGGCTCTGGAACGTTATGGCGTGCTCGATACGTCGCGCGAGCAGGCCTACGATGACATCGTCCTGCTGGCGACCCTGCTGTGCGATACGCCAGCGGCGGCGATCTCGCTGATCGACCACGGCAGGCAGTGGTCGAAGGCGCGGATCGGCGTCGACCATTCGCAGAGCCCGCGCGCGCAGGCGATCTGCGATGCTGCGATCGGCGACCCGACCCGGATGCTGGTGGTCGATGATATTGCCCGCGACCCGCGATTTTCCACGACCCCGATCCGCATCGGTCAGGCATCTCTGCGTTTCTATGCCGGGATGCCGTTGCTGACGCCCGACGGGTTTCCGCTGGGGGTGATTTGCGTCATGGACGTCAAGCCGCGGCAGTTGAGCGCGAAGCAGGGCGCCGCCTTGAAGGTGCTCGCGCGGCAGGTCCAGCATCTGTTCGAATTGCGCCGTGAGGCATTGGAGCAGTCGCGGCGGCTCAGTGAACTTGATGCCGCTACGCAACAGTGGCAGCACGAGCGTGCGGAGTTGGAGCAACGCCATGAAACGCTGCGAAAGACCGCCCACCACGACCAGCTGACCGGGCTACTGAACCGGACTGCGTTGGCCCAGTTGCGCGACGACCCACGCGCGATGCACAAGCTCGAGAGCGCTCCTTACAGCCTCGCGCTGCTGGATGTCGATCTGTTCAAGCGCGTCAACGACCGCCATGGGCACCTGCTGGGCGATCGAGCGTTGCGGGTGGTTGCCGACGCGGTGACCGCCTCGATTCGCGAGGGCGACCTCGCGGTGCGTTATGGCGGCGAGGAATTCCTGATCGTGCTGCCCGGCACTGGCTTGGCGGTGGCGTACGAAGTGGCACACCGGATACGCGAACGCGTCGCGGTGGCGTCGCTGCCGTTCGCGTTGACGGTGTCGGTCGGGATCGCCGCCGGTGACCCGTCGCGCGACCGCCCGGAGCAGGTGTTCGAGCGCGCCGACCAGGCGCTCTACCGGGCGAAGTCCAATGGTCGCGACCAGGTGGTCGCCGACGACACGCCCCAGCACGGCAGCAAGGCGCTCCACGATTTCCCCGGGGATCGCGCCCGGCCAGTGCCCGCCAGCGGCTGACACGACACCACCACCGGCACGGACTCAGGGCCAGCGATTGGCTGGCGCGCGCGCGGCATCCCCGCGGATCGGCACCACGCAGAAGCGCTGACCGTCCGGACTGTCCATGACCCACCAACGCTTGACGAAGGCGACGCGGCTGGCGCCCAGCGCTTCGAGCCGCGCGACCTCTGCATCGAGGTCATCGGTCTCGACGTCCAGGTGTACGCGCGAAGGATGGTCGACCTTCTGCACCTCGACATGCAGGCCGCCCGGGGCGTCGCCGAACTCGGCATATTGGCCGGTGCCGCCAGAGTCCGGGTCGGCGGTCGGCACGCCCAGCGCAGCGCTCCAGAATGCTGCGGCTGCATCGAGATCAGCGCTGCGGCAATCGATGATGAACCCGGCAAGGCGGCTGCGGTGGGCCATGGCGTATCGCGCGGTCGTCGACATGGAAGCCGGTCGCAGGCGCGATGCCTGTAGCGGCTGCATGGCTTGTGTGGAGCAGGAAAACGTCCGTTACTGGTGAAACCGGACGGTTCGACACGCGACCGTACCGCCGCCGTTCCTGCGCACGAGCGAGCTCCTGCTCGCCCTTGCACTCGGGATGGTTCGCCGCGCTCAGTGCGGCCGCGACAGGTCGTCCAGCATCGCCTTGAGGAACCGAGCGGCTTCGCCACCGGTGCAGGCGCGGTGGTCGAACGTCAGCGACAGCGGCATGCGCCGATGCACCTCGATGCCGCCCATCACCGCGACCACGTCATGGCCAAGCTTGCCGGCACCGACGATCGCGACCGTTGGCGGCACCACCACCGGGGTCGCATAGCGGCCGGCGAACATACCGAAGTTCGACAGGCTGATGGTGTGGCCGGACAGTTCCGAGGCGGCGATGCTGCGGTCCTCGACCTGCGCGCGCAGGCGCTTGATCGCCGCGCGGATGCCATGCGCGTCGAGCACGTCGGCATTGCGCAACGCCGGCACGAACAGGCCGTCGTCGGTATCGACGGCAATGCCGATATCGACCTGCGGGTGCAACGTGCGGGTCAGGTTCTTGCCGTCGAACCAGGCATTCAGCGCCGGCACGTCCTTGCACGCCGTCACGATCGCCCGCACCAGGCGCGCGGTGATGTCCTGCTTGCCGATCCACGCGTGCAGGTCGGCGTCGTCGACCAGCGTGGTGGGCACCACGTTGGCGTGGGCGTCGGCCATGACCCGCGCCATGTTGCGGCGCACGCCCTTGAGCTGTTCCGGCTGACCGCTGGCGGCCACCCCCGGCGGCTGCGTGCGCATGGGCTTGCCCGCTTGCGACAGCGCGCTGCGGACCGGCTCGGCAATGGCAGTCGGGGCGCGTTCCACCGCGCGTGCGGCCGGCGCGCTGCCGGCCTTGGCGCTGCCGTCGGCCGCCGCCTGCTTCACATCGCTCATCGTCACCACGCCATCGGCGCCCGTGGCGCGCACCTGGGCGAGATCGACGCCGTGCTTGCGCGCGAGCGCGCGCACCGCCGGCATTGCGCGAACCCCGCCGACGGCGAAGGCCTGCTCGCTGCGCACCGTGTCCGAGGACTGCATCGCGCCGACCACGGTGCCGCTATCCGTGCGCGCGCCGTCGGGCTTGCCCTTGGCCGCGGGCTCACCGGCGTCGCTGATCGCGCCGCCCTCGTCGGAGGCGACCACGCGGTGGTCCGGCGCCGGGTCCGGGCTGCCCACGCCCTTTGCCGGCGCCGGGGCGCCATGGCCGTGGCCGGTGTCCTGGCCCTCGGCGCGCTGCGGCATCGACGGGTCGAGTTCGAACTCGGCCAGCACCGCCCCGGTGAGGATCACGTCGCCTTCGGCGCCGGCCAGCCGGACGACCTTGCCCGATACCGGCGACGGCACTTCCACCACCGCCTTGGCGGTCTCCATCGAGACCAGGTTGTCGTCGAGCCCGACGGTGTCGCCGACCTTGACGAACCACTCGACGATGGTCGCGTCGGGCAGGCCTTCGCCCAGGTCGGGCAGGTGGAACGCTTTGGTGTCACTCATGCAGATCTCCAGAAATTGAATCGGCCGCGCCGATCGCCGGCTCAGCCGGCGGCGACGGCGCGCCTGGCGGCGGCGACGATGCGTTCAGCGCTCGGCAGGTACTTCATCTCGAGGCGGAACAGCGGGATATGGGTGTCGTAGCCGGTGACGCGCTCGACCGGCGCGAGCAGGTCGTACATCGACTCCTCGGCCAGGCGCGCGGCGATCTCGGCGCCGAAGCCGGCGGTCTTGGGCGCCTCGTGGACGATCACGCAACGGCCGGTCTTGCTGACGGATTCAGCGATCGTGGCGAAGTCCAGCGGGCGCAGCGTGGCGACGTCGATGACCTCGGCGCTGATGCCTTCGCCAGCGAGTTTCTCGGCTGCCTCGAGCGTTTCCTTGACCTGCGCGCCCCACGTCACCAGGGTCACGTCGCTGCCGTCGCGCAGGACGTAGCAGACGTCGAGTGGCAACGCCTCGCCATCGTCGGCCACGACCTCCTTGTACTGGCGGTAGATGCGCTTGGGCTCGAAGAAGATCACCGGGTCCGGGTCGCGGATCGCGGCCAGCAGCAGGCCGTAGGCGCGCGCCGGCGACGACGGCATCACCACGCGCAGGCCCGGGACGTTGGTGAAGATCGCCTCGTTGGCCTCGCTGTGGTGCTCCGGGGCACGGATGCCGCCACCCCACGGCACGCGCAGGACCATCGGGCAGGTCAATCGGCCGCGCGTGCGGTAACGCATGCGCGCGGCATGGCAGACGATGAAGTCGACCATCGGGTACATGAAGCCGTCGAACTGCGCCTCGGCCACCGGCTTCATGCCCTGGCTGGCCATGCCCACGGTGAGCCCGGCGATCGTGGTTTCGTCGAGCGGCGTGTCGATCACGCGCTCGGAACCGAACTGCGCGTGCAGGCCGGCGGTGGCGCGGAACACACCGCCGTTGACGCCGACGTCCTCGCCGAGCACGACCACGCTGTCATCGGCGCGGATCTCGTACGCGAGCGCCTGGGTGATCGCCTCGATGAGGGTGATGGCGGCCGGGTCGGCGACGGTCTTTTCGGCGCTCATGCGCGCTGCTCCAGGGCGATCGCGGCATCGCGGTGTGCGCGCACGTCCGGCGGCATGTCGCCGTAGAGGTAGTCGAACATCGCCTCGACCGGCTGCACCGGCGTCTGCAGGTAGGCGTTGATCTCGACATCCACCTTGGCACCGCACTCGATCGCCCACGCGGCCTCTTCGGCCTCGCTCCAAATGCCCTGCGCGGTGAGGTAGCTGCGCAGGCGCGGGATCGGGTCGCGTGTCCATGCGTCGGTGACCTCGGCGGCATCGCGGTAGCGGCGCGCGTCGTCGGCGGTGGTGTGGTCGTGCAGGCGGTAGGTCATGAATTCGATCACGCTGCCGCCGTCGCCGTTGCGCGCGCGCTCGGTGGCGCGGCGCATGCCTTCGAGTACCGCGATCAGGTCGTTGCCGTCCACCTGCAGGCAGTACAACCCGCCGGCGATGCCCTTCTGGGCCAGCGTCTCGGCGCCGGTCTGCGCCGAGCGCGGTACCGAGATCGCCCAGCCGTTGTTGATCACGCACAGCACCAGCGGCGAGGTGAACGCACCGGCTGAATTGAGCGCGGCATAGAAATCGGTCTTCGACGAGCCGCCATCGCCGCAGCAGGCCACCGCGATGCGCTGCTGCTTGCGCAGCTTGAACGACAGGGCCGCGCCGGCGGCCATCAGGCACTGCGTGGAGATCGGCACGCACCACGGGTAGTCGTTCTTCGGCCCGGCAAAATCGTTGCCGCGTTCGTCGCCGCCCCAGTACAGCAGCACCTCGCGCGGCAGCACGCCGCGCATGAACTGCGCGCCGTATTCCCGATAACTCGGCGCGAACACGTCCTCGGGCAGCATCGACGCGCCGATGCCGACGTGGGTGGCCTCGTGGCCCAGGCAGGCGGCGTAGGTGCCCAGCTTGCCGGTGCGCTGCAGCGCGATCGCCTTGGTGTCGAACACGCGCACGAACAGCATCTGCCTGAACAGCGGCAACAACGCCTTCGGGTCGCGGAACGCGGGCGGCAGCTCGGCGACGGGCTTGCCGTCGACGTCAAGGTATTGGAGGTATTCGATCTCGAACTTTGCGGCGATGGTCATTGCGGGGGAACTCGGCTGCACGATGGGTCGATGATAACCACAGCCGGGGACGAGACCGTTGCGCGCCGCCGCATGCATCGGGTGATGGAGCGCACCGAAGCCGCTGGGACGGCGGCGACGAGTGGTCGACGCCGGTGTTAGCGCCCGATGGCCGGAAAACGACGAAGGCGCGGATCGCTCCGCGCCTTCCTCGGCCGATCGGGTCTGATCGGAGCCGTTAGCGGCCCCTGCCAGCCACGGGGCGGGAATGCCTCGCGGTGTTGTTATCGGGTGCGGGATCCGAGGTATCGGCAGTCACGCTGGCCGTCACCAACAATGCGACCTTGCTGGCGGGCAAGGCCGGCGCGACCACCGCCACGATGAAGGTCGCGGTGCCCTTCGCCATGGCCTGGTCGCGTCGGCATTGCAGCCGAAACCCGGCTGGGCTGTTGCTGGGCGGGCCGCACGACCAACCCGCAGGCGCGGCGACACTGGCGTGGCTCGCGCGGGCAGTGCCCTGGATCACCAGCACCGCGCCTTCGGCCAGGTCCGGACCGGCATTGGTGACCGACACCAGGAACTCGGCTCGGGCGCCATGCCCCGACCCGGCGGTGGTTTCGAACAGCCGTACCGACAGGTCTGCGGCGGGGGCGGACTGGATCGCGACTTCGACCGCGGCCTGGTTGTTGCCATTGGCCGGGTCGGCGGTCTGCGACCGCACTGCGGCCGCCATGCGCAGCGGCGCGCCGCCGGGCAGCGACGGGGCGAGCACCTCCAGTGCGAATGCGGCACTGGCCCCGGTTATCAATACCGGCGCGGTGCAGGTGACCGTGGTCGTCGTGGCGTCCTGCACCGGCGCGGCACAGGTCCAGCCGGTGGCGGCGCTGGTGACCGTCGGCGACAGCAGCGCGTCGAACACCAGCGCGATCGCCGCGAATTCGGCGTCGCCTGGCCCTGCGTTGGCGACGCTGGCATTGAACGTCACCGAGTCGCCGGTCGTTACGCTGGTGGCCGTTGCGCCGGCGCTGACCGAGAGGTCCGCGCTGCGGAACGCCGGCACGCGGATCGTGAGCCGCACCGGGTCATGGTCGGAGGTGCCCAGCGGCACCGAGAAGTCACCGAAGTTGTCGACGCCGAAGTCGGCGTTGATGCGCGCGTGCTCGACCCGCAGCGCATCTGCGCCGCCAATCAAGGCCTCGTTCACGAGCACGTGGTCCAGTGTCTGCGCATTGCCTGCGTAGACGTACGAGTAGCGTTGCGTGGGGTCGGCGATCAGCTGCGATCCATCGACCAGCAGCGAGGTCAGCGGGCTGGCGACGAACGTCAGCACCTGGTCGGCCGGCGCCGCATCGCCCTTGATCACCCCGAGCACGTCGACGTAGCCGTCGTTGAACTCGAATGCGTTGAAGTCGCCGACCAGCACGATGCGTTCGGCCGGATCGGCCTGCTGCATGGATTCGACCAGGCTGGCGAGGTACGCCGCCTGCGCGCCGCGCTTGACCCGCACGCGCGCGCCGCCGGTCGCCCAGCCGCCGCTCCCACTGCCGATGTCGTTGATGCCGTTGAGCGAACGCAGGTGGTTGGCGATCACCGTCACCGGGTAGGGCGCACCGGCGTCATTGCGGATGATCGCGCGCAGCCGCAGTGGCGGCCGGTCATTGAGCACGCTGGTGCTGCCGTTCGGGTTGGCGAGCGTGGCGTCCTTGCCGAGCTGGGTGACGCTGACGACCTCGACCCGTGGCACGCCGCTTGCGGTCGCGCGGGCGCTGACCAGGAAGCCGACATTGATGCCGCCGACGTCATTGCCCGATTCCAGGTACGGCACATAGGCCGGCCCCCGGCTGCAGGTGGCATTGATGCGGTCGGCCAACAACCCGAGCACGCGCAGGTTCTCGATCTCGACCACGCCGAGGATGTCGGGCGCCTTGAGGTAGTCACAGACCGCGCCGGCGGTCTTGCCCAGGCGCTTGTCGAGCGCCTCGGCGGTCAGGGTGACCGCGCCATTGCCGTCGGCGATTTCGTCGAAGAAGCGCAGCACGTTGAAACTGGCGATGGTGACGGCGTCGTAGTCGGCGTCGTTGACCGCTTCGGGCAGGCGCCCACCGCTGACCGTCGGTGGGGTGGCCGCATCGGGCAACAGCGCCCAGGTGCCGGCGAAATAGTCGAGCACGCCGATCAGCCCGGCAACCTGCGCCTCGCTGTCGACCGAGATCGCGACGGCGCCAACCTGGCCCCGGCTGCGCACCATCAGGCGCTCGGGGTTGGTGTCGAAGATCGGCGGGTTCTTGCCGGCCGGCACGCTCGCCAGCGAAACGTCCAGTGCGCTGATACCCGGCTCGCGGAACGGCCGCGCGAGCTGCGGTAGTGCGACGTGGAACACGCCGTCGCTGGTGGCGGTGGCGGCGCTTTCCTGGATGGATCCGCCCGACGGCGCGACCACCACGGCTTGCGCGACGCTCACGCGCATGCCTTCGAGGCGTTCCAGGGTCGCGGGCGACCCGTCAGGAGCCAGTTCGGCAACGGTCAATTCGACCGCGGCAGGCAACGCCACGCCGACTTCCAGCAGCTCGATCGTGGGCGACACCAACTCGGTGATGCTGAGCTGGTTCGGGTCGGACGAAGGCAGGTATTCCTCCACCGTCGCGGTCACCCGCACCCGGTTGCCGACCGCGGCGGTGGCCGGTGGCGCGCTGCCCGTGAACACGAATACCGCGTCCGAGGTGCCGCCGTTGCCGTCATCGACGGCGCTTTGCAGGAAGAAGCCGCTGTTGAACCTGCGCGCGGTGACGATGCCTTCGGTCACCACCAGCTTCTTGGCGTGCGGTGACAGCAGGCCGTCGCCCTGGATCTGCGCGATGCTCAGCGCGACCGGCGGGGAGGGTGGCGGAGGCGGCGCGGCGCCGCTGTTGCGCGGGTCCGGCGCCCCTGTGGCGAAGTCAGCGCTGTTGTCGCCGGTGTCGATGCTGCCGGCGCCCTTGCGCAGCGCAGCGGTGGTGTTGCTCAGGGTCGCGGTGGGCGCAGTCTCGGCGCAGGTGGCCGTGCTGCCGTAGCCGACGAAATCGACCACCGCGCCGCCTAGCGGGCAGGCGCCGCTGAGCGTGATGTCGGAGCTGACCAGCGCGACCTTGCCGTTGGTGCCGGCCATTGCGATGGTGCCGGTGGCGTCCGGGGACGGCAGATCGACGCTGCCGCCGCTGCCGGCGGCTTGCTGCACCAGGTAGTAGCCGCCCGGCGCGATGCTGCCGCTGAGGACCGTGCGGCCGCTCCAGGTGGTGCTGGTGGCCGAGGTGTACTGCACGCTCCAGCCGTCGACGACGACCGCGGTGGCACCGTTGTTGCGCAACTCGATGAAGTCGTTGCGGTAGGTGGCGCCGGAATTGCCGCCGCCGCCATACACCTGGCTGATCACCACTTGCGCCTGCGCGGCGCCGGCCCCGAGCAATGCGATCGCCAACACCGCGCCTGCCGCGCGGCCGAGATTCCTGTCCATCGTCCATTCCCCGTGTGTGAGCCCGCCGCCGAGATCCATCGCGACCGGGCAGAGTGTGCCGGGATGGTCGGCGCGCGTCATGTCAGGGCGATGACGGTCGCACTGATCGGGCATCCGGGCAGCGTTGGCGGGGTTTCGGGGACGCCGGGATGAAGCGCGCCGCCTGCGGACTGGCCGCGCAAAAGCTGGCTGCGGAGTGCTGCGCTACCCTTTACGTCACTTTGGGGTACTGCAATGACCGTCGACAAGAACGAGCGCGCGCTGGAAACCGGCATCCACACCGACCTGTCGGGGCGCATGAGCTACGCCGGCTACCTGCACCTGGATCGGCTGCTGTCGGCACAGGAGCGGCTGTCGGACCCGCCGCACCACGACGAGATGCTGTTCATCGTCCAGCACCAGGTCTCGGAGCTGTGGATGAAGCTGATGATCCATGAGCTCAAGGCCGCGCTCGCGCACCTGCGCAACGACGAGCTCGGCGCTTGCCAGAAGATCTTCGCGCGCTGCAAGGCGGTGCTGCGCCAGCTGACCGAGATGTGGTCGGTACTGGAGACCCTGACGCCGTCGGAATACATGGAGTTCCGCGAGATCCTCGGGCCGTCGTCGGGGTTCCAGTCGCTGCAATACCGCACGATCGAGTTCCTGCTGGGCAACAAGAACGCCGCGATGCTGAAGGTGTTCGCCCACGACGAGCGCGCATCGGCGGAGCTTCGCGAAGTGCTGGAAGCGCCCGGTTTGTACGACGAGGCGCTGCGCTACCTGGCCCGCCACGGCCATGCGGTGCCGGCGGGGCATGTCGAGCGCGACTGGTCGAAGCCGCATGTATCCGACCCGGCGCTGTTGCCGGTGTTCGA
>JBBRWW010000032.1:0-24100 GCA_038248955.1 Lysobacterales bacterium
CGCAGCAGGTCCAGCGGCTCGGCCCGGTACCGGTAGCGCAGGCCATTGTCGATCGCATCGAGCTCGATCAGGCGCTGGCACAGGCTTTCGGCGCGCTGTTCAAGCGCGAGCGCAGGCGGCTTCACCTTGGCCTCGATCCGCACATCCAGGTTTTCAGTCGCCGCTCATGCCGTTGAGCGCGAGGTCGTAGCCGGCTTTCACGTCGACGCGAACCGCGGGCCGCGCCGATCAGGGGTGCTCGGCCTCGGCGTGGACGCGTTCACGGCGTAGCAGGTACAGGCCGCTGGCAACGATGATCGCGGCACCCAGCCAGGTGATGCGGTCGGGCAGCACGCCCCACAGCGTCGCGTCCAGCCCCACGCCCCAGACCAGCGCGGTGTATTCGAGCGGGGCGATCAGCGACGCTTCGCCACGACGGAACGCCTCGGTGATCGCGTACTGGCCGAACGCGCCGGCCACGCCGACGCCCAGGATGACCCAGGCGTCGCTCACCCGGATCGCGACCCAATCGGGGATCGCCAGTGCTCCCGCGCCCAACGCCATCATCGCCAACAACCACACCATCATCGACTGGGTGCTGTCGGTGCGCGCGAGCACCCGCACGGTGATCGCACTGACCGCATACATCGATGCCGCGAGCAGCACCGCCAGCGCGGCCAGGCTGCGCAGGCCCTCTCCGGTCGGGCGCAGGACCACCAGCACGCCCACCAGGCCGACCGCGATGGCGGTCCAGCGGCGCGGGCCGACGCGCTCGCCCAGCAGAGGCACCGACATCGCCGTGATCAGCAGCGGCGCCACGAAGAAGATCGAATACGTGGTCGACAGGGGCAGCGTGCGCAATGCGTACACGAACGCCGCCATCATCGTGATCCCCAGCACCCCGCGCAGCAGGTGCAGCGACCAGCGCACCCGAAACAACGGCGCCAGCCCGGTGGTCCCGGCGACCCACGCCAGCACCAGCGGCAACGACGAGGCACCGCGCAGGGCCGCCACCTGGAAGGGCGGGTAATGCGCGGCGAGCAGCTTCAGGCCCGCATCCATCAACGAGAACAACGCCACCGCCGCCAGCATCAGCAGCGCCGCGCGCAACGATCGGCCGGGCGGCACTGTCACGGCGACGGATCAGGCGGCCGGCTGCAGGCTCGCGGTGTCGATCACGAACCGATAGCGCACGTCGGCCTTGAGCATGCGCTCGTAGGCCTCGTTGATCTGCTCGATGCCGATCAACTCGATGTCCGAGGCAATGCCGTGTTCGGCGCAGAAATCCAGCATCTCCTGGGTCTCGCGGATGCCGCCGATCAGCGAGCCGCCGAGCTTGCGCCGCTGCATGATCAGCGCGCCGGCGGCGACCGCAGAAGCCGTCTGCGGGATGCCGAGCAGGATCATCGTGCCGTCGAATTTCAGCAGCGACAGGTAGGCGTTGTAGTCGTGGTCGGCCGAGACGGTGTCGACGATGAAGTCGAAATGCCCCGCCAGGCCAGCGAACGTGGTTGGGTCGCGGGTCGCGGCGAAATCGTGCGCGCCCAGCGCGATCGCATCGTCGCGCTTGGATTCCGACGTGCTCAGCACGGTGACGCGCGCGCCCATCGCCGCGGCGATCTTCACCGCCATGTGGCCCAGGCCGCCGAGCCCGACCACCGCCACCTCGTCGCCCGCCTTGACGCCGTAGTGTCGCAGTGGCGAATACGTGGTGATGCCGGCGCACAGCAGCGGCGCGGCGCGGTCGAGCGGGATCGACTCGGGCATGCGGAGCACGTAATCCTCGTTCACGGTGATGCGGGTGGAATAACCGCCCTGGGTCGGCGCGCCGCTCTCGCGCTCGCGGCTGTTGTAGGTGCCGGTCATGCCCTCGTCGCAGTACTGCTCCTCGCCCGCCTCGCACTGCGGGCAGGTGCGGCAGGAATCGACGAAGCAGCCGACCCCGACCGCGTCGCCGACCTTGAACTTGCCGGCGTGTTTGCCCACCTGCGCGACGCGGCCGACGATCTCGTGGCCGGGCACCATCGGGAAGATCCCGCCGTCGCCCCATTCGGCACGCGCCTGGTGGATGTCGGAATGGCACACGCCGCAGTACAGGATGTCGATCAGCACCTCGTGCGCGCCCGGGTCGCGGCGCTCGATGGTGAACGGCGCCAGGGGCGAGTGGCCGTCGGCGGCGGCATAGGCCGGGGTCTGGTGCATCGGTGAACTCCCACGCTGGATGGACGGGC
This sequence comes from Lysobacterales bacterium, assembly GCA_038248955.1. Classification (GTDB taxonomy): domain Bacteria; phylum Pseudomonadota; class Gammaproteobacteria; order Xanthomonadales; family Xanthomonadaceae; genus Lysobacter_K. The sequence goes on from JBBRWW010000032.1 coordinate 2,211, forward strand.
AGTCTAGCGCTGCAGGGGTCCGGTCGATGCCGCTGCCCCCAAATGAGAACGGCGACCTCGCGGCCGCCGTTCTCATCAAAGGGATCGGTCGATCAGAAGCCGGCTGACAGGCTCATCCCAACGCCCCAGTCCGGGCTGCCTTGGCTCAGCCCCTTGACCGCATATACCTGCATCTTGGTCCGCTCGCCGGCCGGGAAGCTGTAGAAGCCGGTGAGCTCGCTGCGGTCTTGGGCAGCGCTGGAGGCCGCGGCGCGCCAGTCATACATCGCCCCGAGGCTGCCGCTGCCGACGCGCCTGCTGGCGCCCGCGTTGGCGTTGATCACGCTGCCGACGTCGATGAACGCGGAATCGCCGAGCGCGGTATAGCCCACGCCGCCGAACAGCAGCGTGCCGGCGAAGTCGCGGTACAGGTCGACCGCCACGCCGTAGTCGTTGGCACCCGTGCCCAGGCCCTTGTCCTCGTCGGCGGTGGCGATCTTGGCGTTGCCGGTCAGGTCGATGCCGAGCGGGCCGCCGGTGTCGATGCTGTAGGTCGCCGCCACGCGCAGGTCGCCGATGCCCGACTCGGTGCCGCTCTCGGTGGTCGTCGCCGTGCCGCCGCCGGTGCTGCGGCCGCGGCCGCGCGGGTTGAGGTTGGTCACGCTGCCCAGGCCCGGCACCACGTTCGGGTCGCCCTCGACGCGCATCCACGGCAGGCTGGCCTTGAAGCTCCAGGCGCCGGTGGTGTACTTCGCAGTGACCGGCACCGAGAGGATCGTGGTCGTGGTGTCGCCGCCGTAGTCGCCGCTGCTGTAGTCGGCGCCGATGCCGAGGTTGAAGCCGTCTTCGGCATGCGCAGCGCCGGCCAGCAGCAACAGCGCGCAAAACAGGGTGGAACGTTTCATCGGATTTCCTCTGGATTGACATGACGACGGGCGCCCGGGGGCGCCCGTCGGATGAAACCTGCCGGAATTAGCGGCCGCGCTCGGGCTTGGCCGGACGCTCCGGGCGATCAGGCTTCTCCGGGCGATCAGGCTTCTCCGGGCGATCAAGCTTGTCGGGGCGGCTCGGGCGATCGGCCTTGGCGACGCGGTCCGGCTTGCCGGTCGTGTGTGCGGCCTTTTCCGCCTTCGCCTTCTCGGCGCGCTCGGCCTTTGCGGTTGCCGCATCGGTGGCCTTGCCGTTCTTGTTGCCTGCGCTGATCAGGCTGCCGAGTTTGAAGCCGAGCTCCTTGGCGATAGCGCCCCACCCCATCCCGTCGGCACGCATCGCCAGGACGCCGCCGCTGACCGTGGTCGTGGTCGTGCCGTCGGGGTTGGTGACCGTGGTGCTGGCGCCGCTCAGCGCCGACTGGAGGTCGGGATAGGCACCGGAGTCGACGAGTGCCTGCGCGAGCGACAGGGTGATGTTGACCTCGCCCCAGCCCATCGCGCCGGTCGGGTTGACGACCGTGGTGGTCACCGGCGCGGTGGTGGTCGCGGTGGTGCCATCGGGATTGGTGACCGTGGTGGTCACCTCCTGGGTCACGCTGAAATCACCACCGGTGCGCAGGTCGTTGATCAGGTCGGCGGCGGCGGCATCGGAGCCGGCCAGATCGCTGTAGCGATCGACCAGTCGCGCCTTGGGCACCGAGGCCGCGGCGGCGATGATGGTGGCGTCGTCGTCGACGCTCTGGGCGAACGCGGGGACGGTCGCCAGCAGCGCGGCGCCCAGCGCCATCGACAGCAGCAGTGGCTTGCAACGGGAATTCGCGTTCATGCGTGTTTCCTTGTTGATCTGGACAGGGGCCGTCGGGGGATCGGCTGCCCGGAGGCTAAGCGCTGCGCGGCTGGGAACCGGTCATTTCGGGCCCTGCATTCAGCCCCGGTTCCGCGCCGCGCCGCCAAGCCGTGACGCACCGCCCAGTTCCGCCCCAGCCGGTGGCGATCGCAGGGCCGGGCATCGCCCGTCGGGGACCACAGCCACACATGCGCTACGCTGCCCGCCCCACCCATCTGCACGCAGCCGCCATGCCTTCATTCGACGTCGTCTCCGAAGTGGACACCCACGAGCTCACCAATGCCATCGACCAGGCCAGCCGCGAACTGACCACGCGCTTCGACTTCAAGGGCGTGGAGGCCACGTTCGAGCTCGATGACAACGTCATCAGCCAGGCCGCGCCGAGCGAATTCCAGCTCAAGCAGATGGAGGACATCCTGCGCGCCCGCCTGGTCGCGCGCGGCATCGACGTGCGTTGCCTGGAGTTCGGCGACATCGATACCAACCTCGCCGGCGCGCGGCAGAAGGTCACGGTACAAAAGGGCATCGAACAGAAGCTGGCGAAGAAGATCATCGCCGCGATCAAGGAGGCCAAGATCAAGGTCGAGACCCAGATCAACGGCGACAAGTTGCGCATCACCGGCAAGAAGCGCGACGACCTGCAGGCGGTGATGGCGCTGCTCAAGGCCGGCGAGTTCGAGCGCCCGCTGCAGTACGACAATTTCCGCGATTGAGTTCGCGGGCCACCGCAGGCGCGGCGCATGCAGTGACGGGAGGCTGGCGACGCGATGACCCTTGAGTCCAACGATATCGAGGCCGATGACAGCCCGGGCGGCGACCCGATCGCCGCCACGCGCCGCTGGATCGAGCGCGCGGTGATCGGCCTGAACCTGTGCCCGTTTGCCAAGGCCGTGGTCGCCAAGGGCCAGGTGCGCTTCGTGTTGAGCGAGGCGACCACGACCGACGCGCTGCTGGAGGAACTGGCCTACGAACTGGTGCGCCTGCACCAGGTCGATCCGGAGCAGACGGACACCACGCTGCTGGTGCACCCGCAGGTGCTGGACGACTTCCTCGACTACAACGACTTCCTCGACCAGGCCGACGCCGCCGTCGACGCGCTCGGCCTGGAAGGCGAGATCCAGGTCGCCAGTTTCCATCCCGACTACCAGTTCGCGGGCACCCGCTTCGACGACCCCGGCAACTGCAGCAACCGCTCGCCCTACCCGACCCTGCACCTGCTGAGAGAGGCCAGCGTCGAGCGCGCGGTCGCGGCGTACCCGGATCCGGACGTGATCGTGGAGCGCAACCTGGACACGCTGGAACAACTGGGCAGCGACGGCTTTCGGCGGCTGCTCAAGCGCTAGGTTTTGAGATTCGCCACGGGGAGCTCCGTGGCATCCATCGCGTGACTGATTGAACGCCGCGGGCGGTGGCAAGCCAGCAAGGTGCCGTGCGGAAGGCTCAGGGCGGTCCCGCGAACAGGCGCGCCAGATCCCCGGCATCCAGCACCCGCCACTGCCCCGCTTCCAGTCCCGCCAGCGTCAACCCGCCAACGCGGCTGCGCTGCAGCGTCTCGACGTGATTACCGACCGCCGCGAACATCCGCCGCACCTGGTGGTAGCGGCCTTCGACCAGGGTCAGGCGCGCGTGCCGCGGGCTCACGACCTCCATCGCCGCCGGCGCCAGCGGCTGGGTCTCGGAGTCGAGCATCAGCGCGCCGCTGGCGAAGATCCCGGCCTCGTGGCCGCGCAGGTCGCCGGCGAGCGTCGCCTCGTAGACTTTTTCCAGCTTGGCCTTGGGCGACACGATCCGGTGCAGCAACAGCCCGTCGTCGGTCATCAGCAGCAGGCCGCTGGTGTCGCGATCGAGGCGGCCGACCGTCGACAGTAGTGGCGAGCGCAGCCGGTAACGCGGCGGCAGCAGGTCGTAGACGACGCGACCGGGATCCTTGGTGGAACAGGTGTAGCCGGTCGGCTTGTGCAGCATCAGCACCAGGCCGGACGGCGGGTCGAGCGGCTGGCCGTCGATGAGGATGCGGGCAGGCTCGACCTGGTCGTCGGCATACAGCACCTCGCCGTCAGCGACATCGGTGATGCGGCCCTCGCGGAACATCGCCGCGACGTCGCGGCGGCTGCCATAGCCAAGGTTGGCCAGCAGCTTGACCAGCTTCATCGATGCTTGCTCCGCTCCGCCACGCGGTCAAAGCCCTTGGGCGCGCGTACCGGCTTGGTTGGCATGGCCTTGACCGCCTCGACCACCTTGAAGCCGTCGTGCTGGGTGACCACGCGCACCGCGCCGAAGCTGTCGTTGAGCACCGCCTCGTAAGGCAGGTGGCGGTTGGCGACCAGCCACAGGCGCCCGCCGGGCTTGAGCGCGGCGGCGGCGACGGCGATGAAGCGGCGCCCGATGTCGGGACGGTCGGCACGGCTCTGGGTATGGAACGGCGGGTTGCTGACGATCACGTCGTACTGCGGCTCCAGGCCGGCGGTCACGTCCTGCCAGTGGTAGCCCAGCGCGGCCTTGGTCTCGAACGCCGCAAGGTTGCGGCGTGCCAGGTCCAGCGCCCGCGCCTCGGCCTCGTACAGGTCCAGCGCGGTGATGCCGGGGCAGTTGGCCAGCAATTGCACCGACAGGTAACCGAAGCCGGCGCCGAGGTCGGCGGCGCGGCCGGCGAGATCCTTGGGCAGGTGCGCGGCCAGCAACGCCGAGGCCGGATCGATGCGATCCCAGGCGAATACCCCCGGACGGCTGAGGAAACGCCCGTCGCCGATCGGCCGCACCGCGTCCAGGTCCGCCCACTGGGCGGCCAGGGCGGCGTCGGCCGGGCCGGCCAGCGGCGCGGTCCAGAACACGCGGGACTTGTTCTTGGTCAGGCTGCCGACGGCACCGGCGAGCTTGCCCAGGTCATCCTGCGCCGAACGCGCGCCTTCGTTGTTGGTGACGCAGGCGACCACCCGGCCGCCCGGCGCGGTCAGCGCAATCGCGCGCGCAAACAGCGCCCGCGCCTCGTCGCGCTGGCGCGGCGGCAGCACCAGCACCAACGGATAGGTCGTGGTGTCGCCGAGCTCGACCAGGGGGATGCCGGCCTGCTGCAGCGCCTGCGCATCAGGCTTGAAGCTCTGCTCGGCCACCAGGCCGGGCAACGGCCGCTGGTGCAGCGGCCAGCCGTCGCGCGCGCGCAGGAACAGCGCGCCACCCTCCTCCGGCCATGGCAGCTGCCCGCCCATGAAGGGCAGCAGCAGGGTTTCCAGCGCGGGGTCGGGTTGGACAGCGGCCACGGCGTCATCACTTCGGTATTTCGGGGCTGCAGTTTAGGCGCGGCGAGCCACGCCGTCGCGTCCGTCGCCCCGGACGCACCCGGCTGGCACGTTTCTCCACCCCGCCGTGCCCGCGCGCGTGCGCCACATTCATGCGCCGCGAACGTGGCTGTGGGCACCATGCAGGCAGTCGTCAGCCAGGAGAACCCAATGATGCGAGCCCTTTTCGTCGGTGGTGCGGTCGACAACAGCGAACTCGATCTCGAAGGCAACGAGCCGCCGCGGCACTACCCGGCCAACACCGGCAGCGGGCAGCCCCGCTACCGCCTGCACCACGTGGGCCTGCGCGACGGCGAGCCGGTGTACGCGGTCTACGGCGCGCCCGAGCTTGCCGACGAGGCCGTCCAGGACACCGCGGACGAGCGCAACTATGCTCGACGCTTCAAGGCCACGCCGTTCGCCGTCGACGCCTGACCGCAAACCCTGCGGCCAGCACCCGCCGCCGCCGCCGTGGCTGCGCGCACCGCGGCGACTGGCCGCCGGCGTGACTTCAGCCGGCGGCTCCGGCCAGCCAGACCTCGACCGCGTGCGTGTCGCGGTCGTCTTCGAGGGCGATCACGAACTCCGCCTGCGCCTTGCCATCGACGCTCAGCCGCGAAGGGACACCTGCATCGCCGTGCTGGACGTGGATGCGATACACGGTGTCGCGATAGCGGTAGCGCAGGGTGAAGCCCGGCCAGTCAGCGGGCAGGCATGGCGACAGGTGCAGGCGGTCGCCTTCGCGGCGCACGCCCAGCAGTGACTCGACGATCAGCCGGTACATCCAGCCGGCCGATCCGGTGTACCAGGTCCAGCCGCCGCGGCCGACATGCGGCGCGACGGCATACACGTCGGCGGCGACCACGTACGGCTCGACCTTGTAGGTGGCCACGGCCTCGGCGCTGTCGCCGTGGTTGACCGGATTGATCATCCGCAGCAGTTCCCAGGCGCGTTCGCTGTCACCCAGTTGTGCGAACGCCATCGTCGCCCAGATGGCCGCGTGCGTGTACTGGCCGCCGTTTTCGCGCACCCCGGGCACGTAGCCGCGGATATAGCCAGGGTCCTGCGAGGTCAGGTCGAACGGTGGGTCGAGCAACTGGATCAACCCCGCATCGCGGCGGACCAGGTGCTGGTCCAGCGATGCCATCGCCTGCCGCGTGCGCTCCGGGTCGCCGGCGCCAGACAGCACCGACCAGCTCTGCGCGATCGAGTCGATCTGGCATTCGTCGCTCTGCGTGGAGCCCAGCGGCGCGCCATTGTCGAACCATGCGCGTCGGTACCAGGCGCCGTCCCACGCGTGCTTTTCGAGGTTCTGGCGCAGTTCCTCGGCGGCATCGAGGCAGTGGCTGGCGAACGTCTCGTCGCCGCGGCCGCGCGCGACCGCGCTGAAGCGCGTCAACGCGTCGAACAGGAAGAACCCCAACCACACGCTTTCGCCGCGGCCGTGCTCGCCGACGCGGTTCATGCCGTCGTTCCAGTCTCCCGCCGCCATCAGCGGCAGGCCGCGCTCGCCGAGCAGGCTGAGCCCGCGCTGCAGCGAGCGCACGCAATGCTCGTACAGGCTCTGGCGCAGTCCCGACCGCGAGGGGAGATCGTAGTACGACTCCTCGTCCGGGCTGACCAGGCGCCCCTCGATGTAGTGCGCGCATTCGTCGAGCACGCCGGTGTCGCCGGTGACCTCGACATAGCGTGCGGCCGCCAGCGGCAACCACAGGTAGTCGTCCGAACAGCGCGTGCGCACGCCGCGTTCCAGCGGCGGATGCCACCAGTGCAGCACGTCGCCCTCGGGGAACTGGTGCGCGGCGCTGAGCAGCAGATGCTCGCGCGCGCGCGCGGGCTGTGCGTGCAGCATCGCCATCGTGTCCTGCAACTGGTCGCGGAACCCGAACGCACCGCCCGACTGGTAGTAGCCGCTGCGTGCGAGATAGCGGCAGGCGATGGTCTGGTACAGCAACCAGCCGTTGGCGAGGACGTCGACGGCGGGGTCGGGGGTTTCGACCTGGATCGCGCCCAGCGTGCCCAGCCAGTGCACGCGCACGGTGTCGAGCGCGTCATGCGCGGCCTGCGATCCGCGCGTGCGCCGCGCCAGCGCGATCGCCTCGCCCCAGGTGCGGCCCAGGCCGAGACGGAAGACGGTCTCGAACGACTGTCCGCTGGCCAGTTCCACCGGGACCTGAATCGCCGCGCAGGGGTCCAGCCCCGGGCCGGTCCGGCCCGAGAGCCGCTCGCGTCGCAGCGCCGCCGGGTCCTGCAGGCTGCCGTGCCGACCCAGGAATTCGACGCGGTCGCCGGTGATGCTGCGTTCGCCGGACTCTCCCGTGTCGACGTCGAAGAACGCCACGCGGTTCTCGAAATCCATGTTGTAGGTGTTGCGCGCGGTGAGCACCTGGCTGTCGCCTTCGACCTCGGTGCGTACGTGCATCTGGGTCTTGGCGTGGAGGTCGCCGAGGATCCATTCGACGAAGCCGGTGGCCGTCAACCGACGCGGTCGACCGGAATGGTTGTGCAGCTTCAACACGCTGTACTTGACCGCCTCATCGAGGTCGACGAACACCCACAACTCGCTGGCGATACCCTCTTCTTCGTGTTCGAACACGCTGTAGCCGAAGCCATGGCGCGTGCGGTAGCTGCCCTCGCCGCGGCACGGGAACGGCATCGGCGACCAGACCCGCCCGGACTGCTCGTCGCGCAGGTAGAACGCCTCGCCCGAGGCGTCACCGACCGGATCGTTGTGCCACGGCGTGAGCCGGAACTCGTGCGCGTTCTCGCCCCAGGTGTAGCCCGGCGCGCTGTCGCTGAGCACGCAACCGAACTGGGCATTGGCCAGTACGTTCGACCACGGCGCCGGCGTGGTCTGGCCGGCATCGAGGCGGATGACGTATTCGCGGCCATCGGCGGAGAATCCACCAATGCCGTTGTCCAGCTGCAGTTCTTCGGACACGGCCTCGAATGGCCAGGGGTCGTGTTCCGACCCGGGTTCGCCGGTGCGGAACGCGGCGGGGAATCCGCCCTCCCCGAACGTGCCGGTGCCCACCGGGCTGGGCAGGAACGGCGGCGTGACGGTGGTGACTGGCGGACGGCGACCCACCTGCTCGGCCAGCTTGCCGTCGGTGTCGCTGACGATCACGCGCGCGACCGCCTGCATCAGGATGCGGTCCTCCTGCGAGAGCTGCTGCGCGGGCAGCACGAAGATGCCGCCGCGATCGGTCGTCGAAGGCTCGCCGCCGGCGGCGACCAGACCCAGCAGCTGCTCCTGCAACTGCTGCCGATAGCCCACCTGGTCCTCGTTCCAGATCACCAGGTCGACGACGAGGCCCTTGAGGCGCCAGTACGCGTGGGCCTGGACCATTTGCCGCACCAGCTCTATGTTGCCGGTCTCCGCGATGCGCACCAAGGCGATCGGCACGTCACCGGAAATTCCCTGGCCCCACAGGCCGGACTGCCCGCGACGGTTCTGCAGGAGGATGGCCTGGTCGGCGCGCAGCGCCTGGTTGGCGAAGATCATCAGCCCGGCCAGGCGCTCGTAGAGCTGCGAATCGGCCTGCGAGGCGTCGATCTGGCGGCGCACGACCTGGCTGTGCGTCCACGCCAGGTCGAACACGCGGTCGGCCAACCGGCGGTCGCGGTACTTGTCGATCAGCGCCTCGCAGGCTTCGCGGTCGTTGCCGACACCGGTCACCATGTCGATCGTCGCGGTCTGCCCCGGCGCCAGCGTGATCCGGCAACGGATCGCCACGACCGGATCGAGCACCGAACCGGACGAATTGGACAGCGCGGCATCCTGCGTCAGCGCCCGCGGGTTGACCAGGGTGTTGCCGCGGCCGACGAAACGCGCGCGATCGGTCTCGTACGAGATCGCGTCGACGTCGGCCTGGTGCACCGCCAGCAGGTGGAACAGCCGGGGCGCCGCCTCGCCCTGCGCGCGCGGGCGGCGGGTGCAGATGATCGCCTGCTTCGGCGCCACCAGTTCGGTCTGCACGAACAGGTTGCTGAAGGCCGGATGCAGTTCATCGGAGATGGCCGGCGCCAGCACCACTTCGGCGTAGGTGGTGATTTCGATCGTTCGCGACTCGCGGGCGCGATTGGTGATGCGCAGCCGGCGCAATTCGATATCGTCTTCGGGCGAGACCGCGATCTCGGTATGCGTCTCGAAGCCGCGCTTGCGGCCGCGGAATTCGGCTTTCGCGTCGGAGAAGATCGCCTCGTAGCCATCGACCCCGACCACGCACGGCTGGTACGTGGACGACCAGTACTCGCCACTGTCGACATCGCGCAGGAAGCAGAAGTTGCCCCACGGGTCGCGGGTGCCGTCTTCGCGCCAGCGCGTGACCGCCATCTCGGCCAAGCGGCTGTAACCGCCGCCCGCGGCCGTCAACATCACGTGGTAGCGGCCGTTGGACAGCAGTTGCACGGCGGGGCGCGCGGTGTTCGGGCTGGTGAAAACGCGCAGATCGCCTGCCTCGCTCTCGGCGCTCGCGGCGCTCGCCACGACCTCCGCCGTGTGGGGGTGGAACACGCCGGTGCGCGGGATGCGTTCCTGCAGCAGCAGCAGGGTCGCCTGGAATTCGGGATCGGCCATGAAGCGCTTCTGCATCGGCTGGCCGCGCAGCAGGTAGTCGAGCGACAGCAGGCCCATGCCCTGGTGGTGCGCCATGAACGAACGGATCAACGCGTGCGGCTGTCCGCGCGGCAGGCGCGCCGGGGTGTAGTCGATCGCCTCGTACATGCCGTGGCGGCCACTGAAGCCGGCCGCGGTCAACCGTTGCAGGTTCTCGCACGCGGCTTCGGGGGCCACCATCAGCGCCATCATGCTGGCGTACGGGGCGATGACCAGATCCTGCGCCAGGCCGCGCTTGAGGCCGAGGCCGGGAACGCCGAATGCTCGGTACTGATAGTTCAGCTGCGCATCGACCAGGTTGTAGCCCGACTCGGAGATGCCCCACGGCACGCCGCGCTGGCGGCCGTAGTCGATCTGCCGCGTCACGCTATGGCGCGAGGTCTGGTCGAGCAGCGTGCCCTCGTAGCTCGGCATCACCAGCTGCGGCATCAGGTACTCGAACATCGAGCCGCTCCACGACAGCAGCGTGGCATCGCCGTCGAACTCGGTGAGCAGGCGACCCAGCGCAAACCAGCTTTCCTGGGGAACACGCCCCTGCGCGATGGCGACGAAGTTGCCGAGGCGCATCTCCGACGCCAGCAGGTCGTAGTAACCCAGGTCGCGGCGTTCGTCGTCGTCGTTGTAGCCGATCGCGAACAGATGGCGCGCCGAATCGTAGAGAAAACCGACGTCCATCTGCGCGAACTGGCCGGCGACGTGCGCCAGTCGTTCAAGTTCGGTGATGCGTTCGCGCGCGCGCGCCACCCCGGTGGCGAGCGCGGCCTGCGCGTCATCCGTGGCCGGCATCGGCACCGCGATATCGGCCAGCTGCGCCAGCGTCGGCAGGCCGCGCGGCAGCGTTGTGGCGGCCAAGGTACGGCCGCCCGCGACGACCACCGATGGCTGCGTCGCATCGACGGGAGCCGCGTGGCCCGCATCCGCTGCATCCAGCGCCAGCCAGGGTGCGAGCCACAGCAGATCGGCGTGCAGCGCCTCGCATTGCCGCGCCAGCACCTCGCTCCAGTGGGTGTTCTCGGACGCGGGCCCGGGGGCGCGCTCGCGCTCGAGGTCGCCGGCCTGCGCGGCAAGCGCTTCCAGCACCCTCGCGGTGTCGGCCAGCGACGTCGTCGCTGGCGCCGTCATGGCCACCCCGAGTGACTTCGCCAGCGCGGTCAGCGCCTCGCTGTCGGCCGCATCGCCGCGCGCCTCCCGCAGCACGCCCAGGGTGTCGGCCAATCCGGCCAGCGCCGCCGCCGGCAGCAGCGGCGCGTCGACCAGCGCCAGCAGACCCTGGCGAAGGGTCAGCAGATGCGCGGCGAGGTTGCCGCTGTCGACGGTCGAAACATAGCGCGGTGGCAGCGGCTGCAGGGTCGAGGTGTCGTACCAGTTGTAGAAATGGCCGCGGTGGCGCGGCAGCGCGCCCAGGGTCGCCAGCGTATTGGCGTTGCGCGTCATCAGGCCGCCGACCGGCAGGTAGCCAAAGTCGTACGCGGCCAGGTCGGCGAGCAGCGCCAGGCCGATATTGGTCGGCGAGGTCCGCCGCGCGACCGCCAGGGTGGGGTGTTCCTGCACGTTGTCCGGTGGCAGCCAGTGGTCGGCGGCGGTGACATGGGTCTCGAAGAAGCCCCAGGTGCGGCGCGCCAGCCTGCCCAGGAAGCGCAACTGCTGCCGCGACAGCTCGACCGCGACGCGCCGGCGCGGCTGCCCCAGCCACCACATCAGCGCCGGCGACAACACCCACAGCAGCAGCACCGGCGTGGCCACCTCCAACGCACCGGGCCTGCTGCCCGCCAGGCCCATCGCCACCGCGACCGCGAAGGCCGGCGCGAACCACATCGCGCGGATACTCGCGACCAGCCCACCGCCCAGGGTGCGCTCGACCTCGCTGGACGGGCTCCATTGCAGCAGCCGCCGTCGCGAGACCAGCATCCGCCACAGCGTGCGGACGATCGCGTCGAGGCTGAACCACGTTTCGTACGGCAGGCAGGCCAGCGTGAGCGGCGCGCGCGCGAAATTGCGTCCGATCGCCCGCAGCGCCTGGCGCGCATGTGCGGGCAGCGGCAGGTCGGGTGGCCGGTCGGCCACGCTGATCATCGATGCCAGCAACGGCGGCACGACCAGGATCGACAGCACCCACAGCATCCAGGCCAGCGAATGCGGCGCCAGCAGCCAGCCCAGCACCAGCAAGGCAGTCATTGCCGCCGGCACCAGGCTGCGTCGCAGGTTGTCGGCCAGCTTGCCGCGGGAGAGCATCGACAACGGATTGCGTTCGCCGCGCCCGTTACCCCGCGGCACCCACGGCAGCACCCATGGCAGCACCTGCCAGTCGCCGCGGATCCAGCGGTGGCGACGCTTGACGTCGATGGCGTAGCGCGATGGGTAATCCTCGTACAGCTGCACGTCGCTCACCAGGCCGGCGCGCGCGTAACAACCCTCCAGCAGGTCATGGCTGAGGATGCGGTTGTCGGGCATGCGTCCGGCCAACGCTGCCTCGAACGCGTCGACGTCGTAGATACCCTTGCCGATGAACGAGCCTTCGCTGAACAGGTCCTGGTACACGTCCGACACCGCGCGGGTGTACGGATCGATGCCCGGCTCGCTGCCATACAGGCGCGCATACCAGGTGCGCGCCTGTCCGGTCATGCTGATGTCGACGCGCGGCTGCAGGATGCCGTAACCGCGCGTCACCACGCCACGCTTCGGATCGATGCTGGCGCGATTGAGCGGATGGGCGAGCGTGCCGACCAGCTCGCGCGCGGCATCGCGCGGCAGTTGCGTGTCGGTGTCGAGGGTGATCACGTAGCGAACGTTCGCCAACGCCTCGGTATCGCCGACCACGCTCAGGAAAGTCCCGTCGCGGGCGCCGCCGCGCAGGTAGGCATTGAGCGCCGCCAGTTTGCCGCGCTTGCGTTCGCTACCCATCCAGAGCCGCTCGCGGGCATTCCACACGCGCGGCCGGTGGAACAGGAAGAAGATGTCCCCATGCTCCCCCGCGTAGCGCGAGTTGAGCGACTCGATTTCGTGGCGCGCGGCCTCCAGCAGACCGGCGTCCTGTGGCAGCTCGCGCTGGTCGGCGTCGAAGAAATCGGTGAGCAACGCGAATTTCAGGTTGGCGTCGCGATTGGCGAGGAAGCGCACCTCGAGCGCCTCGGCCAACTCCTGCACTGCGCCCGCGCTGCAGAACATCGTCGGTACCGCGACCAGCGACCGCGCCGATGTCGGTATGCCCTCGGAATAGTCCAGCCGCGGCAGTGCGCGCGGAGTCGCCAGCAGGGTTGCGGCCCAGTTCACCGCGGCGACACCCAGCTCGCTGAAAGCGATGATGCACAGGGCGCCGACCAGCCACGGCAGGCCCCACAGGCGCGCCAGCGGTTCCGTCGCCTGCACCAGTCCGATGGTGAAGAAGGTCACGATCAGAGCGATTGGCACCGTGTAGGCCAGCAGCGGGACGCGTCGCGCGGCCGAGCGGATCGTGTCGCCGATGCCGAGCCGCAACGCCAGTGCCTGCTCGAGGTCGCGGCGACCCTCGTCCACCAGGTAATAGCCGACGTGCGACGCGATGTCGCCGCCATGGGCTCCCTCGCGAGGGGTTGCCGCGGCGTGGTCGCGCGCAAGCTTCAAGGCCTGCCGGGCGACGGTGATTTCGTCCAGCCCGCCACGCCGCGCGATCTGCTCGGTCATGTGGCGGTAGCGGTCGCGGGTGGCGAAATCCATCCGCGCGTAGGTGTCACCCGGGTCCTCCCGGAGGGTCCGGTCGACCACGCTCATGGTCTCGACGAACTCGCGCCAGTCCATCATCGCCAGGAAACGCAGGCTGCCGATGCTGCTGCTCATCGATACCTGTTCGGCCGCCTGTTGCTGGCTTTCGACGTGCACCATCTGCTCGATGGTCTGGTTGCTGTCGGCCAGCCACTGTTCGACCCAGCGCAGCGGCAACCCCAGCGCCGCACCTTGGCCCTGCAACCGGCGCACGAACTCCGCCACGAACGCGCTGGCCACCGGCGGGTGCGAGCGGGCCATGTCGGCGATCACCAGCACCAGGCTCTTGGGATCGGACTGGGAAACGTCGGTGAGCCGGTCGGCCCACAGGTCGGCAAGATCCTGGTTGCGACGGTCGGCCACCAGTCGAGCGCTGACCCGGCGCAGGTTTTCGATCAGCGCCAGGCGCAACATGATCGGGATGGCCCACAGCTCGCCCAGCTTGAGCGGCGCGACCTCCTGGTAGGCAGCGAGCAAGCGGCTCAGGCTTTCGGCATCCACCCGGCCGTCGCCGTGTGAAATCGCGTTGAGGGCAATGTCATAGACGCGCGGCAGGCCGGCCGAGGCCCCCTGCAGCAGGCGCGGCAGTTCGCGGCTGTAATTCCTGGGCAGGTGCCGGCGCGCAATCGCGATCTGTTCTTCGATCAGGTAGATGTTGTCGAGTAGCCACTCGCCCGCCGGGGTGATGCGCCGGTTGGCCTGGGCGGCGGCAGTGAGGCGGCTGCAGGCCTGGTCGAGCACCTGCTGGTTGTCGCTGAGCCGGCCGAGCAACTGGTCCGCGTGCTGGCGGTCGTTGGTGCGATGGCTTTGCGCGAGCTCGCGGCCGTGGCGCTCCATGTGTTCGGCGCTGAACAGTTGCGCGCGCAGCGGCTGGTCGCGCGCCGGCACCTCGCCCTCGACGGGCCCCTGCGCCGGGGTTGGGCGAATCAGGGTGCGCCGGAGGCGACGCCACATGCGCGGGAATGTCTTGCGATACGCCATCAGGCTAGGGTCCGTGAGCTCGAGCGTGCAGGGGTCGGTTCATCCTCGCATCCTCGCATCGACGCCACCAAAGCCTGGTGAAGCAGCGCCGCCCGCGATGTCCAACGCTCATTCCGGGTCGGTCCTGGCAGAAAGGGCATGCTCGGGATTCCTGTTCCAGCCATCGCCCCGCCGCCAATCGAGGGCAACGTTGAAAACGCCGCGTGACGGGCAGTGCGGGCGGGCAGATCAACGACGCCGAGGCGGCTCCCGCGATCGATACGCGGTGCCATGCCCGCAACGGCGCGGTCGCGGTCGCGGTGCTAGTGGCGTGCGTTCGGGCCAGCCAGCAACGGATACGGATTGATCGCGGTACCCGCCCACCATTTCCGTTCTGGGCCCAGCACCGACACCGCGAAGTGCAGGTGCGGGGCCGCGGCATCGGCATTGCCGGTGCTGCCGACATAACCGATCACCTCGCCCTGGTGCAGCACCTTGCCCTCGACCACGCCGTCGGCGTAGCGGTCAAGATGCGCGTAGTAGTAGGCGAACCTTCCGCTGGGCTCGAACTCGTAGAGCGTCAGCCCACCCTGCTTGCTGTCGAACAGCTTCTCGACCGTGCCGTCGGCGACGGCCAGCACCGGGGTGCCGGTGGGCGCCATGATGTCGATCGCCTCATGGCTGCGTCCCTCGCTGCGCGCATCCGTATAGGTGTCCGACAGTTGCGCCGCAGTGGTGCCTTGGACCGGCACGATCAAGCCCGCTGGGCCGGGAATGGCCGGCCCGGTCTGCACGGTGGGCAACCGGCGTACCGGGCGCGAAGGCGGCGTGGGTACGGGAGTGGCGGGCCGCGAAATGGTCGTCGTACCCGGGATCGAAGTGACCGGCGGCTGCCGCGTCATCAGGTAATAGACCGCGTTCGCGCCGACGAGCACGCCGGCGAGAAAGACCAACACCATCCTCAGCACCGGACACTCCCGCGCGAAGCAACGATCAGAAGCGCCGGAGCGCCCATGCCATCGCGCAACGCGGTCATTCCTGCAGTACTGCCGGCGTGCCGGGCGCAACGGCGCCGGCCAGCGCGGCGGCGCTCCAGTTGGTCAGGCGGATGCAGCCGTGGGACTCGGTCTTGCCGATCGATGATGGCACCGGCGTCCCATGGATGCCGTAATGCTCTTTCGACAGGTCGACCCAGACCACGCCGACCGGATTGTTCGGACCGGCGGGAATCGTGGCCTTGCCGTGGCTCGGGTCGCCATCCCAGAACAGCGCCGGGTTGTAATGGAACACCGGATTGCGCGCGACGCCGTTGATCTTCCACAGCCCGATCGGCAGGGGGTCGTGCTTGCTGCCCATCGTGGCCGGGAACTGCGCGTAGACCGTGCCGGCCTCATCGACCAAGGTGACGGTGCGATCGGACTGATCCACCACCACCTTCGCCGCCTTTGGCAAGGGCGCGCTCGCCACCGCCGGCACCAGCACCGACTCGCCCGCCAGATCGAAGTGCTGGCCGGAATTGAGCCGCTGCAACAACTTCGGACTGGCGTGGAATTTCTCGCCGAGGCCCTCGATGGCGGAAACGAATCCCAGCGCGTCGAGCCTGGATTTCTCGATCATGTCGGCGGGGATCGGATTGAACGGCCCGTCAACGTCCTCCGCGGTCAGCACGTATGGCACCAGCACGTCGGCACTGTCAGTGTTCAAGGCCGCCCAGGTCGCATCGTCCAGCTCACCGCTGATCGGCAGGTTCCTGCTGCGCTGGAAGCCGCTGATCGCGTTGCGCGTGTTGGAACCGAAGCCGCCGTCGATCTCGCCCGGCGAGTAGTGCGCCCTATCCAGCAGCACCTGCGCGCGCAGCATGGCGGCATTGCCCGGCATGGCGGCGCCCATCGTCGCGTCATTGGCCTGGGCCAACCCGGCGTCGTCGCCCACCGCCGAAGCTGGCGCGAGCGTGGCGTGCGGCGCGGCGAGCGCCGGGATCGGCGCGCAACAAGCGGCGATTGCCGCTGCAAGAATCCTACCGGTGGTGCTTTTCAAGCTGTCGCCCCATTCATCAAACAAGGACCCGATGCTGGATCAGGGCGACGCGGGGTGGCGTGAAGGATGGTGCGCCAATGCACCGGCGACCGACCCGGCGACCTGGCAGCCCAGGAATCGCGAACCGCCCAGCCAGTGATGGTCGGGGTAGTAGGCAAAGACCATCTGCCCCCCCTTGAGGCTGTCGATGACCTGGTGGGCGACCTCGCGGCGCAAGGCCGGACAGCCCCAACTACGGCCCAGACGCCCCTGCCGGGTCGCCTGCCGCGGATTGACGTAGTCGGCGCCGTGGATCACCAGCAGGCGTTCCCGCGCCCGGTCGTTCACCCCGGGTTCGAGACCGTCCATCCGCAGCGAGTAGCCGTTTTCGCCGTCGTAGGTTTCCGCGGCGGTGAACAGGCCCAGGCTCGACTGCAGGCTGCCTTCGGTGTTTGAGAAGCGCGTCGCCAGGTTCTCGCCACTGCCCTTGCCATGCGCCACGTACTCGGCAAACAGCAGCTTCGCGTCGACCACATCAAACACCCACAGGCGCCGCTCGGTGGACGGCCGCGAATAATCGATCACCGCCATGCGCGGCGACGCCTTCGCGGCGCCCTGCGCGATCGCGCATTGCTGCGCTTCCAGCGCCAGCTTCAGCACCGCCGGATCCAGCCCTTGCGCCTGGGCGAGCATGCGTTGCAGCTGCGACACCGGCGCCGCGAACGGCATGAACGCCGTCGCCGCGGATGGCGGCAGGTCGGTAGTAGCAGGGGTTTCCCGCGGCGACAGGCGGCACGACACCAGCACGCTCGAGGCAATCAGGGCAAGGGCAATTCGCGACCACATCACGGCAGCCTAACGCAGCTAGGTGCTGCTTGCGTTAGCCAGGCGAAACGGGCCGCGCGCGGTTCAGCGCGCACACGCCGCGGGCGGAATGGGTATTCCCCACTCCGCCCGGGTTTGCCCCGAGGCGATTCGATCCTGACGCTGGTTCAACCGAACCTGGAGCGCCGGGAAAATCCGGCGCTATTTGCGCTCGGATGCCGTCGCATCGCGTGCGGCGCGAAACTCGGAGTCCTGGCCCCAGTTCGGCCAGCGGGTGGAATTGGCCAGGTCGCTGCCCACCGTGTAGAGCAGTTGCAGGTCGCGCGCCATGCCGGTGAACGACCAGCTGGCCTCCCACTGGTCGGCCGGTTGGTGGTAACGGTCGGCAACATAGGCGTCTTCGATCGCCTTGCCCGCGGCCAGACCGCCGTCGACCATGTCGTTTCCGGAGCCGAACGAGATCGCCGGCACGCCGCGCTTGGCGAACGGGAAGTGATCCGAGCGGAAGAAGTGGCCGGCTTCGGGCTTCGGATCGGTGACGTACGCCAGCTTCGACTGCTTCGCGGTCGCGATCAACTGGTCCAGCAGGTCGACCTTGGCGCTGCCCGAGGTGGTGAAATTGCGCGCCGGGCCATGGGGATCGAGCGCGTCCATGTTGAGCACCGCGACCGTCTTGCCCAGCGGATAGAGCGGGTTGGCCGAGTAGTACTCCGAACCCAGCAGGCCCTTCTCCTCGGCGGTGACGTTGAGGAACACCAGCGATCGATCGGGTTGCTGCTTCGCGTGCGCGAATGCACGGCCCAATTCGATCAGCGCCGCCGTGCCGGTCGCGTTGTCGACCGCGCCGTTGTAAATGCGATCGCCACTGGCATCGGGCTCGCCGACGCCGAGGTGGTCCCAGTGCGCGCTGTAGATCACCGTCTCGTCCGGACGCTTGCGGCCGTCGATGCGACCGGCGATGTTCTGCGACGTGATCACCTTGGCGTCGACGTCGTAATTGGCCGAGAACGTCTCGCCCTTCAGTTCGACCGGCTTGAAGTCCCGGGTCTGTGCCTGCTGCTTGAGCGCATCGAAATCCAGCCCGGCGCGCTTGAACAGGTCGACCGCGAGATCGCGCTGGATCCAGCCTTCAAGCTGCGGATGCGACGCCGCCGGCTGGTCGCGGACGATATCGAACATGGTGTTGGTGTTGGAGTTCTTGACCGTCGCCCAGCCGTACGAGGCCGGCGCGGTCTCGTGCACGACCAGCAGGCCCGCGGCGCCCTGGCGCGCGGCTTCCTCGAACTTGTAGGTCCAGCGGCCGTAGTAGGTCATCGCCTTGCCGCCGAAATCGCCTTGTCCGGTCTCGAAGTCGGGGTCGTTGATCAACACCACCGCGATCTTGCCGCGCAGGTCGATACCCTTGAAGTCGTCCCAGTTGCGCTCGGGCGCCTTGACGCCATAGCCGACGAAGACCAGGGGTGCATCGACGATCGACACGGCCTTGGAGCCATCCATCGCTGCCCGCACCGCGATCTCGTTGCCCTGGGTCAGCGCGCGGGCCTTGCCGTCCGCCTTCACGGACAGCATCGGCGTGCCGGTGATTTCAGCCCGCAGCAATGGCACCGCCTGCGTCCAGCTGCGCTTGCCGTCCTTGAGATCGCCGCCCGGCTTGAGGCCGGCTGCCTTCATCTGCGCCACCACGAACTCGACGGTCCTGGTTTCGCCGGCGGTCGCCGGGCCGCGACCCTCGAATTCGTCGGAGGACAGGGTCTTGACCAGGTCGGACAGGCGCTGCGGTGCGAACGTCGGCGCTCCCGCGGCGGCCGCCGGCTGGAGGGCCATGGCGATGGATACGGAGAGCAAGGAAACGGCGACAAGCTTCATGCGATACCTGAGCAGAGACGGTGGAAGCGTCCGATACTAGCAGCGCCGGGCGGGGGCCGCCGGGGCGCGGCACGATGCCCGCTTGCAGCCTGCGGCGAGACGGGAATTGCGAGTGTTTGATCCTCCGCATCGCGGTTCGAAGCTCCGCAGCGGGCGAAGTGCACAAAACCGCCACGCATAAAAAAAGCCCGGCCGAAGCCGGGCTTTTAAAGTCATTCATGCGTTGCCTTGCGGCTGCGCAGTCCGGACGTAAGGCTTAGAGTGCTTCGACAGCGTCAGCCTGCAGGCCCTTCTGGCCCTGGGTGACGGTGAAGCTGACCTTCTGGCCTTCCTGCAGGGACTTGAAGCCCTGGGACTGGATGGCGCGGAAGTGAACGAACACGTCCTCGCCATTCTCGCGGCTGATGAAGCCGAAGCCCTTGGCATCGTTGAACCACTTGACGGTACCGGTTTCACGGTTCGACATAACTTGCTCCTTGGAACATAGATTGAAAGTGTCGCTTGCGCGACGTTGTGCTGGTTGCAAGGAGTAAGCGAGGTGCAACGATGTAGCGGATCAGGGATCTACAGCATCAGGTCACAAGGCACGGTGACCCTTGGCAAACACAGCACGCTTACGGTAGCCCGGCGGGGTCGGGAATGCAAATTGTGGAATTGGCCGCATGGCAGGCCCGTTCATCTAGGCCTCGCCGGTGGCCGCGGATCCGGCGCCGCGGTCCGCAGCGATCTGCCGCAGTGCTTGTTCGAATACCTCGACAGGCTGACCGCCCTGGATCAGGTGCTGGTCGTTGATGATCACCGATGGCACGGCCTGGATTCCGCGCCCGCTATATAGCCGTTCCTGGCTTCGGACGTCCTCCGCATAGGCATCCGTGGCCAGGATCTGCGCGGCCCGCTCGCCATCCAGGCCCGCCTGGGCGGCAACGCCCACCAGCACCGTGTGCGCCGACACGTCCTGGCCCTCGGTGAAGTAGGCCCGCAAAAGTGCGTGCTTGAGGGCGCGTTCCGCGGTCCGCCCCTGGCCTGCCGCCCAGTGCAATAGCCGGTGGGCGTCGAAGGTGTTGTAGACGCGGCCGCGGGAGCGGAACTCGAATCCCACCGCGGCGCCGCGTTCGCGAAGCACCTCCCGGTTCTGGGCCAGTTGCGCTGGCGTCGATCCGTATTTCTCGACGAGGTGCTCGTCGATTTCCTGGCCTTGGGGCGGCATTTGCGGGTTCAGCTCGAACGGCTGGAAGTGCAATTCGACCTCGACCGCGTCGCCGGCGCGGGCAATCGCAGATTCCAATGCCATCAGGCCCACGGCGCACCAGGGGCACGACACATCGGAGACGAAATCGATACGGATGGGGACGGGATGGGACATCTGGACCTCCGGGTGGCGCGGCCGTGCAAGACGCCGGCCGACTTGGTGAGATGCGCCCGATCCGCGCGGGATCAAGCAACCGGCGCGCCGGCCGATGAAAGTGGTTGCAGCAACGCTTTGCACGCACCCTTTCGCGGTAGTGGCGCACGCTTGCCGCAAGGTGATCCGGATGGGCTGGCGCGACCCCGCGACACGGTATCCAGGTTGCACCCCCGCCCCCAGGACGCTTCGACACCATGACCACGCTCACCGATGACCAGGCGCGCGCCTACATGCACAAGCTGCTGGCGGCGATGAGTGCCGCCGACGGCTCGGACCTGTTCATCGCCCACGACTTTCCGCCCAGCATCAAGGTGCTGGGCAGCATGCGGCCCTTGTCCGGCCAGAAGCTCACCGGCGAGATCACCGCGCAGCTCGCCAACGCGATGATGAACGAGCACCAGCGTGCGGAGTTCGCCCGCGACCTGGAATGCAACTTCGCCGTGGCCGTGCCCGGGGTGTCGCGGTTTCGGGTCAATGTGTTCGTGCAGCAGCAGCACGTCGGCATGGTGCTGCGCACGATCGCCGCCGAGATCCCCAACTTCGAGAAGCTCAAGCTGCCCGAGATCCTCAAGGACGTGGTGATGAACAAGCGCGGGCTGGTGCTGCTGGTCGGCGGCACCGGCTCGGGCAAGTCGACCTCGTTGGCGGCGATGATCGACCACCGCAACCGCACGTCCGAAGGCCACATCATCACGATCGAAGACCCGGTCGAGTACGCCCACCAATCAAAGAAGTCGCTGATCACCCACCGCGAGGTCGGCGTCGACACCCATTCGTGGCACCACGCGCTCAAGAACGCGCTGCGCCAGGCGCCGGACGTGATCCTGGTCGGCGAGATCCGCGATGCCGAAACCATGGAGCACGCGATCGCGTTCGCCGAGACCGGCCACCTGTGCCTGAGCACGCTGCACGCCAACAGCGCCAGCCAGACGATGGAGCGGATCATCAATTTCTTCCCGGAGGAGCGTCGCACCCAGCTGTTGATGGACCTGTCGGCCAACCTGCGCGCGATCGTGTCGCAACGATTGGTGCGCACGGTCGATGGCAAGGGCCGGGTGGCGGCGATCGAGATCCTGATCAATACCCCGACGATCGCCGAGAAGATCTTCAAGGGCGAGTTCAGCGAACTCAAGGGCGTCATGAACAAGTCCCGCGAGCTGGGCATGCGCACGTTCGACTGGGCGCTGTTCGAGCTCTATAACGAGGGACTGATCGCCTACGAGGAGGCGATCCGCAACGCCGACTCGGCCAACGAGCTGCGGCTCAACATCAAGCTCAAGAGCGTGCGGGGCGAGCCGGCATCGGGCCCCGGCACCAGCCTGGCGATGGACGACATGTCCTCGGTCGAGGACGAGCGCCGCGAGGAACTGCGCCGCCAGGTAGAGCGCCGCCATGAACTGGAGGAGCAGGAGCTGGCCAAAATGCAGCA
>JBBRWW010000033.1:0-23791 GCA_038248955.1 Lysobacterales bacterium
GGGCGTCGAGATCATCCGCCACTCCAGCGCGCATCTCATCGGCCACGCGGTCAAGCAGCTGTATCCCGCTGCGAAGATGGTGATCGGCCCGGTCATCGAGGACGGTTTCTACTACGACATCTGGAACGAGCGCCCGTTCACGCCGGAGGACATGGCCGCGATCGAGCAGCGCATGGCCGAGCTGATCGACACCGAGTACGACGTGGTCAAGAAGGTGACTCCGCGTGCGGAAGTGATCGAGGACTTCACCGCGCGTGGCGAGGACTACAAGCTGCGCCTGATCGCCGACATGCCCGACGAGCAGGCGATGGGCATGTACCACCACCAGGAATACGTCGACATGTGCCGCGGACCGCACGTGCCGAACACGCGCTTCCTGAAGGCGTTCAAGCTCACCCGCATCTCCGGCGCGTACTGGCGCGGCGACTCCAAGAACGAGCAGCTGCAGCGCATCTACGGCACCGCGTGGGCCGACAAGAAGCAGCTCGCCGCGTACATCCTTCGGGTGGAGGAAGCCGACAAGCGCGACCACCGCAAGATCGCCCGCCAGCAGGATCTGTTCCACCTGCAGGAGGAGGCCCCGGGCCTGATTTTCTGGCATCCGAAGGGCTGGGCGATCTGGCAGGTGGTCGAGCAATACATGCGCAGGGTCTACCGCGACAGCGGCTACCAGGAAGTGCGCTGCCCGCAGATCCTCGACGTGACGCTGTGGCAGAAGTCCGGCCACTGGGACAACTACAAGGAGAACATGTTCTTCACCGAGTCGGAGAAGCGCACCTACGCCTTGAAGCCGATGAACTGCCCGGGCCACGTGCAGGTGTTCAACCACGGCCTGCACAGCTACCGCGACCTGCCCATCCGCTATGGCGAGTTCGGCGCCTGCCACCGCAACGAGCCGTCCGGCGCGCTGCACGGCATCCTGCGCGTGCGCGGCTTCACCCAGGACGACGGCCACATCTTCTGCACCGAGAACCAGATCGAGGCCGAGGTCACCG
This sequence comes from Lysobacterales bacterium, assembly GCA_038248955.1. Lineage (GTDB taxonomy): Bacteria > Pseudomonadota > Gammaproteobacteria > Xanthomonadales > Xanthomonadaceae > Lysobacter_K. The sequence goes on from JBBRWW010000033.1 coordinate 996, forward strand.
CATTCCATCAGCAGGCGATGGCGGTCTATGCCGGGTTCGGCTTCAGCGACGTCCAGCTCAAGATCGCGCTGCGTCCCGAGCCGCGCCTGGGCGACGATGCCACCTGGGACAAGGCTGAGGACGCGTTGCGCTCGGCGTTGCGCAGTGCCGGCGTCGAGTGGGAGGAATTGCCGGGCGAGGGCGCGTTTTACGGTCCGAAGATCGAATACCACCTCAAGGACGCGATCGGCCGCACCTGGCAGCTGGGCACCATGCAGGTCGACTTCATGATGCCCGAGCGCCTGGGCGCCGAGTACGTCGACGAGGCCAGCCAGAAGCGCCATCCGGTCATGCTGCACCGCGCAATCGTGGGCTCGATGGAGCGCTTCATCGGCATCCTGATCGAACACCATGCCGGCCATTTCCCGGCCTGGCTCGCCCCGATCCAGGCGGTGGTGGTCAATATCACCGACGCGCAGGCCGATTATGCCGACGAAGTGCGGAAATCCCTTGCAAATCAAGGATTCCGCGTCCAGGCCGATTTGCGCAACGAAAAGATCGGCTATAAGATTCGCGAGCACACAATGCAGCGAGTGCCATACCTGCTCGTGGTCGGTGACCGCGAAAAGGAAACTGGCGCGATCGCCGTGCGTACGCAGGGAGGCGAAGATCTGGGGACGATGTCCGTCGCCGAGTTCGCCTCGCGTTTGCATAGCGAGGGTGCGTAACAGCGCATCGACTGCACGGATCCGGCCCGAATGTGCTTCGGGCCGGCACTACCCATACCGGAGATAGCAACAATCAGTACTCCCGAAAAGCCGAATCGAAAGAACCAGGAAATCCGCGTTCCGCGCGTGCGCGTGATTGGCAGCGATGGTGAGATGGTAGGCGTGCTTTCGCGCGATGAAGCGCTGGCGCTGGCATTGGAAGATGGCATGGACCTCGTGGAGATCCAGCCCAACGCCGATCCGCCGGTCTGCCGCGTCATGGACTTCGGCAAGTTCAAGTTCGAGGCGCAGAAGAAGGCCAACGCTGCCAAGAAGAAGCAGAAGCAGGTCGAGATCAAGGAAATGAAGTTCCGCCCCGTGACCGACGAGGGCGACTACCAGATCAAGCTGCGCAACATGCGCCGCTTCCTGGAGGAGGGCGACAAGATCAAGGTCAACATCCGCTTCCGTGGCCGCGAGATGAGCCACCAGGAGCTGGGACGCGAGATGGCCAACCGGATCGAGACCGATCTTGGCGAGGACATTGTCATCGAGTCGCGGCCACGCCTTGAAGGCCGGCAGATGGTGATGATGATTGCCCCGAAGAAGAAAAGCTGAGCCAGGGCCACCCCTGCCGGCAACCCGAAAGGCGCCCATGGGGCGCCTTTCGTGTATTGCCCCCCCCGACCATGGCCTCGTCCCCCATGAACGTCGCATGCGCGGTCTACTGGGGGCGCCTTGCTGGCTGGTTTCCCCGGCGCGGGTTTGCATGGGGGCGGCGGAGCCGGCATAATTGCCGGCCCGGTTCGCCGGTGGATGTATCGCGTACCCAGGACCTGTTGCTGATCCTTTCCGGATCAACGACTTACAAGCCGACACGGGCAGGACGGAAAGAGTGGCTCGCGCCACCGCCCAGGTCAGTGACAAAACCCCGAAAGGACATCGCCATGGCGAAGATCAAGATCAAGACCCACCGAGGAGCGGCCAAGCGCTTCCGGAAGACCGCTTCCGGCAAGTTCAAGTGCGGCCACGCGAACCGTAGCCACATCCTCACCAAGAAGTCGACCAAGCGGAAGCGCGGCCTTCGGCAGACGAACCACGTCCGCCCCGAAGACGCAGGCCGGATTTCCCGCATGCTGCCGTACGCCTGAGGAGGACTGAGAAATGGCACGAGTCAAACGTGGTGTACAGGCGCGCCGTCGCCACAAGAAAATCCTGAAGCAGGCGAAGGGCTACTACCACGCCCGTCGCAAGGTCTTCCGCGTTGCCAAGCAGGCAGTCACCAAGGCACTGCAGTACGCCTATATCGGCCGCAAGCAGAAGAAGCGCAATTTCCGTTCGCTGTGGATCACCCGCATCAACGCCGCTGCCCGCATCAACGGCCTGAGCTACAGCCGTTTCATGAACGGCATGCTGAAGTCGGGCATCACCCTGGACCGCAAGGTGCTGGCGGACATCGCCGTGCACGACGCCGTGGGTTTTGCCGCGCTGGCCGAAAAGGCGAAGAGCGCGCTCGCAGCTTGATATGGCAGCCTTCGCGTCCCGGCCTTGGCCGGCCCCGCGAGGACAGTGATCAAGGATGGGGAAGGGCGCAAGTCCTTTCCCATTTTTTTTGTGACGCCGCAGGCGCGCCCGACCGGCGCGATGCGTTCCCTGCGCGATGATGTCGGTCGCGCCCATGGGGGCTTGTACGGTGGATGCATTCCGGAATCACGAGGTCCGACAGCAGATGAGTGACATCGAATCATTGACCCAGCACGCCCTGGCTGACATCGACGCGGCGACGTCGCCCGACGCCATCGAGTCCCTGCGCGTGTCGCTGCTGGGCAAGTCCGGCAGCGTCACCGCGCAACTCAAGCAACTCGGCGCCCTGCCGCCGGACCAGCGCAAGACCGCCGGCGAAGCCATCAACCGCGCTCGCGACGTGCTCGCCACCGCGCTGGCCGGCCGCAAGGCGGCGCTCGACGACGCCGCGCTCGACGCGCGCCTGGCGTCGGAGTCCATCGACGTCACGCTGCCGGGCATCAACGGTACGCGCGGTGGCCTGCATCCGGTCAGCCGCACGCTCGAACGCATCGCCGACATCTTCGGCCGGCTGGGTTTCGAGCTCGCCGACGGCCCCGAAATCGAGGATGACTGGCACAACTTCGAGGCGCTGAACTTCCCGCAGCATCATCCGGCGCGTGCGATGCACGACACGTTCTATATTTCCGCCGACGGCCACGTCGATGATGGCGGCAGCAACCGTCACCTGCTGCGCACGCACACGTCCGGCGTACAGGTGCGTTACATGCAGGAGCTCATGCGCGACTCCCAGCCGCCGTTTCGCATGATTGCGGCCGGCAAGGTCTATCGCAGCGACAGCGACCAGACCCACACGCCGATGTTCCACCAGGTCGAGGGCCTGCTCGTCGATGAGCACGCGAGCTTCGCCGATCTCAAGGGCACCTTGGCCGAGTTCGTGCGCGCGTTTTTCGAGCGAGATTTCGAAATGCGCTTCCGGCCGAGCTATTTTCCGTTCACCGAGCCCTCCGCCGAAGTCGACATCGCCTGGCAGCAGCCCGATGGTTCGACCCGCTGGCTGGAAGTGCTTGGCTGCGGCATGGTCCACCCGGCAGTGCTGCGCAACGTCGGCATCGATCCGGAGAAGTACACCGGCTACGCGTTCGGCCTGGGTGTCGAGCGTTTCGCGATGCTGCGTTACGGCGTCGACGACCTGCGCAGCTTCTTCGAGAACGACGTGCGTTTCCTGCGCCAATTCGCATAGCGCGGGTTGCGGTCGTCAGGCGGTCCCCGTTGGCGCTGGTTGGCCAGCATCGAAATTCCAGAACGGTGGGCGCAAACCCACCCTGCGGGTAGCGAATCACCATGAAATTTTCCGAAAACTGGCTGCGCAGCCACGTCCCGACCACCGCTACCCACGATGAACTGGTCGCGACGCTGACCGCGATCGGTCTCGAGGTCGAGGACGTCACCGCGCTGGGCGACTCGCTGGATGGCGTCGTCGTGGCGCAGATCGTCAGCGCAGAGAAGCATCCCGAAGCCGACCGCCTGCAGGTCTGCCAGGTCGACGTCGGCAATGGCGCGACGGTGCAGATCGTCTGCGGCGCCCCCAATGCGCGCGCCGGCCTGAAGGCGCCGCTGGCGATGGTCGGCGCCAACCTGCCCGGCGACCGCTCTCGGCCATCCATGGCCTCCGCGGCACTTGGGCTCCTGCCCGGCGGCATGGTGATCAAGGCCGCCAAGCTTCGCGGCGTGGAGTCGGCGGGGATGCTGTGCTCGGCCAAGGAGCTCGGCGTCGACGCGGATGCTTCCGGCCTGTTCGAACTCCCAGCCGACGCGCCGGTGGGTGCGCCGCTCGCCGGCTACCTCGGCCTGCCCGATGCGAGCATCGAGATCAAGCTGACCCCGAACCGCGCCGACTGCTTCAGCGTTCGCGGCATCGCGTTCGACGTCGCCGCCGCCTCGGGCAGCGCCGTCGTGCCGTTCGCGGCTGAGCCGGTAGCGGCGCAGAGCGACGCCCAGCTGGCGATCGAACTCACTGCCGGCGGCGATGCGCCGCGCTACTGCGGCCGCGTGATCGAAGGCATCGATGCCGCCGCGCCGACGCCGTCATGGATGGCCGAGCGCCTGCGCCGCAGCGGCGTGCGTCCGCTGTCGCTGCTGGTCGACGTGACCCAGTACGTGATGCTCGAGCTTGGCCAGCCGATGCACGCGTTCGACCGCGACACGCTCACCGGCCCGGTCGGCGTGCGTCACGCGCGGGCGGGGGAGGGCCTCAAGCTGCTCGACGGACGTGACGCGGTCCTGGATGAGCGGTTCCTGGCGATCACCGATGCCGACCGCGTGATCGCGCTGGCGGGCGTGATGGGCGGTTTCGATACGCGCGTTACCGACGCCACCCGCAACGTGTTCCTCGAATCGGCGCATTTCGCCCCCGATGCGATCATCGGTCGCGGACGCCGGCTGGGCCTGCAGACCGATGCCGCGCACCGTTTCGAGCGCGGCGTGGATCCGGAGTTGCCGCGCATCGCGCTGGAATACGCCACGCGTCTGGTCCTCGACATCGCCGGCGGCACGCCCGGTCCGGTTGTCGAGGCCTCGTTGCCCGAACATCTCGCGAAGCCGCCAACGATCGCGCTGCGTCGCGCGCGCTTGGCGCGGGTGCTGGGCCTGGCGGTGGCTGACGTCGAAGTGGAGCGGATCCTGTCGGCGCTGGGCATGGTCATCCAGCGCAGCGACGAAGGCTGGCGCGTGACGCCGCCGAGCCGGCGTTTCGATATCGCGATCGAGGAGGACCTGATCGAGGAGGTTGCGCGGATCCACGGCTACGACCGCATGCCCACCACGCTGCCCGCGGGCGCAGCGCGACTGGTATCGCCCAGCGAGGCGCGCGTCGACGAAGCCACGCTGCGCCGGCAACTGGCCGCGCGCGATTATCTGGAAGCGATCAACTACGCGTTCGTCGATGCCGGCCTGCTGGAAACATGGAGCGCCGCCGACGGCGTGGTCACGCTGGCCAATCCGCTCAGTGGCGAGCTTGGCGTGATGCGCACCGCCTTGCTGCCGGGCCTGGTGGCCGCGCTCGCGCGCAATGCCGCGCGCCAGCAATCGCGGTTGCGCCTGTTCGAACTCGGCAACGTGTTCAGCGCCGGCGCCGGCGATGCGCCGCTGCAGACCCAGCGGATCGCCGTGGTGGCCTGCGGCGACGTCGCCAGCGAGCAGTGGGGCGCGCCGTCGCGCACGGTTGGGTTCCACGACCTCAAGGGTGACCTCGACAGCCTGGCCGCCCTGGTCGGCGCCACGCTCGAATACCGGCCGTCGCGTCCGGCCTGGGCGCATCCGGGCCGCTCCGCGGACGTCCATCGCCTCGCGGACGATGGCAGCGCGACGCGGTTGGGATGGATCGGCCAGTTGCATCCACGCCTGCAGCGTGCGCTGGACATCGAGACCGATGTCGTCGCGTTGGAGCTCGACCTCGCGCCGCTGCTGGCGCGGCCATTGCCGCGGGCGGCGCCGCAATCCCGCTATCCCTCGGTGCGCCGCGACCTGGCGTTCGTGGTTGCCGAGTCGGCGAACTGGGGCGCGGTTTCCGCGAGCGTCCGGGCCGCCAGCGGCGCCCTGCTGCGCGATCTCGTGCTGTTCGATCGCTACCAGGGCAAGGGTGTGGAAACGGGATTCAAGAGTCTCGCTATGGGCTTGATTCTGCAGGAAGAATCCCGCACCCTGACCGACGGGGACGTGGATGCGGTGGTGGCCGGCGTGATTGCGGCGCTGCAACGCGAGCACGGTGCAACGATACGCAGCTGAGGCCGATGCGACGCACGCATCGTCGGATCGGCACGGTGTTGAAGGAAAGCAGGATGGCACTGACCAAAGCTGAAATGGCCGAGCGGTTGTTCGATGAAGTTGGCCTCAACAAGCGCGAGGCGAAGGAATTCGTCGATTCGTTCTTTGATGCCCTGCGCGAGGCCTTGGAACGCGGCCGCCAGGTCAAGCTCTCGGGCTTCGGCAATTTCGACCTGCGCCGCAAGAACCAGCGGCCCGGCCGCAACCCGAAGACCGGTGAAGCGATCCCGATCTCGGCGCGCACCGTGGTGACCTTCCGTCCGGGCCAGAAGCTCAAGGAACGCGTCGAAGCCTATGGCGGGGCTGGGCATGCTTGATCCGGGCAGTAACCGCGAACTGCCGCCGATCCCGGCCAAGCGCTACTTCACCATCGGCGAGGTCAGCGAGCTGTGCGACGTCAAGCCGCATGTGCTGCGCTATTGGGAAACCGAATTTCCGACGCTCAATCCGGTCAAGCGTCGCGGCAACCGTCGTTACTACCAGCGCCACGAGGTGCTGATGGTGCGGCAGATCCGGGGCCTGTTGTACGAGCAGGGCTACACGATCGGCGGCGCCCGGCTGCGTCTGGAAGGCACGGACGCCAAGGACGAATCGGCGCTGAGCTCGCAGATCATCCGCCAGGTGCGGATGGAGCTGGAAGAAGTCCTGCAGCTGCTGCGTCGCTAGGCTCGCAGCGTGCCAACCCGCGCTATACTTGCCGCCCGCTTCACGGCGGGGATTGCAACATCGCATCACGTCGGGGCGTAGCGCAGCCTGGTAGCGCATCTGCCTGGGGGGCAGAGGGTCGTCGGTTCAAATCCGGCCGCCCCGACCAATTTGATTCTTGAAGAACGCTCGGCATTGCCGGGCGTTTTTGTTGAGGTCGGGCGGCGAATCGCCACAGCCCCCAACACGGCCCCCCACCACCGCCACTGCCACTGGATGCCACGCCGGCACCGCAATGGATCCGCATCCGGAGCGGGCCGGCGAGTGATGGGCGGACGCACATGGCAATTCCCGCCCCTTTGCCGGTCCCGCGGCATCCCGCCGTCTGGCACATGACGTGATGTTGCGGGCATGGACAATCGCCGGTATCGCGTTGCCCGATGCGATGACGCCGCGCGAATGATCGCCGGCACACCTTGTGCAATCCAAATGGAGTGACCGGATGCATGCAGCAGTTTTCCTCGGCCTGTTGGCCATCACCGCCGTGTTGCCGGCCCGCGCGCAGGTAACGGTCGATGTCGCCTCCACCGCGTCCTCGCCCATCAGCGACATGGAGGCGGTCGTCGTCACCGGTGTGCAGCCGGGGCCGGGCATGTGGAAGGTGAGCAAGGGCGACCACGTCATGTGGGTATTGGGCACCCAGTCGCCGCTTTCGAAGAAGTTGGAGTGGGCGTCGCGCGACGTCGAGGCGGCGCTTGCTCAGGCGCAGGAAGTGATCTGGGGGCCAGACGTGGGCTTCGTGGTCAATGCTGGCTACCTGGAAGGGGCGATGTTGCTGCCCAAGCTGATTGGAGTGCGCAAGAATCCGGATGACCAGACGCTTCAGGACGTGGTGCCTGCCGACATGTACCTGCAGTGGCTTTCGCTCAAGGGGAAATACATTGGCGGCAATCGCGGCATCGAGAAGTGGCGACCGATTTTTGCCGCTCGTGAGTTGTGGAAAGAGGCGATCGGCGATTCGGGGCTGACGGAATCAGGCGCGGTTGCGCCAGTCATCAAGCGGGCCGCGAAGCAGTACAAGTTCAAGCAGACCCATCCCAGGAGCATGCTGGTCATCAATGATGCCAAGGCGGCATTGATGGAATTCAAAGCTGGGCCAGTGGAAGATCTCGACTGTTTCGGCAAGACACTGCAGCGGCTTGAGACGGACCTGGATGCGATGCGCCTGCGAGCGAATGCCTGGGCCATAGGCGACCTGGATGCACTGCGCGCGCTGCCCTACAGCGACCAGAATGAAGCCTGCGCGAGAGCGGCGATGCAGGCCGGAGTGATGCGCAGGCGCTTCGACCGAGATTTAGATGCGGAGTTTGAGCAGCGCTGGCTGGAAGCGGTCGACAAGGCGATGGCCAACAATATGGTCACGTTCGCCATGCTGCCAATGGCGCAAGCGCTGGAATCCGATGGCTACCTGATCAAACTGCAGGCCAAGGGCTACGACGTCGAAGCGCCGTAGCCTTCCGCAGCCGCGTCCCGCGGACGCAATCGCCGCAAGTGGGGAACGTTGGCATGGATGATGCCGCGGGGCTGACCCAGGCAGGCAGCACGGACGCCACCAGGACGCAGGATGCGCGTCGTGCAGGATCGATCACTTGCTGAACGCGCTTGCAATCACGGCCACGATCACCTTCGACCAAGTTCGTGTCCTGCCTCTATTCTCGGCCCTCTCGCCATGCGAACGACGCATCGGACGCTTCTTCGCTGCTCTAGATCGCAACCCCCACCCTTAAGTGAAATGGAGTTCCGTATGCAAATCGCAGTTGTGCTTGGCTTGTCGCTGTTTCTGCCCGCAAGCGTTCTGGCAGCCGCCCCGACCGCCGCTCCGCATGCCGCTCAATCGGGCCCGGCGGATGCGGCGGGGTCACGGGCAGCCAGTGTTCCGGCACGAAGTGCCGAAGCGGCACTTGCCGGACCCATCACCGATGTCGAGGTGGTGCTTGTCAGCGGCCAGTACACCGGCCCCGGCCTGTGGAAGGTCAGCAGGGGCAATCACGCGCTGTGGATCCTTGGCACGGTGTCGCCGGTGCCCAAGGGCATGGACTGGTACTCGCCGCAGGCCGAGACCGTGCTCGCCCAAGCGCAGGAGATCATCGGCGCGCCGGGCGTCGTGACCGACATGGGCGTGGGCAGCATGTTCAAGATGGCCTTCGCGATGCCGACGATATTGCGGGCGCGCCGGAATCCCGATGGCAAGACCCTGCGCGAGGTGCTGCCCGCCGACCTGTACGCGCGCTGGTCGGCGCTCAAGCCGGTGTATCTGGGCAACGACATGTCGGTGGAGCAATGGCGGCCGTTTTTTGCGGCCGGCGAACTCTACGGTGCCGCGATCAAGCGCGTTGGCCTGACGACGGGAAGCGGCGTGGGCAAGCGGATTGGCGAACTGGCCGAGAAGTACGACATCAAGCGCACGCCGACGTTGATCCGCAGCGAAATCAAGGATCCCAAGGGATTGGCCAAGTCGTTTGCGAAGGCGGAGGTTGACGACATTCAGTGTTTCCGCAATGTGCTCGACCGACTTGAGCTGGACGTCGCCAACGCCGCAGAGCGCGCCAATGCCTGGGCCAGCGGCGACATCACGGAGCTCACGCGCCTGTTTCGCCGTGGCGACGTGATGACGTGCGTCGACGCGATCGCCAAGACCGAGGCGGCACGTTCGCTGGGCCTGGACAATGCCGTCGCGCGCAGCCAGGCGCTGTGGCTGCAGTCGGCGGAGGCGGCACTCGCGGCCAATCCGACCAGTTTCGCCACGCTGCCGGTGGCGGAATTGCTGCAGACCAATGGCCTGCTGGCCCGGCTGCGGGCGAAGGGGTATGAAGTGGTGGTGCCGGAGTAGGGCAGCTGCCTGATGCGCGCGACGGCATGCCGCCTGGCCCAGCGGCAGCGCCCGTCGTCAAACCGCGGCGGAACGCACAACCGGGGTCGCGAGGTCGGGCCAGCGCCGTAGCACCGCCGTGCGGATCCCCTCGGCGTCGAGCCCGGCTTCGGCCAGCAACTGCTCGCGACTGGCATGGTGCTGGAACGCGTCTGGCAGGCCGAGGTGCAGGATCGGCAGGACGACGCCTTCGGCCGCCAGCAGCTCGGCCACGCCCGAGCCCGCGCCGCCGGCGACGACGTTGTCCTCGAGGGTGACAAAGCCCTCGTGGGACCTGGCCAGGTCCAGGATCAGCTCGCGATCCAGCGGCTTGACGAAACGCATGTTGACCACGGTCAGCCCCAGCGCCATGCCTACCTGCTCGGCCGCAGGCACCATCGCGCCGAATGCGAGCAGGGCGATGCGCGCGCCTCGGCGTCGCAGCTCGGCCTTGCCGATCGGCAGCGTATCGAGCGTCGGCTGCACGGCGATGCCGGGGCCGGTGCCGCGCGGATAGCGCACCGCGGCCGGCCCGCGATGGTAGTGGCCGGTGCTCAGCATCTGCCGGCATTCGTTCTCGTCGGCGGGCGCCATCAGCAGCAGCTTAGGCACGCAGCGCAGGTAGCTGAGGTCGAGGTTGCCGGCATGGGTGGCGCCATCCGGGCCGACCACGCCGCCGCGGTCGATCGCGAACAGCACGTCGAGGTCCTGGATCGCGACGTCGTGCACGAGTTGGTCGTAGCCGCGCTGCAGGAAGGTCGAGTAGATCGCGACGACGGGCTTGGCGCCCTCGCAGGCCATGCCCGCGGCCAGCGTGACCGCGTGCTGTTCGGCGATGGCGACGTCGAAATAGCGTTGCGGGTACTCCTTGCTGAAACGCACCATGCCCGACCCTTCGCGCATCGCCGGGGTGATGGCCAGCAGCGCCGGATCGGCGGCGGCCATGTCGCACAGCCAGTCGCCGAACACGTCGGTGTAGGTCGGTTTGCGGGCGCCGGCCTTGTTGACCAGTCCCAGCGTCGGGTCGAACGGCCCGACCGCGTGGTAGCCGATCTGGTCGCCCTCGGCCAGCTCATAGCCCTTGCCCTTGGTGGTGAGGATGTGCAGCAACTGCGGGCCCTTGAGGCCCTTCAGCGTCTTCATCGCGGCGAGCAGCGCCGGCAGGTCGTGGCCATCGATCGGGCCGGTGTAGTGGAAGCCGACCTCTTCGAAAAAAGTCGACGGCACGAACATCCCTTTCCAGTGTTCTTCCCAACGCCTGACGAACTTCGCCGCCGGCTTGTGCTTGTCGCCCAGCAGCTTCTTGCCGCCCTCGCGCAGCGCGTTGAGCGTGCGGCTGCTGGTCAGGCGGCCGAGCATCCGGGTCACGCCGCCGACATTCTCCGAGATCGACATCTGGTTGTCGTTGAGGATCACCAGCAGGTTGGGTTCGACCGAGCCCGGATCCGAACCCATGCCGCCGGCGTGCGCGAGCGCCTCGAACGCCATGCCGGCGGTGATCGCGCCGTCGCCGATCACCGCGACCACCTTGCGATCGTCACCGGCGCGCTGCAGCGCGATCGCCATGCCCAGCGCCGCGGAGATGCTGGTCGAGCTGTGGCCGACGCCGAACGTGTCGTATTCGGATTCCTCGCGCTTCGGGAACGGCGCCACGCCGCCGGCCTGCTTGACGGTATGGATCTCGTCGCGGCGGCCGGTGAGGATCTTGTGCGGATAGGTCTGGTGGCCGACATCCCATACCAGGCGGTCGACCGGCGTCTCGTAAAGCCAGTGCAAGGCGACGGTCAGTTCGATCACGCCCAGTCCCGCGCCGAAATGCCCGCCCGATTGCGCGACCTGCTCGATCAGGTACGCGCGCAACTCGTCGGCGATTGCCGGCAGTTCCTCTTCCGGAAACTGGCGAAGGTCGGCGGGGACGGCGATTCGGGACAGGCGCGGGTAACGCTGCGGATCGATCATGACTCGGATTGTGACGGCTAGCCCGTGATTGTCCTGCGCTGGCGGGGGTCGGGCAAGGCGCGCGACCCACTGGTCTTTCGCTGGTTGCGGTCAGCGTCCGCGCAGGCGACCGAACAAACCGCCGGATTTGGGCGGCTCGACCTCGGGTTCCGGCTCGACGTAAGGCTCGGCGAAACGCGTGGCGAGGCTGGCGTTGACGAAGTCGGTGACGTCCGTCAGCGGCACGCCGCTGGCCTCGCCGATCTCGGTCAACGTCGCCGGTCCCTTCATCATCGCCGTGGCGATGCGGAAATGCCGTGGGAATTCACGCTCGGTCTGCGGCCACTTCAGCAGGCGGTATCGCGATTCCGGGTCATAGCCCTCGGTCAGCGAGCCCTTGCCCGCAAGCAGGCCACCGAACCAGACCAGCCGCGAAAGCGGCTGCGCCTCGCCCAGGGCAGCACTCTGGGACGCCCACGTCGCCTCGTCCAGCGGCGCGAAGTCGGCCAGCGTCACCGCGCCTGCGAAGTGCTCGGCCAGCGCCTTGAGCGTGGCGGGTCCATGGAAATGGCGTTGCACGGCGTCAATCAGCAGTGGCGTGCCGCCGCGCACGAAACGCAGGTGCCCGCCAAGCCGGCCCGACAGCAGCCATTCCGCCAGGGTTCGAGGCTCCACGGGAATCGCCGGCGCAATCGCCGCGACCGGTTGGGCCGGCACGTGCGGCTGCAGCGTGGGTGCGGCCGGCACGATCTGGCCGGCGGCGGCGCTGGGCGGTTCGCGCGGGTCGAGCGCTACGACCGCTTCCACTGACGCGGCGACGGAGGCAAGCGCAGGTGCGGAGATTTCCTCGCCGATCACGGGCGGCAGCTCTTCGGGCAGCAGATCCTGCCGTTGCGGCGCCGGGGTCATGCCGGCCGGCGACGGCGACGGGTGTTCGCTGGCCAGCGGAGCCTGGGATGCGGGTTCCGACCCGACCGCCGCGCCCGATGCGGCGCCTGCAAGTTCCTGCAACAACGCCGCGACGCTGGTGCTGTCGAAGGGGCGCTCGAGGCGGAAATCGGTCTGCGTGCGCGCGACCGAGGTCAGGCCGATCACGCGCTTGTCGGCGGCGTGCAGCCGCAGCCAACTCATCGGCCCGTACATGCTGTCCATGTCCACCACGACGAAATCGGCCTCGCTCTCCGGCAGTAGCTGCCAGCGATTGCCGCCGCGGGCATTGGCCTCGGTGAACGCGGTCTTGAGGGACGACTCGGTGGCCGGGTCCATGCCCGTGAGGCCGAAGGTAAGTGGCATGTGCAGCTCGCAGGGACAGATACCCCGAGTGTTGCGGAACATCGACACGGCCGTCAACGTGCGTGCAGCGTCGCAACCGCGCCGATTGGGGCAGTTGCCGGTTCAGATCGGCCGCGGGCGGTCTGGCGATCAGGCGGGCAGGCGGGTCTTTTTCGGCAACTGGCTTTTCAGGAACGCCATCTGGTCGGCCAGGATGTTGCGGTTGGACAGGATCAGGTGCTCCACCCAGCTGGGTCGGTAGGGCACGGCCAGCAATGGCATGCCCGCCTGCTGCGGGGTGCGGTTGCCCTTGCGGGAGTTGCAGTGGAAGCAGGCAGAGACCACGTTTTCCCAGATGTCGCGACCGCCCTTGGAGACCGGCTTGACGTGGTCGCGGGTCAGGTGCGGGCGGTGGAAATCACGCCCGCAGTACAGGCACAGGTAGGCATCGCGGGCAAACAACGCGGCGTTGGTCAGCGCCGGTGTCGGGTCGAGGGCATAGCCGCGGGCGTGGCCGCGCGCCGCGACGATCGGGTGCAGCTCGATCAGGCTCTGCTCGCCGCTCATGCGGCTGGTGCCGCCGTGGACCTGCAGGCAGGGATCGCCGAGCGTCCAGGCGACCGCGCCGCGCACGTAAAGGCAGGTCGCGTCCTGCCAGTTCATCCAGTCCAGTACCCGGCCGTGGGCATCCAGCGACAGCAGCCGCACGGAATTTAGACGCTCCAGCGCGAGGCGGGGTGACGAATCGTGCCCGGCGAATTCCGGCGCGAGCGACGCAGTCCCCGGGCCGTGCCGTGCGTACGCGGCGGGGCTTCCGGGGTGGACCAGGCGGAGCTGCGCTCTATCGGTCTCCATTGCACTGAGCTTATACCCGTTCAACGACGGTTTGCATGCTGCCCAGCGGGCCACGCCGGCCAAGGATCCAAGCGACTGTGCTTGCCGGAACCATCAGGTGGGGCCAATTGCCCGGCGCACTTGAGGTTGACTCCGATACGCCGGCCGGCTGGCCGCCCGGTCCGGGCACTTGCAAGCACGGATCAAGGCCGTGCGGTCACAGCGGCTTGCCGAGCCTCAGCATGTCGGAGTCGAAGCCGTAGCTCGCATACAGCGCGCGGGCGCGGGCGTTGCCGGGAAACACGCCCAGCGTGAGCCGCACGCAGCCATGGTCCCGCGCGAATGCCTCGCCGTGCGCAAGCAACTGCCGCGCCAGCCCTCGGCCTTCGTCGGCTCGCGCCACTGCCAGGTCGGAGATGTGGCACAGCAACCCCGCGCCGAAGAAGTCATCGACCAGTTGCAGGTGCACGAAGCCCGCGCGTTGGCGGGCCTGCGAGATCACGAAGAAATGCGAAGTCAGCGGGCGCTCGTGCAGATGCAGTTCGAGGTCGCGGCGCAGCGCGGCGGTGACGGTGGCGGCATCGCGGCCCGGCGGCAGCGGGAACTCGCCGAAGCGCTCGACGAGGCCGAGGATGAAGCCATCATCGGCACGGGTCGCGGCGCGGATCGTCACGCGTCGAACGCGTCCGCGTCGAGCGTGGTCAAGGTCTGCGTTCCGCTGTCGACCGCTGCCGCGTGGGCGAGCGTGCGCGGCAGGATACGGCCGAAGTAGAAGCGCGCGGTCTCGCGCTTGCCGGACTTGAACCGTTCCGATTGCGACGAGGCCTCGCTCGTGGCGACGCTGCGCGCCCACCAGTACGCCAGCGCGACATAGCCCGAATACATCAGGTAGTCGTACGCGGCGGCGCCGATCTCATCGGCATTGCCCATCGCGCGCTGGCCGACCTGCGTCGTCATTTGCAGCCACTGCGCGGACTTTTCGCGCAGCGGCGCGATGAACTCGGCCACCGCGGCGTTGCCTTCGTTGGCGGCGCAGAACTGCTCGATCATGGCCAGCAACACCTGCAGCCCGGCGCCCTGCTGCTGGATGACCTTGCGGCCCATCAGGTCCAGCGCCTGGATGCCGGTGGTGCCCTCATACAACGTGGTGATGCGCGCATCGCGCGCCAGCTGCTCCATGCCGTGCTCGGCGATGTAGCCATGGCCGCCGTAGCATTGCAGCGCGTGATACGTGCACTCCACGCCCCATTCGGTCAGGCAGGCCTTGATGATCGGGGTCATGAAACCGCTCAGCGCGTCGGCCTGCGCACGTTCGTCGGCGTCCTTGGCGTGACTGGCGACATCCACCAGCAGCGCGCCGTGGTAACCCATCACCCGGCCGCCTTCGACCAGCGCCTTGCAGGTCAGCAGCATCCGGCGGACGTCGGGGTGGACGATGATCGGATCGGCCGGCTTGTCGGGGAACTTCGCGCCCGACAAGGCGCGCATCTGCAGGCGGTCGCGCGAGTACGCCAGGGCATTCTGGTAGGCGCGGTCCGACAGGCCGAGACCCTGCAGGCCGACCGCGAGACGGGCGGTGTTCATCATGGTGAACATCGCCATCAGGCCTTTGTGGGGTTGGCCGATGAGGTAGCCCTGGGCACCGTCGAAATTCAGCACGCAGGTCGCCGAACCGTGGATGCCCATCTTGTGCTCGAGGCTGCCGGCGCGCACGGCGTTGGCGTCGCCGACGTTGCCCTCGCGGTCGACCTTGAGCTTGGGCACCACGAACAGCGAAATGCCGCGGCTGCCGGACGGCGCATCGGGCAGGCGCGCGAGCACGAGGTGCACGATGTTGTCGGTGAAGTCGTGCTCGCCGGCGGTAATGAAGATCTTGGTGCCGCTGATCGAATGGCTGCCGTCGGCCTGCGGCTCGGCCCTGGTCTTCAGCAAACCGAGGTCGGTGCCGCATTGCGGCTCGGTCAGGCACATCGTGCCGGTCCAGCGGCCTTCGACCAGCGGCTTGAGGAACACCTCCTGTTGCCAGGCCTCGCCGTGGTGCAGCAGCGCTTCGGTGGCGCCGTGCGACAGCAGCGGGAAGTTGCCCCAAGCCAGGTTGGCGGCGTCGATCATCTCCTTGAGCGCGACGCCAGCGGCCTGCGGCAGGCCCTGACCGCCGAATTCAGGCGGCGCCGTCAAGCCGGACCAGCCACCCTCGACATACTGGGCATAGGCCTGCTTGAAGCCCGGCGGCGTGGTGACGGCACCGGTGGACTTGTCGTGCGTGCAGCCGATGCGGTCGCCGATTTCATTGAGCGGCGCCAGCACCGTTTCGGTGAAGCGCGCGCCTTCGTCGAGCACCGCGTCGAGCACGTCGCGGGTCGCCTCGACGAAGCCGAGTTTCTGGAATGCGTCCTCGGCGCCGATCACGTCGAACAGGGCGAAGCGCATGTCGGCCAGTGGGGCTTTGTAGGTGCTCATGGGGTTGGCTCGTCGTTTGGGGCCGTGGGTGCGCGCGGTGCCCGCAATGACGGCAGGGAAAGGGGAAACAGGTTCAGCGCAGCACGCCGGGCAGGCCGGGCGCGGGGCTCAAGGCGCTCGTGCGTTCGAACGTGAAGCTGCGGCGCTTGCCTTCCTCGGGCGTCGCATCGAGCGTGCCCTTCAACGTGTAGTTGATGCCGCGGCCGCCCGCGAGCGCGTCGGTGACGGCCAGCTTGGCGGGCGACTGGGGCTTGAGCGTCACGGTGACGATGTCGGCCGATTCCGGCCCGATCGACAATGCCGGCTGCGCGGTCAGGGTACCGGCGGCGGCGTCGCCGATGCTGAGGGCCAGGGCGAAGGCGTCGAAGCGCATCGGAATGCTGCTGAAATTCTCGATCCGCACTTCCGCCGACCAGTTGCCATCGGCGCCGACGGTGAGTTGCTGGATACGGGCGGATGGTTCGGACACCCGCCGCACCGGCCCGCTTGCACATCCGGCCAGCAGCAGCGCGCATGACGCCAGTCCAATCCAACGCATCGCCTTCATCCTGCCGCTCCGTGGGGTGGGAGCGGCGAGGATACTACGGCGCATGGTGGGATCGGCTCAGGTGCGGGCGCTGTCGCGCGGTTCTCGCCGTGCCGCCAGTTCCCGCAACTGGCGCGCGATCCCGGCGGCGGCCTCGCGCCCCTCGTAGGCGGCCGTCACCACCAGGTCCGCGCCGCGCACCGCGTCGCCGCCGGCAAACACGCGCGGATGCCCGGTCTGGAACGGATACGCAGCGGTCGCGCCGCTGGTCAGGATCCGGCCGTTGGCGTGCAGTTCGATACCGTGCATGGCCAGCCATGCCGGCGGATCGGGCTGGAAGCCGAACGCGATGATCACCACGTCGGCGTCGAGCACCGATTCGCTGCCCGGGAGGATTTCCGCGTTCCGGCGCCCATGGGCATCCGCGTCGCCCAATTGCGTCCGTGCCACGCGCACGCCGCTGACGACGTCGTCGCCGAGCAGCGCCAGCGGCTGGCGGTTGAACAGGAATTGCACGCCTTCCTCGCGGGCGTTGGCGACCTCGCGCGCCGAGCCCGGCATGCTGTCCTCGTCGCGGCGATACACGCACGTCACGCTGGCCGCGCCCAGGCGCACCGCGCTGCGCACGCAGTCCATGCCGGTGTCGCCGCCGCCGAGTACCACCACGCGGCCGCCGCGCAGGTCGGGCAGTTCGATCGAGTCTTCCCAGCCGGCGATCGGCCGGCTGCGTACCGGTGCGTTGCCTGCGCCGTCGCCGTGGCCCGCGGACTCGACGATGCGTCCGTTCTGCACCAGGAATGGCAGCGCCGGCAGCACGTTCTTCAGGTCCTGGCCGGGCAGGCCGCCGTCGGTGTAACGGTAGCTGCCCAGGCCGAGGAACACCGCGTCGAATTCGGCGAGCAATGCCTCGAGCGTCACCTCGCGGCCGACCTCGACGCCGAGGCGGAACTGCACGCCCATGCCGTCGAGCACCTCGCGGCGGGTGACCATGACCGACCGGTCGAGCTTGAAGCTCGGTATGCCGAACTGCATCAGCCCGCCAATCGCCTCGTAGCGGTCGAACACCGTCGCCGCGATGCCCGAGCGCGCGAGCCGATCGGCGCAGGCCAGCCCGGCCGGACCGGCGCCGACCACCGCCACGCGCTGCCCGGTCGCGCGCACCTTCGACAGATCCGGCCGCCAGCCCTGCGCGAGCGCGGTGTCGACGATGTACTTTTCCACCGCGCCGATCGTGACCGCGCCGAACCCGTCATCGAGCGTGCAGCTGCCCTCGCACAGGCGGTCCTGCGGGCACACCCGGCCGCAGATCTCCGGCAGCGGATTGGTCTCGTGGCACAGGTCTGCGGCCTCGAACACGCGGCCCTCGCGCGCAAGCTCCAGCCACTGCGGGATGTAGTTGTGCAGCGGGCACTTCCAGGCGCAATACGGATTCCCGCAATCCAGGCAGCGGCCGGCCTGGTGCTTCGCCTCGTCCTGGCCGAAGCGGGCGTACACCTCGCCCCAGTCGCCGTCCTGGCGCAAGGCGATCGGGATGCGCGCCGGCATTTCGCGCGCCAGGTCGCGGAACGCGAACAGGTCCTTGGCCGGGGTGTGCTTGCCGGTCATGCCGCCCTCCGCAGGTTTTCCGCCAGCGACGCCAGGCTCGCCGCCTTCGGCTTGACCAGCCAGAACTTGCCCATGAAATCGCGCATGTCGGCGAGCACGTGTGCTCCCCAGGCGCTGCCGGTCAGCGCGATGTGCGCGTCGAGCAGGCTGCGCAGGTGCGAGCGGTGGTGTTCGAAGCCGTCGGCGGAGATGCGCAGGATGTCGACCAGTTCGTGGTTGTAGCGGTCGACGAAATCGCGATCGAGGTCGAGCACGTACGCCATGCCGCCGGTGAAACCAGCACCGAAGTTGAGCCCGGTGCGACCGAGCACCGCGACCACGCCGCCGGTCATGTATTCGCAACAGTGGTCGCCGGCGCCTTCGACCACCGCTGTCGCCCCCGAGTTGCGCACCGCGAAACGCTCGCCGGCGCGGCCGGCCGCATACAGCTCGCCGCCGGTGGCGCCGTACAGGCACGTGTTGCCGAGGATCGGTGTTTGGTGGGCGATGTAGCGCGCGCCGTCCGGCGGGCGCAGCACGATGCGGCCACCGGCCATGCCCTTGCCGACGTAGTCGTTGGCCTCGCCGACCAGATTGAAGTGCAGGCCGCCGGCGTGGAACGCGCCGAAGCTCTGCCCGGCGGTGCCGGTGAAATGCAGCGACACCGGCGCGTCGCTCATGCCGAGGTTGCCGTGCGCGCGCGCGACGTCGCCCGAAAGGCGCGCGCCGATGCTGCGGTCGGTGTTGCGGATCGGATAGTGGAAGTCGCCGCCGCGCTTGCCGGCGATGACCTCGGCCAGGTCGGCGCCGAGGCGCGCCGCCAGGCCCCTGGCATCCGCGCGCATCGCCGGCACGCCGCAATGCCCGCCGTGGGCGAGACCGTCGCTGGCCAGCAACGGGCCGAGATCGAGCCGGCGCTGGCGCCCGGGCGGCGCATCGATCTGCCGTAGCAGGTCGACGCGGCCGACGATCTCGCCCAGCGTGCGCACGCCCAGCTGCGCCAGCAGCAGCCGCACTTCCTGGGCGAGCAGCAGGAAGAAATTCTCGACGCGTTCGGGAAGGCCGGTGAAGTGGTCGCGACGCAGGCCTTCGTCCTGGGTCGCCACCCCCGTCGCGCAGTTGTTGAGGTGGCAGATGCGCAGGTATTTGCAGCCCAGCGCGATCATCGGCGCGGTGCCGAAGCCGAAACTCTCCGCGCCCAACAGCGCCGCCTTGACGACGTCGAGGCCGCTCTTCAGGCCGCCGTCGCCCTGCAGGATCACCCGCTCGCGCAGGCCATTGGCGAGCAACGCCTGGCGCGCCTCGGCGATGCCCAGTTCCCACGGCGTGCCGGCGTAGCGGATCGACGACAGCGGACTTGCGCCGGTGCCACCGTCGTGGCCGGAGATCGTGATCAGGTCGGCGCCGGCCTTGGCCACGCCGGCGGCGATCGTGCCGACGCCAGCGTGCGAGACCAGCTTCACCGACACCAGCGCCTGCGGGTTGACCTCCCGGAGGTCATGGATCAGCTGCGCGAGGTCCTCGATCGAATAGATGTCGTGGTGCGGCGGCGGCGAGATCAGGCCGATGCCCGGCATCGCGTGGCGCAGGCGCGCGATCAGCGCGTTGACCTTGTGGCCGGGCAATTGGCCGCCCTCGCCGGGCTTGGCGCCCTGCGCCATCTTGATCTGCAGCACCTGCGCGCTGACCAGGTATTCCGGGGTCACTCCGAAGCGACCCGAGGCGATCTGCTTGATCTTGCTGGCCTTGTCGGTGCCATGGCGCGCCGGGTCCTCGCCGCCCTCGCCGGAGTTGCTGCGCCCCCCCAGGCGGTTCATTGCGATCGCCAGTGCCTCGTGCGCCTCCGGGGACAGCGCGCCCAGGCTCATCGCCGCCGAGTCGAAGCGCCGCACGATCGACTCGACCGGCTCGACATCCTCAAGCGGAATCGGCACGCACGCCTCCGTGCGCAGTTGCAGCAGGTCGCGCAATGCCGCCGGCGGGCGCTCGTTGACGTGCTTCGCATACGCCAGCCAGTCGTCCCATTGGCCGCTGACGACCGCGCGCTGCAGGCTCGTCACCACATCAGGATTGAACTGGTGGTATTCGCCGTCCGGGGTGTACTTCAGCAGGCCGCCGATCGCCGGCAGCACGTTGCCATCCCACGCTTGCCTCGCCAGGAATTCGGCGTCGGCCTGCAACGCCTCGAAGCCCGCGCCACCGATGCGCGCGGCGGTGCCGGCGAAGCACAGGTCGACCACGTCCGGGTCGAGGCCGATGATCTCGAACAGCTGCGCGCCGCGGTAGCTGCCGATGGTGCTGATGCCCATCTTGGAGATGATCTTCAACAGGCCCTTCTTGATCCCCCGGCGGTAACTGCGACCGATCTGCGCGACCTCGCCATGCAGGGTCTTGAGCACGCCGCGGGTGCCAAGGTCGTGCAGGGTCTGGTAGGCGAGGTAGGGGTAGACGGCGGTTGCGCCCAGGCCGATCAGGCAGGCGAAGTGGTGCGGGTCGCGGGCGGTGCCGGTTTCGATGATCAGGTTGCTGCCGCAGCGCAGGCCGGCGCGCGACAGGTGCTGGTGCACCGCGCCGGTGGCGAGTAGTGCATGCACCATCAGCGCGTCGCGGCGGGGACGGCGGTCGCTGAGGATGAGCAGCACGTTGCCCTCGCGCGCGGCATCCGCGGCCTCGGCGCAGATCCGCTGCAGGGCCGCTTGCAGGCCCTCGGCGGCTGAAAAGTTGAGGTCGATGTAGCGGTGCGACGCGTCGAACGGCGGCATCGCCAGCAACTGCTTGACCTTGCGTTGCGACAGTACCGGCGAGTTCAGCAATACGTGGTCGACGTTGCCGGGGCCGTCGACGAAGATGTTGCCCTCGCGCCCGATCTGGGTCGCCAGCGACATCACGCAGTCCTCCCGCAACGGGTCGATCGGCGGGTTGGTGACCTGCGCGAACGCCTGCCGGAAGCAGTCGTACAGCGGCCGCACCTGCTGGCTCAGCACCGCCATCGGCACGTCGTCGCCCATCGAGCCGGTGGCTTCCTGTTCCATCTCGGCGAGCGGGCGCAGCACCAGTTCGCGCTCCTCGCGGGTGAGTTGGAACAGCTTCTGGAAGCCGGCGAGGGTGTCGCTCTCGAACGGGTCGGCGGTCACGCTCGGGTCGATCAGTTCGGTCTGCAGGAACGTGGTGCCCTGCTTCAGCCAGCGCTTGTACGGCGCCCGCGAACGGTTGATGCGGTCGATCGCTTCGCTGTCGAGCAGTTCGCCCGAGTACAGGTCGACGGCGATCATCTCGCCCGGACCGAGCTTGCCCTTGGCCTCGATCTCCTCGATCGGCAGGTCCCACACGCCGGCTTCCGACGCGATCAGGAAGTGCCGATCGCGCGTGCGCAGCCAGCGCGCCGGTCGCAGGCCGTTGCGGTCGAGCGTGCATGCGGCGAAGCGCAGGTCGCAGGTGACGATGCCGGCCGGTCCGTCCCAGGGTTCGCTGTTGAGTGCGTAGTACTCGTAGAACGCGGCGAGGTCGGCATCCTTGTACTCCAGCGATTGCGTCGCCGGCGGGATCAGGATGCGCATCGCCTTGAGCAGGTCCATGCCGCCGGCCTGCAGGATCGCCAGCATGTCGTCGAGGCTCTGCGAGTCGGAGCCGGTGTGGCTGATGACCGGGTCGAACTCGCGCAGGTCCAGCGCTGGCGTGCGCCATGCGTGGGCGCGAGCCTGCGCCCACGCGCGGTTGCCGGCGATGGTGTTGATCTCGCCGTTGTGCGCGAGCAGCCGGAACGGCTGCGCCAGCGGCCAGCGCGGCGCGCTGTTGGTCGAGAAGCGCTGGTGGAACACGACCACGCTGCTGGCCAGGTCGTCGCGCTGCAGGTCGGGGTACAGCTGCGTCAGACGATCCGGCAGCGCCATGCCCTTGTAGCCGATCGTCGCGGCCGACAAGGTCACGACATAGAAGTCGGGCAGCGATTGCAGGCGCTGTTCGGCGCGCCGCCGGGCCAGGAACAACGAGGACTCGAAGCCGCCGGGATCGCCCTCACCGGCCGGGCTCACGAAGATCTGTTCGATGCGTGGCATCGATTGCCGGGCGCGTTCGCCGCAGGCCCCGGCATCGACCGGTACCCGGCGCCATCCGGCGACCACGAGTTGCTCGTGCTGCAGCGCCTGGTCCAGCGTTGCACGCGCGTGGGCGGCTTCGCCGGGGTCATGCGGCAGGAACACCAACCCCGAAGCGAACAGGCGGCCGCGCAGGGCGATCCCGCATTCCTCGGCGAGCGTTCGCAGGAACGCGGTCGGTTGCCGCAGCAGCAATCCGCAGCCATCTCCGCTGAGGCCGTCGGCGGCGACGCCGCCGCGGTGGGTCATCCGCACCAAGGCCTCGATGGCGTGATCGACCACTGCGCGGCTGGGCTGGTCGTCGAGCTGCGCGATCAGCCCGAAGCCGCAGGCATCGCGCTCGTCGCGCGGGTCGTACAGCGGGGTGGTCGCGGCGGCGGGCACGGTGGCGGCGAGCCGGTCAACCTTGCCGCGAAGCAAAGCGGGCGACGCCGGTGGCCGTTGTCGCAGTTGTTCCGTTTCCAGCCTGGACATACGGCTTGCTCCTCCTGCATGGGTGA
>JBBRWW010000034.1:0-23528 GCA_038248955.1 Lysobacterales bacterium
AACGGCTTCACCGGCAGCTGATCCAAGGCCGATCGCGCGGTCATCAGCGACGACCGCAGGGCTGGGTTGGTTTCGAGGTGTTCTGAAACGGCCTGTCCACGCGCACTACAACAACGCCCCGCAAGGGGCGTTGTTGTTTGTTGGCGTCCCGGTCCCTGCCAAGTTCGGCGGCCGGCGCCGGCAACATTGCCGATTCTTCATGTTGCGGAAAGCCCGGGGAAAACGCCCACGCTGCAATCTGGCGCTGCGGTGGAGTCCAGCTCCATCGGCTACCTCCCCTCATTCCTCCAGGAGTTCGTCATGCGCAACCGCCTCGACATCCGCCAATCCCTGCTCGCCATCGCCCTCGTCCTGGGCACCGCGACGACCGCGTTCGCGGCCCCGCCCGCCAAACCGGCCAGCCCGCCGGCTGCAACGACTTCCGCACATGAAGCCAAGGCTGCGCCGGCCGCGACCGCCATGGCGGCGCCAAAGTCCGTCGCCTCCGCATCGTCGAAGGCGACGGCCGCGCGCCACATGGCCAGGAACACCGCGAAAAAGCGCTGCGAACAGCGCAACAAGATCGGCCACTGCAACAAGTGGGTCGCGACGAAATCAGCTGCGAATACCTAGGTTGCATTCCCGCGCCGTGTGAACTCGCACGGTCGAGCTGATTGACAGGAACGTGCCAAACCCCGTCGGCGATGAGCCGGCGGGGTATTCTTTTTGCAGGCCAACGTCTTTCCGGAGACGCAATGCGCATCCTGATCGTCGAAGACGACAAGCTCACCGCCGACTTCGTCGCCAAGGGATTGCGGGAGGAAGGCTACGCGGTCGACGTGGTCGACAACGGACGCGACGGACTGTTCATGGCCACTACCGAGACCTACGACGCGCTGGTGCTCGACCGCATGCTGCCGGCGCTGGATGGACTCACCCTTCTGAAGACGTTGCGTGGCGCCGGCAACCATGTGCCGGTGCTCTTGCTGAGCGCGCTGGGCGACGTCGATCATCGCGTCGAAGGATTGCGCGCCGGTGCCGACGACTACCTCGCCAAACCGTTCGCCTATTCCGAATTGAGTGCACGCCTGGATGGCAGCCTGCGCCGCTCGCGGCCGGAGGAAAGCGAGTCGACTTGCCTTCACGCCGCCGACCTGGAGCTCGACCTGCTGCGCCGCGAGGCGCGCCGCGGCGGCAGGCGCATCGAACTGCAGCCGCGCGAATTCCGCGTGCTGGAATACCTGATGCGCCATGCCGGTCGGATCGTCACGCGGACGATGCTGCTGGAAGCGGTCTGGGACTACCACTTCGATCCGCAGACCAACGTCATCGACGTGCATATCAGCCGCTTGCGCCAGAAGATCGACCAGGGTTCCAGCGTGTCGTTGCTGCATACCGTTCGCGGCGCCGGCTATCGGCTCGGCGCGTGATCCGCATCCTGCGCATGACCAGCGTGCGCCTTGCGCTGGCGGTGATGGCGTCGTTCGTGCTCGCCTTCGCCTTGCTGGGGGTCGGAATGTACTACGCCGTGTCGGCGCTGCTGGCCCACGATGCCCGCGAGGTGATCGGCGCCGAAGCCGATGGTTTGTTCGACCTGTACCAGCATGCCGGCAGGCAGGCCCTGCTCGACGACATACGCCAGCGCGTCGCGGCATCGCATGACCAGGACGGCGTGTACGCGCTGATCGGGCACGGCGGCGACATCGACGGCGGCTCGTACCGACACCTGCCGGCGTTCGCTCGCCCAAGCGGCTGGATCGAGTTCGACGAGCAAACCCGCGACGGTCGACAGTGGGTGATCGCGCACCTGCAGCCGCTGGATGACGGCGAGGTGCTGCTCGCCGGCCTGCGCATGCGGTCCCAGGCCAGCTTCCTGGACTCGATGTCGAAGGCGGCCCTGGTGGCGGCGCTGGTAGCGGCGACGCTGGGTGGCGCGATCGGCTGGTGGATCGCGCGGTCGGTGTCGCGAAGGTTGCGGCTGCTGGTCATGACCGCGTCGAGGGTCGGCGGCGGCGAACTGGCGTTGCGCGCCGGGGAAAGCGGCAGCGGTGATGCCTTCGACCTGCTGACGCAACGATTCAACGCCATGCTGGATCGCATCGAGGAGTTGCTTGGCGGCGTGCGCCATGCCACCGACCATATCGCGCATGACCTGCGCACGCCCCTGACGCGACTGCGAACGCGGCTGGAGCAACTGCGCGAACAATCGCGCGATGAAGCGCATGCCTCGGAACTGGACGCGGCGATTGCCGAAACCGACCAGCTGCTGCAGACCTTCGCCGCGCTGCTGCGGCTGGCGCGCATCGAGGCGCAGCCGCTACCCACGATCGAGGCCGCGGTCGACCTGTCCGCGCTGATCCGCGATGCGCACGATTTGTACACGCCCCTCGCGGCAGAGCGTGGCATCGCGCTGCGCGCCGCCGTGGAGGAGGGCGGCCAGGTACGTGGCGATCCCGACCAGATGTTCCAGATGCTGGTCAACCTGCTCGACAACGCAGTGCATTACGCGCCTGCCGGTACCGCGGTGACCATGTCGCTGCGCGTGCAACCCGATGGCGTGGTGCTGGATATCGTCGACAGCGGCCCGGGCATTCCCGAAAGCGAACGCGAGCGAGTGTTCGATCGCTTCTATCGGCAGGAGGCGCATCGCGGCTCGCCGGGAACCGGCTTGGGCATGAGCCTGGTGCGGGCGATCGTGGTTCGGCACGGGGGCCGGGTCTGGCTCGAGGACAATGCGCCCGGCCTGCGCGTGAGGATTCGGTTGTTGCGGGCGGGTTCGGGCCTGGATCTACTCGCGGACGGCTCGACGCCGCAGGCCGTGACCGGAACCCGCATCAGTCGCGATCCGGGGCAACTGGCGTAAGCGCCCCGCCAGACAGCCCGGCACGACTTGGATGGCAACGGGTTCGGTGTGCTGGCGCGACCGATGTTGCCTCCCGCGACCTGGTCAGCCGGAGCCTGCGCCTGGTGCGCACCGATCACCGGTCCACGGTGGCCGCGCAAGTGCACATTGTGGCGCCATCGTTGACGCCGACCGCTAACCCAGCGGCAAATGGTGCGGACGCACCAGCATGTGCCAGTCCTGGTGTTCGTCGAGGATCAAGGCGACGGCAGACAGGGCAGCGTCGCGCAGCACGTCCACGGATGCGATCGGATCGTCGCGCTCCAGTGCTGCCTTGACCGGCTCGACGATCGTGCCCAATTCCATCGCCAGGCGCTCGGAAGCCGCTTCCAGCCGATAGGCTTCCGACTGCGCCAGCGCGCCATGCAGCGATGCGCCCAGCGCGGGGAAGAACATCGTCGCCAGCGTCAGTGCGTTGGAATGGACGAAGAGGTGCGCCAGGGCCGCGGTCCCGGTCATGACAAACAGCCAGGCGGTGATCGCATGCACGCGATGCTGCAGCGCGTGCTGGCGCCGCGCGACATGCTGATGGTATTGCCGCTGCCCTTCGATGATGGTCACCGTCCAGCGGGCATACTCAGTGATGAATTCCGGGTCGGACCAGGCGCCGGCCAACTGCGTACGGGCCAGCTCGCGGTGCGCGTGGCATACACCATCAAAATCGTCGCCGGCCTGCAGGTCGTGCCCCGGCCGGTTGAGGCACGCGTACCAGTTCGCGGTGCGCGGGATATCGTCGACTGTCTCGTCGAAATCCACCAATGGCGCGACCAGAGGCAG
Organism: Lysobacterales bacterium; assembly: GCA_038248955.1. GTDB lineage: Bacteria > Pseudomonadota > Gammaproteobacteria > Xanthomonadales > Xanthomonadaceae > Lysobacter_K. Next base: position 3,659 of record JBBRWW010000034.1, read on the forward strand.
GTACCAGGTCAGCTCGGCCTGGGTCCGCGCGACCAGCCATTGTCCTTGCCAGTCTTCCTTGTGTCCGCGCCAGTAGATCAGGCCGACGAACACGATGATGACCAGTTCGCAGACCACCCAGACGACGGAAAAGTGGTGCATGCCGTGCTGCGCGTCGTCCCACCCCAATGCCAACGGCAATCCCGCGCACAGGACGGCCAGGGCGATCAGCAGGTAGCTCGCCCAGAAGGCGCTGCGGTAGCGGTTGCCATACTCGATGGCGCGCAGGTTGAACGCGCGATGGGACGGCGCGATCGCCTGGATCAGCGGTACCAATGCGGCGGGCTGCTGCCGTTTGGCTGGAGGCGGCGGAACGGGCAGGCGCATGCCAATCAGCAGCAAACGCTGGACCACATGATGGAATGCCATGTCAGTCTGATCCCGGAATTTCGTAGGTGGCATCGAAAACGGTGGTGTTGACGATTCCGAGATTGCCGTCGCCGTAGTCGATCAGCCAGTCGCCGGCCTGGCCGGTCAATCGGGCGCGTCCGTCGGCCAGCACGACTTCGAACGGCACCTCCATGGGCACGGCCAACACCTCGATCGGGCGGCTCAGGTACAGGCCCGGCGCACCCATTTGCAGCGGCGACACCGCCTGGTACTTGCCGGCGAACGAGGCACCGGGAACCGGCCAGAGCTCACCGAACAGTCCGGTCACGATGGCATCGCCCAGCGTGGCGTGTACGACGCCTTCGAGGGTATCCACCGCGGCAGCGTCCTCCGCGAAGCGCACCTGTACCGGGTACGCGCGTTTGCGCGCCCGCACGGCCCGATCCAACACACTTTGGAACGACGCGGAGCCTTCCTTTTCGCTGCTGGAATGGAACACCGCCGCGGGTGATGGAATGTCGTTCATTTCTGCCTGTTCGGAATACGGCTTGGTCACTTGAGACAAGGGCCAGGTTCGACCGGGGCCGTGTAGCGGGGCGTTGTCGTTGGCCACAAACAGCGCGGCTTCCGATGGCCTGATACGCGCAGCGTACAAAAGAAAGGCCGGCAATGCCGGCCCTTCCTGTCCTTTTGCCCGCTGCTCTCAGGCTTGCTTCGATGCAATCCAGCGGTCGATCTTCGCTTCCAGCACGTCCAGCGGCACCGAGCCGTCCTTCAGTACCTCGGCGTGGAACTCACGAATGTCGAATTTACTTCCCAGCGCATCCTGCGCGCGCTTGCGCAGTTGCTGGATCTTCAATTCGCCGATCTTGTAGGCCAACGCCTGGCCCGGCCAGGCGACGTAGCGCTCGGCTTCCGCGGTCGACTGGGTCTTGCTTTCGGCGGAATTGTCGAGCATGTACTGGATCACCTGCTCGCGGGTCCAGTTCTTGCTGTGCAGGCCGGTGTCGGTCACCAGGCGGATCGCGCGCCACAGTTCATTCTGCAGGTAGCCGAAGTAGTCATACGGCGTCTCGTACACACCCAGGTCCTTGCCCAGCGACTCGGCATACAGGCCCCAGCCCTCGGCGAACGCAGTCTCGCCACCGAAGCGGCGGAACTTCGGCAGGCCGGTCAACTCCTGCTGCAGCGCGATCTGGAAGTGATGACCGGGAATCGCCTCGTGCAGGTACAGGTCCTCGGCGTCCCAGGTCTTGCGCGTCGGCATGTCGAACGTGTTGACGTAGAAGATGCCGGGGCGGGTGCCGTCCTCGCTCGGGCCCTGGTATTCGCCGCCAGCGGCGGACTTGGCACGGAAGGCCTCGACCGGGCGGATCTCGAACGGCGCCTTCGGCGTCAGCGAGAACTGCTCGGGGATCTTCGCGTTGATGCGCGACTCGAGCGAGCGGTAGTACGCGAGCAGCGCCGGCTCGTCCTTGAACGCGAAGCGCTTGTCGGTCTGCATGAACTTGAAGAAGTCCTGCAGCGAACCCTTGAATTTCACCTCCGCCATCACCTTGCGGATCTCGCCGTGGATGCGCGCGACCTCGCTCAGGCCCAGTTCGTGGATCTGCGCCGGGCTCATGTCGGTGGTGGTGCGCATGCGCGCGTTGAACGCGTACCACGCCTGGCCGTTGGGCAGCTTGTCCAGGCCGACCGAGTCGCGCGTTGCCGGCAGGTATTCGTCATTGATGAAGGCGCGCAGCTTGCGGTAGGCCGGCATCACGTGGGCGCCGATCATGTCGGCGTAGGCCGCCGTCAGTCGCTGCTTGTCGGCCGCGGAAAAATCCGCCGGCATTCTGGTGATCGGGCCCCAGAACAGCGTGTCCTCCGGCTTGTCCTTGATCAGCGAATCGAGCTGGGGCACGACCTTCACCATCAGCGCGCGCGGCTGCACCACGCCGGCCTTCATGCCTTCACGCATGTTGGCGATGGAGGTGTCGAACAGCTGCGGCACCTTGTTGCCGCGTGCCAGCCAGTTGTCGTAGTCCTTCACGGTCTTGAAGGGCTGCGCGCCGACGCCCGACCCGAGCTGCACGGCGAACGTCGCAAGGCTGCGCATCTGGTCGACGGGCATCATCCAGTCGGGGAACTGCTCGGACTCAAGCGAATTCTTCGCGTCGCGCACGAAGATCTGGTAGCTCAGCAGGTCCTGGCCCTGCAGGCCGTCGGGTCCGATGTCCTGCAGGGTCTTCAGCCAGCGCGCGGTGAAATCGTGCTGCTGCTGGCGGAACTCGGCCGAGCCGAAGTCAGGCAACTGGTCGTTGTAGCGGGCGTCACCCTGGAACGTCGCCTGCACCGGGTTGAGCTTGAGCACTTCTTCCCAGTACTGGTCGTACAGGACGTTGAGCTGGTCGGCCTTGGCCTGCTGGTTGACGGCGGCTGGGGGCGTGTCGGAAAGCGCGGGTCCCGATGCACAACCGGCAACGGACAGCGTCAGGGCGAGGGCGAGCACAAGCGGGCGCAGGGTCATGGTCGAGGTTTCCGCAGCGAAGAATGCCCGAGCATGGCGGCCCGCGTCACGGATCGCCCCGGCCGGAAGTCACGGTCGCGGACATCGGCAGGGTACCTGACTGCATTTGTGACTTTTGACCGGTGGTTGGGCGTTCGCGGTGGATCGTTCCCCGTGATTGCCCGGGCGCACGTGCGCTCACGTGGCGAACGCCGTTGGGGTCAGTGTGCGGTCCGGTGTGGCACGCGCACTGGCGCTAGCGCTGCCCGAGGAAGCACCAGTGCCAAGGCTCGTAGACGATGCCATGGGGATTGTCGCGCGGATAGCTCATCACGAAGCCGTAGCCACCGGCGTTGTCGCGCAGCCAGGCAAATGCGGCGGTGTGCTCGAACGACGCCTCCGCCGGCGGCTCGCCCGGCGCACCGATGTCGAGCGCCAGGCCGGAGTGGTGTTCGCTGTAGCCGGGCGCGGCGTTGACGGTGAGGATCTCCTCGACCGCCTGGCCGCGGGCGCGCTTGCGCTCGAAGATGGCCAGTTGGTAGTCGTGGCTGCGGTAGCCGGAGATGGCCTCGAGCACCACGCCATCGTGCATCGACGCCGCATGCAGGTGCGACCAGGCGCGCGCGGCATCGACGTGCAGCCACAGCGGACGGCGATAGCGGTCGAAGCCGGCGAGATCGAGCCAGTCGGGTTCCGCGACCAGCGGCAGCCCGGTGCGTTCGCCATAAGCTTCATCCAGGCCGAGCGCGTGCAGGCGTTCGTGCAACCGTCCCAGCGGCAGCTCCGCGACGTGCTCCAGACCGGGGCGACGGTGGGCGGGATGGGCATCCAGGGCATCAAGCGCCTCGTCCAGCCCCGGCTCGTGGTTAAGACGGTGCACCAGCGGCAGCAGTCCCTCGGGCAGGTCGGCCGCCAGGAAGCGCCCATCGCGCTTGCGCCGCAGCACGTGGCGCGCCCGCGACAGGGCGCGGGCATCGTGGTTGCTGCGCGCACGCAGCAGGCCGCCCGGCCAGAGTTCAATCTCGGGGGTATTGATCAGGTGCCGGACGATCACGCGCATGGCGGCAGGTTAGCCGCGCGCGGGCGATGTCGCCAGTTCGCGCAGCCTTTGCGGCAATGCTTGTGAGCGCGGAAGCCGTGGCAGTGGGTCGGGTCTGCGCGTCGCTGGCAGCCGCCGTGCGTGACGGGATGCCGGGCCCGGCGCAGCGCCCGGTCAAGAGGGCCAGGCCGATGAAAGCGGCCGCGCTCCGTCAGGCAAGAACACGGCGCCGTCGTAATCGGCGGATGTCTGGCCGGGAACGGCGGCGTGGTGCCTCAACCTGCGTGCGCCTGCGAGGCGAGCGGCGCAAGCACGTGCAGGACGATATCCGCGCTGAAGTGGCCGACCATCGCCATCTCGATGCCGCGACGCCAGTACAGCCAGCCGAATGTGAGTCCGGCGATTGCGTTCAACGCGATGGTGCGGACCATGACGATGTCGCTCAGGCCCCAGAGTTTCGCCGCGGCAGGCAGGTGCCCCGCGCCGAACAGCAGCGCCGCAATGATGATCGCCATCCAGTAGATAGCGGGGCCGGGCTGGCGCCGGCCGAACCCGGAGAATCCCCAGACCAGCAGCGTCATCAGGAACAGCCGCAGCACCAGTTCCTCGCTGATGCCGCCGTAAAACGAGGCAAGCAAGCCGTTGAGCAGCGATTTTCCAATGCCGGGGTCGGCGATGGCATGTAGGGGTTGGGGCAGCATTGGATCCAGAAGCAGGCTCGCGCCGAGTACCACGCCAGCGGTGAGCGCCCCGAGGCCGATCGCCTGCAACGGCCTGAGCGCGCGCCAATTTGTCGCATCCCTGCCGCCCAGCCAAGCCTGCAGCAACGGGCTGCCGAGGCCGAACCTGTGACCCATGCGCAGGCCAAGCAGCGACAAGACGCCGAGCAGCATCAGGGACTGCAACGCCTGCAATGCGACGAATGCAGGAAGCGGGATCCGCAGCTTCGCGAAAGGCTCGGGCATCACCTGCATGAGGTAAGGCAGCACCGCGACCGCCGACAGCGCGCCGAGCATGCCCCATGCCGCGGCCGTCTTGATGTCCAACCGCCATTGCCCGGGTGCTCGCCGGTCGGAGCGCCACGCGTTCACCTCATGCGTCCTTCTTCAGGTACAGCCGCACGGAGTCAACCGGCGACGCCTGCACGACCGACACCAGCTCCCAGCCCTGCGCACCGAGCTTGTCGAGTTCGGATTGCACGCGTCCGGTCATGCTGCCGGCGAACAGTTTCACCTTCAGTTCCACCACCTTGTAGTTCCAGCGATTGCTCATTTCCTGGCTTCCTTGGGATCGTTGGTCGCGGCACTGGGCAGCCGCCCCGCCTTGCGCAACGCATCGCGCAGCACGTATTCGATCTGCGCATTGAGGCTTCGCAACTCGTCATCGGCCCATCGCTGCGCCGCCGCGATGACGTCGGCGTTGATGCGCAGCGGATAGGCCTTCTTCTCTGCCATCGCTGCCTACTGCCCGCGACGTCTGCGCGACGCGTGGCCGACGACCACCAGCACCACGATGAATACGGCGACGACGCCGCCGATGACGGAAATGCTCATGGGGAATCCTCGGTGGCTCAGTAGATGGAGCCGGCGTTGACGATCGGCTGGGTGCGCTCGCTGCACAGCACGACGAGCAGGTTGCTGACCATCGCCGCCTTGCGCTCCTCGTCCAGATGCACCACGCCGTTTTTCTCCAGCTCGGCCAGCGCCATCTCGACCATGCCGACCGCGCCGGCAACGATGCGCGTGCGCGCCGAGATGATGGCGTTGGCCTGCTGGCGCTGGAGCATGGCCTGGGCGATTTCCGGAGCGTAGGCCAAGTGGCTGATGCGGGCGTCCAACACTTCGATGCCGGCGTTGGCGAGGCGGTCCTGCAGTTCGTCGAGGAGGTGCTTGGACACCTCGGCAGCGTGGCTGCGAAGCGCCAGTTGGCCGTCCTCGTGCTGGTCGTAGGGGTAGCTGGTGGCCATCGTGCGCAGCGCGGACTCCGACTGGATGTGCACGAAGCTCTCGTAATCGTCGACGTTGTAGACCGCCTCGGCCGAATCGACCACCTGCCAGACGATCACCGCGGCGATCTCGATCGGGCTGCCGTCGAGTTCGTTGACCTTGAGCTTGCCGCTCTCGAAGTTGCGCACGCGCTGGCTGACCTTCTTCTTGGCGTAGAAGGGGCTGTTCCAGCGCAGGCCGTTGTCCTTGACCGTGCCGACGTACTTGCCGAACAGGCTCAGCACCGCCGCCTGGTTGGGTTCGACCATGTACAGGCCGGCCAGGCAGAACGTCGCGATGGTGCCGAGCAACACACCGGCGACCACGCTCGTGGCCCCCGCACCCTGCGCGCCCTGGATGACCAGGTAGGCGGCGACGAGGTCGGCAACGAGCAGCCCGAGCAACATCGGAATGCCGGACACGGAGTGGGTGGGGTTCTCTTTCATGGCGACCTCAAGCGGTGGTGAGGGCCTTAGAGTGATATCAAAAAGATATCACGTCAATAGATTCTTGCTCGCCGTCCGGGGCGGCTTCTTGCCACAAGCCAGGCCGACGCGAGGAGCTCCTAGGGCGTGATCCGGTAAAGCGGGGCGGGGATGAATTCCCCGGTGGCATACAGGCTTCGGCCGTCGCGCGACCATCCCAGTGCTTCGGCCTGCGGCAGCCAGGGCAGCGCGCTGGCATTCGGGGGGCGCGCCACTGCGTCGGACCAGCTCTCGCCCTTGGCACGCGGGTACAGCAGCAGGTTGCGGTAGGTCATCACCGCCAACGTGTGCCCGTCGGGTGCGATGTCCGCCGCGGTCACCTGCGACACCAGCCGTGCGCGCCGGGGGGAAGTGCGCTGCAGGTCGGCATCGGCGCGCGGCACGCCGGCCAGCAGGCCCACCCGGGTGGCGGTCAGCAGACCCGTGCCGGTCGGTCGAAGCGGCAGCACGAACAGTTCGGGCGGTTGGCGTTTCTTGGAGATCAGCAGGATCTGCCGCCGCGCGACGTCGACCGCCACGGCCTCGCAATCGCGCGCGCCGTCGGGCCAACGGAACGCGATCGACCACGCCGGCTTCAAGCGCGAATTTTCGAGCCGTTTCGGCTCCTCGACCACGTGCAACTGGAGGGTCTTGCGCAGGCCACCGTTGTCGCCGACATCCGCGATCAACAAATACGCGTGGCCGTCGAGCTGGAAGGCGGCAATGTCCTCCCAGTCGGTCTTGGACATGCCTTCCAGGCGCAAGGTCGCCAGCCATTGGCCACGGGTGCTGACCGCGAACAGCCGCGCCGGGTTGCCGCCATCATCGTGCAGCCACAGCACCCCGGGGTGCCGGCGCGAGGCCGCCAGGCCACTGATTTCGCTGAACTGGGGGTCGAGCAGGAGACCGCTCAATTGCGAACCCGGGGAGCGACGTTCGCTGTCGGAACACGCGGCAACCAGCAGCACCAGCCCCAGCACGGCGGCGCGCACGACAACGCGGATCAATTGCAACGGGGGAATCGCCAAGGCCATGCGGGCAGGATCGCATGCCACCTGCATGCCGCCCAAGCGTGCGACTTGGGCCGGCGCGGAAAGCTAGACTGGCAGCCACGCCCCACGCCTGGATCCCGCATGATCACCCTCGGTACGCCGTTGTCCCCGCACGCCACGCGCGTGTTGCTGCTCGGTTCGGGGGAATTGGGCAAGGAAGTCGCGATCGAGCTGCAGCGTTTCGGCGTCGAGGTGATCGCCGCCGACCGTTATGCCAATGCGCCCGCCATGCAGGTTGCACACCGCAGCCACGTGCTGGACATGCTCGACGGCGCGGCCTTGCGCGGGCTGATCGCGCTGGAGCGTCCGCACCTGATCGTGCCGGAGATCGAGGCGATCCACACGCAGACGCTGGTCGAACTGGAGCGCGAGTTCGCCGGGCGCGGCAGCGACATCCGAGTGGTGCCGACCGCGCGCGCGGCGTGGTTGACCATGGATCGCGAGGGCATCCGCCGTCTGGCCGCGGAAACGCTGGGCCTGCCGACATCGAAATACCGCTTTGTCGACACGTGCGAGGAGTACCACGAGGCAGTGCAGGCGATTGGCCTGCCGTGCGTGGTCAAGCCGGTGATGTCGTCGTCGGGCAAGGGCCAGTCGACGCTGCGCAGTGCCGACGACATCGACAAGGCCTGGGAGCATGCGCAGGCCGGTGGCCGCGCCGGTGCCGGCCGGGTGATCGTGGAAGGGTTCGTCGACTTCGACTACGAGATCACCCTGCTTACCGTCCGCCACGTCGGCGGAACCACTTTCTGCGCGCCGATCGGCCACCTGCAGCGCGATGGCGACTACCGCGAAAGCTGGCACCCGCAGCCGATGTCCAACCGCGCCCTGGCCCGCGCACAGGGCATCGCGCGCAGCATCACCGACGATCTCGGGGGCTATGGCGTGTTTGGTGTCGAGCTGTTCGTGCAGGGCGACGAGGTGTGGTTCAGCGAGGTCTCGCCGCGCCCGCACGACACCGGACTGGTCACGCTGGCATCGCAGGACCTGGGCCAGTTCGCGCTGCATGCGCGCGCGATCCTCGGCCTGCCGGTTCCCTCGATCCGCCGGTACGGTCCGGCGGCGTCCTGCGCCGTGCTGGCCGAAGGCCATGGCGTGCCGGTGTTCGGCGGCGTCGACGCGGCGCTGGCGCAGGTCGACACCCAGTTGCGATTGTTCGGCAAACCACGCGTCGATGGCCAGCGCCGCGTCGCGGTGACGCTCGCGCTTGGCGAGGACGTCGACCAGGCCCGCGAGCGCGCGCGCCAGGCTGCAGGAAGATTGCACATCGAGCTACGCTGATCGCAGCCACCAGGGAGCATCAATGGACGACAAGCAGGGTTATGCCGTGTTCTTCTTTCCGCCCGCGCTGGAAGCGCTCGGCGATGCGATCAAGCCGTACCTCGTGGAAGGTCTGGGCGGCGCGCATGTGCTGTGCCGCGAGATCGACACCGGTGGCGCCCTGATCGAGATGACCCTCGATGGTCTCGGAGCCGACGGCACGGCGATAGAACGGGAGATCATGGTGCCGACCAACATGGTCCGGATGATCGTCTCGGTGCGGGGAGAAGGAGCGTTCGGCTTCGGCCCGCGCATCCCCGCGCAAACCGAGGCGTCTGCGTCGCCGGCGCGCAACGAGCCGGATGCGGCGACGCCCGAGACCCCTCCAGCGCGGTCACTGCCGGCTGGGAACGCTGTCGCGCCCGAGCCGCGGCGCCCCTGACTTTTCGAATGCAACGCCCGGCAGCGGGTCCGTGTCATGGCGTTCGAACGAATGCACGAGCCGCGCCGCTCGCATAACGGCCTTGTGCGCGATCAGGCAAGCTTGGGATCACCGAGTTCACGCCAACGCTTGCCGTCGAAACCCTCGAGCGGGCGGAAGCGTCGCTTGTAGTCCATCTTGGCGTGGCCGGCGATCCAGTAGCCCAGGTACAGGTGCGGGCACTGCTCGCGGCGGGCCCATTCGATTTGCTTGAGGATGGCCAGGGTGCCCAGTCCGCGTCCGACCGCCTCGGGGTCATAGAACGTGTACACCGCCGACATCCCGGCTGCGGTGATGTCGGTGACGGCCACGGCCAGCAGCGCGCCGGGTCCGTGCGCGGCTGCGTCGCGCAGTTCCAGGAAGCGGCCGGTACTCCAGCTGCCGATCAGGAACTGGTCGAATTCGGTCGCGCCATGCTCGTCCATGCCACCGCCAAGGTGGCGCGCGGCGAGGTAGCGGCGATACAGATCCAGGTGTTCGTCACTGCGCTGCGTCGGGCAGATGCGCACTTCGACCTGGGCATTGCGTGCCAGGCAGCGGCGTTGGCTGCGGTCAGGCGCGAAGCGCTCGATCGGGATGCGCACCGCGACACAGGCATGGCAGCCAGCGCAATGCGGCCGGTAGACGATGTCGCCGGAGCGGCGGAATCCCCAGCCCAGCGCGAGCGGATACCACTGTGCCAGGCGCGGGTCGCGCGGGTCCAGCACGAGGTCGCGGGCAATGCGCTCGGGCCAGTACCCGCAGGCGTGTTCGCCGGTATGGAACAGGCGCAGGTCGTCGCTGTCAGGGAGGTCATTGCCCATGGCCCAGCATAGCGCCGGGCAGCAGGGCGCTGTCCAGCCACGCAACGCGATCTTGCACCTGTCAACCGCGCCAGGCCGGCGGCGTTGACTGGGGGCAACGGCGCATTTCGCTGCCGCCCCGGGAGTCCCCGCATGAACCGAACCCAATTGCTCGTCGCGGCCGTGGCCGTGGCCATCGCAGGCGCAGCCATGGCGGCACCGTCGGCGCCGCCGGCCGATCCGCCGCAGCGCCGCCCGATGATGAAGCTGGACGCCAACAACGACGGCGTCATCGACCGTGCCGAGGCCGCCCAGCACCCGCGCATGGCGGAAATGTTCGAGCGTCTCGACAAGAATCGCGACGGCAAGCTCGACGCCAGCGAGCGCCCGTCGTGGCAGGGCCACGGCGGCCACCGCGGTAAGCGCGGCGGCATGGACCATGACGGCATGGGCCGCGGTGGCATGGGGCCCAGCGGAATGCGGCACGGCGCAATGACCAGGGCGATTGCGCTGGACCGTGATGGCGACGGCCGCATCAGTCGCGCCGAGGCCGCGGCACAGCCAGGGTTCGCCGCGCGCTTCGACTCCGCCGACGGCAATCGCGACGGCTACCTGGTGCGCAGCGAACTGCTGGCCCATGCCGAAAAGCGCCGCGGCGAGATGATGGCCCGCCACGGCGAGATGTTCGAAGCGACATTCACCAAGGCCGATGGCAACCGCGATGGCAAGCTCAGCCGCGCCGAGGTCGACGCAGGCATGCCGCGCCTGGCCAGGGCATTTGCGTTCCGCGATGAGAACCGCGACGGGTTCCTGACCCGCTCCGAACTGCAGCCGCCGCCCCGCCGCTAGCGGGCCATGTCGCGGGCGAAGCGTGCCGCGGCGTATTCCAGCTGGTCTGAACGGTTGCGACCCGTGCCGCGCGTCTGCGAGGCACGGGTTTTCTTTTGCTATCGGCCGCAGTCCGCGAAGGCTGTCGGCCAATCCAATGGCGGACAACTCCCGGCGTCGCGTTAGTGCCTACAGGCGTCCGGACGCGATCAGGCCATAAATCAGCCCGCCGAAGCCGCCGACGCCCCCGGCCGTCGCGCCGATCCAGCACTGCCAGCGCTCGCGGCGTCGTCGCCGGCCGGCGGCGATCGGGTCACGCGCCATTTCCCGTGCATGGCGCACGGCGAGGATGCGCGGCTGCGCAACGATCGTCTGGTAGAACACGATCGCCATGAACACCAGTGTTGCCACCACCGGCAGCAGCCAGCCGTCGTCGAAGGACGCGAGCACCAGCATCGCGACCACGAAACCCACCGAAGCCAGCGCGGAGATCACCGCGCTGCGGACCAGCGCGACCCGCTCGACGTCGTCAATCGCGCCCTTGAGCTGGCTGCGCAGGCCCAGGTAGATACCGGCGAACCCAGCCACCACCGCCAGGCCCATGCTGCCGGCGCTGCCGAGCACTACCTTGGCCAGCGTCTTGGTGCCGACCACCGACGCAGCGCTGCCCAGCACGCTGGCCGCTGCGGCCGGCGGGCTCGCGGCGGCCAGCGCGGCCGCGATCACCGACGAGAACGCCATCGATGGCGCCGAGGCGCGGGCGAATTCGCCAAACCGCTGCAGCAGTTCGTCACGCACCACCTGGCGCGCGCGCGACAGGCGCTTGCGCACCGCGGCGTCGGACAGGCCGAGCAGGGTGGCGACCTGCTGCGAGCTCTGGCCCTCGCGGTAATACAGCAGCAGCGCTTCGCGGCTGTCGTCGGGCAGCGCCGAGATCAACTCGGCCGCAACCCCCTGCCATTCGTCCTCCAGCAACTGCTCGCAGGGCGTCGGCTGGGGGTCGGCAGCCATCGCGATGGCCTCGTCGGCGTCGGCGACCTCGGCCGCGCGTTGCTTCCGACCGCGCAGGTGGTCGTGCGCCAGGTTGCGGGTGATCTGCCGCAGCCATGGCAGGAAGCTCGCCGGGTTCTGCAGGCGCCGCAGGTTCTGCCAGGCGCTCAGGAATGCCTCCTGGGCGATGTCCTCGCTCGCCGGCACGTCGCGGGTGATCGCCAGGGCGATCGCGGTGACGGTGTTCTGGCATGCGGCGACGATGCGCCCGTAAGCGTCGCGGTCGCCCTCGGCGGCGGCCGCCAGGTGGGCGTCGATCAGGGTGTCCAGCGCGGTGCGGTCGACGATCGTGCTCATGGAGGGTTCCGGGCGTGTGCGTTGCTATCCTGGACGCGGCGTGCCGACGGATGTGACCACGGCATGCGGCCACCCGTCCGTCGGGTGCGCAGCACCCGGATCGCGACGCGGGCGCAGGTAAGGCCGGCCTCAGGTCGCGACGTGCCTGAGTACCCGCGTCACCTGCCAGGCCTCGCCGATGCGCTTGACCTCGAGGGTCTTGTAGCGCGCCGACATGCGCTGGTTGTAGGCGCTGTAATCGACCTGGCCGGCCTCCGGCGACGCCGGCCGGAACGCGGTCACGTCGAGCAACAATGCGTCCTTCCCCGAGGCGCGATGGAAACTGCCGCGTTCGCCTTCGACCACGCGCTCGCACGCCGACAGCGGTACGACCTGTTGCGCGGGCGCGCGCGGCGATGGCGACCTGCGCGCCGCAGCCTGCACCGCGGCGACCACCGAGTCCGGTGCATCCTTGCCGTCCACCGACAGGCACAGCACCGGCAGGTCGGCATCCTTGAGTTGCGAGGCGAACACCGCCACGGCCAACGGCTGCAGCATCCGCGCGGCCGTGCCATCAAATGGCGGCGACGCCACCTGCGGCACCGATGGGGAATTGAGCGTGTGCAGCAGCCCCAGCACGGCGATCAGCACGATGCCGCCCATCAGCGCCAGCTTGGCCATCAACACGCGCTTCTGCGGCTTCACTGCCTGCGTCAGCGGATCGAAGCGGAACGGGTTGGCCTTGCTGGTGTCGCCTGGCCGGGTCGTGTCGAGCAGGCCGGCCTCGCGCAGCAGCACGCGCGCTGGCACCTGGTCGGCCGAGTTGACGACCCATACCGCCGGCTGCGGCGAGTCGTTGTCGCTATAACTGAAGTGGCGGCGCCGCGAACCTTCGAACGAGCGGCCGTGGGTGAGCCGCACCTCGATGCCGGCGTCCCTGAGCAACCGGGCCACGCCTTCGACCGTTTCAAGCCGCGCACTGGTGAATACCTGGCGCATCGGTCAGTCCTTCGCCGGCACGTGGGAGGCCGCGGCGGCGTCGTCGACCACGCGGATCAGGCCTTCCTGCGCGGTACTGGCAACGAGCCGGCCGTCGCGGTCGTAGATCTGCCCCCGCGCCAACCCGCGCCCGCCCTGCGCGCCGGGGCTGTCGATCGAATACAGCAGCCAGTCATCGGCGCGGAACGGGCGGTGGAACCACAGTGCGTGGTCGAGCGAGGCCATCTGCACATTCGGCTGGTAGTAGCTGATGCCGTGCGGGAACGTCGCAGTGCCCAGCAGGTGGAAGTCCGAGGCGTAGGCGAGCAGGGCGCGATGCAGCTCCGGAGCGTCGCCGACCTTTTCCGCGAGGCGGAACCACACCTGCTGGAACGGTGGGCGCTTGGGCGGGTTGAGTTCGTCGCGCGGATAGACGTGCCGGAACTCGAATGGCCCCTGCCGCGACAGCCAGCGCTGGACCTTGGTCGGCAGCGTCGCCATGACCTCCGACGGCACCGCGTGGGCGGGGTCGAGGTCCTCGGGCTTGGGCACCGCCGGCATCGACAGCTGGTGCTCGGCGCCGCCTTCGGCCTTCTGGAACGACGCGGCCAGGAAGAAGATCGGCTGGCCGTGCTGGATCGCGGTGACGCGCCGCACTGAGAAGCTGCCGCCATCGCGGGTGCGGTCGGCCTGGTAGACGATCGGCGCGTTGATGTCGCCGGCCTTGAGGAAATACGCGTGCAGCGAATGCGCGGCGCGCGGGGTGTCGATCGTCGCCTGGGCGGCCGAGAGCGCCTGGCCGAGCACCTGGCCGCCGAACACGTACTTGGTGCCGATGTCGCGGCTCTGGCCGCGAAACAGATTGTCCTCGAGGCGCTCGAGCGAGAGCAGGTCGATCAGCTCGGAGACGGGGGAGGGCATGCGGTTTGGGGCCTTCAGACGTGGCCCGGAAGTATAGCCGGCGCGTTTCGAGCCCCGGCTCGGGCGTCGCGGCGGCCGGTGCGGGGCCGTATTTGTGCCGGTGGGCCGGGGAAAGTGACAGCGCTCGGCGTGGCTCGGTCACGCGATGCCGGCGCCGGCTTCGCGCCCATCTGCGTCGGTCCCATCCCGGCGCGGACGGCCGCAACGCGCTCGCTCCCGGCCCAATTCGCGCCCCGCGGCCGCGGCGATTCCTACGTCGTGGGGACCAGCCGTTCCAGCGCCACGGCCGCGAGCAGCCGATCCCATGGAAAGCGCGGCCCCGGGTCACGCTTGCGGCGCACCCTCAGGGCCGGGTCGTCACTCGCCTCGACCTCGGTCGTGTCTAGGTCCTCGTGCCCGGCGATCAGGCGCAGCGCCGGATACTGCGACCGCAATCCCCGCAGCAGCGCGACCAGCGCGTCGACCTGCGCCTCGGGGTAGGCCTCTTCCATTGCCTGGTGGTCGCTGGCCAACCAGGCGGGATAACGGCCCAGGTTGACCAGTTCGATCCCGATCGAGCGCGGGTTGTAGCCGCGGGTGTGGTGGGCGACGAGTCCGGGCGACACGAACTGGTGCAGCGCGCCGTCGCGATCGATGTAGTAATGCCCGCTGTTGCCGGTCTGCGAGCCGGGGTAGAGGATTTCCTCGCCGAACCGGCGCGCGGTCGCCAGATCGGGAAGTTCGGTGCAGTGGATCACCACCAGGTCCACCGCCGAAGACGCGCGGGGAGCCAGGCGGGCCTCATACGGCAGCGGGTCGAGGTGGACGGGCGGCATCATCGGGTCAGGGACCACGGATTCGGATGGCATGGGCCGGATGCTAGCATTCACCCCCGCCCCGGAGTCGCCCATGAAATTGCCTCCCGCCGACTCCGCGCTCGGCCAGTTGATGGCGACGTTGCCGCGTGCCGGCCGGGTCGAATGGCTCGGGCTGCGGCCGGCACGGGACGTCGCCATGGTCGCGGTCGGCCAGGCGGTCGCGGAAACCGGCGACGGCCTGCTCGGTGACCGCTACCACGCCAGTAATGGCAAGCGCGGCATCACCCTGATCCAGGCCGAGCACCTGCCGGTGATCGCCGCGCTGGCCGGGCATGAGTCGGTCTTGCCGGCGACGCTGCGACGCAACGTGGTGGTGTCCGGGCTGCCGCTGGTGGCGCTCAAGGGCCGCCGCTTCCGCATCGGCGACGTGCTGCTGGAGGGCACCGCGCCGTGCGATCCGTGCTCACGCATGGAGGCGGCGCTCGGGCCGGGCGGCTACAACGCGATGCGCGGCCACGGCGGGCTGTGCGCGCGGATCCTCGATGGCGGCACCCTGCGTGTCGGCGACGCCGTCATCGCCCTGCACGACTGAAACCGACACCTTGAAACCGACCCCATGACCCTTCGCGGACACTGCATCCTCTCGCACGGCTTCGAAAGCGGCCCCGACGCCACCAAGGTCACCGCGCTCGCCGATGCCGCCCGGCGCCTGGGCTGGAGCAGTGAACGGCCGGACTACTCCGACCTCGACGCCTGCCGCGATGTCAGCGAACTGGGCGACGTGCCCGCGCGGCTGCAGCGGCTGCTGGACCTGGCGCAGGCAGCGGCGAGCCGCGGGCCCGTGGTACTGGCGGGTTCCAGCCTGGGGGCGTACATCTCCGGGTTGGCGTCGCTACGGGTGGAGGTGGCCGGGCTGTTCCTGATGGCGCCGCCGATCCGCATGGGCAGCGCGAATCCGCTCGACGCCGCGCGCGTGCCCGTGTCGATCATCCACGGCTGGGACGACGAACTGATCCCGGCCGCCCACGTCGTCGACTGGGCCCACGCCCGGCGCGCGCGGCTGCTGCTGGTCGACGACAGCCATCGCCTGTCCGCCTACGTGCAGGCCAGCGCCGACGCATTCGCATCACTATTGGCAGTCCTCTAAGTCATGAAATTCTTCGCAAGCTGCGGCAAGGGCCTCGAGTACCTGCTCACCGACGAACTGATCGCGCTGGGCTGCACGCGCGCGACCGCGACCATGGCCGGCGTGAATGTCGAGGGCGACCTGCGTGACGCGCAACGCGCGGTGCTGTGGTCGCGACTGGCCAGCCGCGTGCTGTGGCCGCTGGCCGAGTTCGACTGCGCCGACGAACACGCGCTCTACGAGGGCGTCGCGGCGATCGGGTGGCCCGAGCACATCGACAACGGCCGCACGCTGGCGGTCGACGCGCACGTGTCGGGTGACGGACTCACCCACGCTCGCTACGCCGCGCAGCGGGTCAAGGACGCGGTGGTCGACGTCATGCGCGCGCAGACCGGTGCGCGCCCGGACGTCGATGTCGACGCGCCCGACGTGCGCATCAACCTGGTGGTGCGCAAGGGCCGCGCGATCGTGTCGATCGACCTCGGCGGTGGTCCGATGCACCGCCGCGGCTGGCGTGAGACGCAGGGCGAGGCGCCGCTCAAGGAGAACCTCGCCGCTGCCGTGCTGATGCGCGGCCAGTGGCCCAGGCTCTACGCCGAAGGCGGCGCGCTGCTCGATCCGATGTGCGGCAGCGGCACGCTGCTGATCGAGGCGGCGATGATGGCCGCCGACGTCGCGCCCGGGCTGCTGCGCCACGGGCGCGCGCTGCCGACGCGCTGGCGTGGCTTCGATACGGCCGCCTGGCAGGTGCTGTGGGACGAGGCGCGGGCGCGCGAGACCGTCGGCCGCGCGCACCTTCGCCCGGCATTCCACGGCAGTGACAACGATCCCCACGCGATCCGCGCTGCGCGCGAAAACGCCGCCGTCGCCGGCGTGCGCGAGGCGATGTACCTCGACGTGCGCGACCTCCGCGCGCTGCCCGGGCACTACACGATCGCGGTTGGCGCTGGCGCGGAAGCCGTGGCTGCGGCTGCGGCGGATGATGGCGCCGCCGCGCCGTCGCGGTTCCGCGGCCAGGGCGATCCGGGCGACACCGGCGAGGTCCTGCCGGCGCGCGGCCTGGTCGCCTGCAACCCCCCCTACGACGCGCGCCTGGCGGCCGATCCGGCGCTCTACCGCGCGCTGGGCAATGCGCTCAAGGCCGTTGCCCCGGGCTGGAAGGCCAGCCTGCTGTGCGGCGACGCCGACCTGGCCTACGCCACCGGCTTGCGTGCGGCCAAGAAGTACCAGGTGTTCAACGGCGCGATTGAATGCACCCTGATCCTGGTCGACCCCATCGCGATGCCACAGCACGAACGCAGCGCAGGGGCGGCGCCGCTGGTGTTGCCGGCGTTGTCCGACGGCGCCCAGATGGTCGCCAACCGCCTGCGCAAGAACCTGCGCAAGCTCAAGGGCTGGCGCGAACGCGAAGCCGTGACCTGCTTCCGCGCCTACGACGCCGACCTGCCGGAGTACTCGGCGGCGATCGACGTGTACGTGACCGACGAAGCGATCCCGCGCACGTTCCTGCACGTGCAGGAATACGCGGCGCCCAAGGACATCCCCGAGGTCGACCAGCGGCGCCGGCTCAGCGAACTGCTGGCCGCGGCGCGCGACGTGTTCGCGGTGCCGCGCGAGCAGATCGCGCTGAAAACCCGCAAGAAGGGCCGCGGCGGCAGCAAATATTCCGACATAAGAGCGGGCCAGTTCGACACGCGCGGCGAATTCGTGATCGTGCGCGAAGGCGAGGCGCGCCTGCGCGTGAACCTGTTCGACTACCTCGATACCGGCCTGTTCCTGGACCACCGCCCGCTGCGGCTGCGCATCGCCGCGGAGGCCGAGGACACCCGTTTCCTCAACCTGTTCGGCTACACCGGAGCGGCCACCGTGCACGCGGCGGTCGGCCGCGCCCGCCAGACCACCACCGTCGACCTGGCGGCGACCTACCTGCTGTGGTGCGCGGACAACCTGCAGGAGAACGGCATGGGTGGCGCGCGCCACCGCCTGGTGCAGGCCGACGCGATCGGCTGGCTGGAAGCCGACGTCAACGAATACGACCTGATCTTCTGCGACCCGCCGACGTTCTCCAATTCCAAACGCGCCGAGGACTTCGACGTCCAGGCCGAGCACGTGCGCCTGCTGCGCGCGGCCGTGGCGCGGTTGGCGCGCGACGGCGTGCTGTATTTCTCCAACAACTTCCGCCGCTTCCGCCTCGACGAGGCGGCGGTGGCCGCATTCGCTGACTGCACCGAGATCAGCGCGGCGACCATCCCGCCGGACTTCGAGCGCGACGCGCGCATCCACCGCTGCTGGCGACTGCAGCGGCCTCGCGATTGATCGGGCCAATTGGGACGCCGCTCGGCATGAGACCGCTGCGCAAACACGGCCACTGGACGTTCTTCCGGCAATGGCTGAGGGACCCGCTGCGCACGGCGGCGGTGGCGCCGTCGAGCGCCGAGCTCGCCGCGGCGATGGTCGCGGAGTTGCCTGACGACACGCGCCGGGTGATCGAGCTGGGCGGGGGCACCGGCGCGATCACCGTGGCCCTGCTCGACGCCGGTATCCGCGACGAAGACCTGCTGGTGCTGGAGCTCAACGAGGAGATGCACGCCCACCTGCGGCTGCGTTTCCCGAAGGTGCGGGTCGTGCTGGGCGATGCGCGTTCGCTGCCCGCGCTGGCCAGCGCCATTGGCTACCTGGAAGCGGGGCAGGCCGATGCGATCGTGTCCGGCCTCGGCTTGCTGACCATGCCGCACGCGCTGCAGCGCGGCATCCTGGCGGCGGCATTGGAGTGCCTGCGGCCGGGCGGGGTCTTCGTGCAGTTCACCTACGGGCCGGTGGCGCCGGTCGCCGACCCGGTGGCGCGCGACCTGGGCTTGCAGGTGCGCCGGGGCGATTTCGTGCTGCGCAACATGCCGCCGGCGACGGTTTACGTGTACACGCGCTAGCGGGCGGCTCGATCGGCCCTTGGGCGTGGGGCTGGGCGACACGCGGGTCGGGCAGTCCGGCCGGCATGGTGGGCGAACCTCAGTGGGATTGTTGTCGATTGCAGAACAAAGGATTTCGCGCCGCCTGCGGGGATTCGCGTGCCGCCGCCCCATCCTGTAGCAGGCGCCAATGCCGGCGCGATCCGGGAGTTGCCATGACCACCTCCACGACGAGCAACGGCTATGCCCGCGTCGGCCGCAGCCTGCGCGGCCAGGCTGCGTCAGATGGCGCCGGGGTGCGCCTGACCCGGGTGATCGGCAGCGAGCAGCTGCCCGACCTTGATCCGTTCCTGCTGCTCGACGAGTTCGGCACCGACCGCCCCGAGGATTACCTGGCCGGCTTCCCGGAGCATCCGCATCGCGGCTTCGAGACCGTTACCTACATGCTCGACGGCCGCATGCGCCACAAGGACAACCACGGCAACGAGGGCGTGCTGGTGCCTGGCAGCGTGCAATGGATGACCGCCGGCCGCGGGTTGGTGCATTCGGAAATGCCGGAACAGCTCGAGGGCCGGATGCGTGGTTTCCAGCTGTGGGTGAACCTGCCCGCGCGGGACAAGATGACCCAGCCCCGCTACCAGGAGTTCGCCCCCGAGCGGATTCCACGGCTGCAAGCGGCCGAAGGGGTGAGCGTGAAGGTGATTGCCGGCCGGGTGGGCGACAGCAGCGGTCCGATCGTGCAGCCAGCGACCGATCCGGTCTACCTGGATATCGACATGGTGGCGGGCGCAACGTGGGCGTACGACTTGCCCGAGGGCCACAATGCGTTCGCGTACGTGTTCGAGGGTGCTGCCGGGATCGGCGACGGCGAGGCCGTGCGGGTGCTGTCGGCGCAGCAGTTGGGCGTGCTGGCCGGCGGCGGGCGCTTCAAGGTGCAGGCGGCCGCCGGCAGCGGCGCGCGCCTGATCCTCGTGGCGGGACGACCGCTGCGCGAACCGGTCGTGCGCCATGGCCCGTTCGTGATGAACACCCGCCAGGAAGTGATGCAGGCTTTCGTCGACTTCC
>JBBRWW010000035.1:0-23272 GCA_038248955.1 Lysobacterales bacterium
GGCCGCCATCTGCCGTTCCCGTATTCCCAGTCCCGGCGTGGGCGCGGCTTTCCAGATGCGTCGACCCGCTCCTGGCGGCAAGCGCGAGCGGCGATGGCTGAATGCGCCTGCGCTCAAGGCGCGGGCGCCGGCGCGCACCCGCGCAGGGCCAACGGCAAGCAGGCGCCGACCCGGTCTTTCCGCGGTTTCCCGCGGCGCCGGCGGGTTCGCTGGCGTGTCAGCATCGTCGCGTGAACATGCCAGGGTCCCCCAGCCATGCAAGCACATTGGAACGGCGCCAGCCGGGCCACGAGCGACGACGGCGTCGTGGTCGAGGCAATCACTACTTCGCGCACCACTCGCTGGTCCACGCCTACTTCCGGCCGTCCACGCACACCACCAGCTGCCCGTGGAAGGGTGTCGCGCACGTCTACGACGTGCTGGTCGGCGACGCGGTGAACGCCAACGCCGCGTGGTATTACCCGGAACCCAAGGAGGTCACCGCGTAGGCGTGGGCAGGCGCACGCCGCGCGGCAGGCATTGCAGGCACCACCCGATCGTGAGGCCCCTGTCGGTCGTCACCACGGCAACACGCTGCCATTGGCGTGCATGAAAGTGCCGGTCTGCGCGATCGTGAGCGCATCCAGCCGCTCGACCAGCTGCTTGGCCGCTTGCTCGGGCGTGACGTCGCCGGTGCCGCCGACCATGTCGGTGGCGACGTAGCCCGGGTGCAGCAGCAGCACCGCGATCCCGCGCGGCTTGAGGTCCACCGCCAGTGACTTGCCGATCGCGTTGACCGCCGCCTTCGACGCGCGGTAGCCGTACGCGCCGCCGGAGGTGTTGTCGGCGACCGAACCCATGCGACTGGTGATGATGCCGATCTTCGCGCCCTCACCGAGGTTGCCCAGCAGCGCTTGCGCCATGCGCAGCGGGCCCAGCGCATTGACCTCGAACTGCTGGCGGATGGCCTCCAACGCGGCGTCGTCGATCTTGCCCAGCGATTCCCTCGCCATGATCCCGGCGTTGAGCACCAGGGTGTCGATGCGCGCATCGCCAAGCCGCTGTGCGAGCGAGGCCAATGCGGCCGCGTCGGTCACATCGACGCCCGCCTCGATGCGCGCGCCGGTCGCCCGAAGCGCCTCGCTTTCGTGCCGACAGGCCGCGATGACCTGGTCGCCGCGCGCGCTGAACTGGCGGGCCAGGGCCAGGCCGATGCCGCGGTTGGCACCGGTGATGAGGACGGTCTTCATGGGCAACTCCGATTGGTCGATCAACGGGAATGGCGTCGCTGGCGCCGGCAATCAAGGCGATGCGGGCGCCGTTGAAAGTGAATGGCCGCGAATGCGAACCTGAATTGCGGTGTTGGCTCGCCGTCATCCCTCGCTCCCCGTTCATCAACGCCTGCCTAGGATCACCCCATCACGCCGAAAACCATGGAGTCGCCCGATGAAACGTCTTTTGCTCAGCACCGCCATCGCCGTGTTTGCCCTGTCGTCGGCG
Source organism: Lysobacterales bacterium (assembly GCA_038248955.1). Classification (GTDB taxonomy): domain Bacteria; phylum Pseudomonadota; class Gammaproteobacteria; order Xanthomonadales; family Xanthomonadaceae; genus Lysobacter_K. Next base: position 1,480 of record JBBRWW010000035.1, read on the forward strand.
ACCGCCTTTGCCGATTCCGGCCATGGCCAACAGCACCACGGCAAGCACCAGAAGCATGGCAAGCGCCATGACGACCGTCGCGACGCCCGTCATGACTACCGTCATGACAATGGCCGCCACCTTGGCTGGGAGAAGCAGACGTACCGTCGTGGCGGGTACGTGCCGATCGGTTACATCCAGGATCAGTATTACGTCCAGGATTACCGCCAGTACCGCCTCGCGCCGCCGCCGCGCGGTTACCGCTGGGTGCGCCCGTCCGACAACCACTACCTGCTGGTCCAGGCGACAACCGGCCTGATCTCGCAGATCCTGGGCTACTGATCGGCTGACCCGCCAGCAGCAACACCTCTCTGCAAGTCAGTTGGAGCCCCCTAACGCGGGGCTCCTTTTTTTGCGCGAACGGTGGTGGTCGCTTCGCGTCGCTCACATCGCTGCGGCGGCAGACCCTTCCCCGTGCAGCAGTTCCCGCGGATGCCATTGCAGATACCGACCATCGCCACGGGTGCCCCGCCCGGATCCGACCGTCTTGGCTCATGCTGATGAAACGGGCGCGGGGCGCGCAGGTCTGGATCGACCCTCGGTCTCGAGATCTTGCTCATCGGCGCGGGCAACGCGGTGACGCGCCGTGACACCCCCGCTCGGGACGGGGTCGCTTTATCGCCATGCGATGGCGCATGAAAAAGGCGCAGCGGTTTTGCCCGCTGCGCCCCTTCGCTTGCCGCGGTCGCGTCTCGCCGTCAGTAGCGCGCCACGTGCGGATCGGCCAGGTCGGCCCAGGCCTCGATACCGCCCTCGATATTGAAGACGTTGCGGAAACCCAGGCCGCGGAAGTGCTCGGCGACCTGCGCACTGCGCTGGCCGTGGTGGCACAGGAACGCGAGCGCGGTGGTCTTGTCGAGCGCTTCCAGGTGCGCCATCGCGTCGCCGTCGAGGATCGAGAACGGCTCGTTGATCGACGCGACCAGGCGTTCATCGGCGGGGCGCACGTCGACGACCGTGAGCGTGCCGCCGGCGACGCGCTCGCGCGCCTCGACCGCGGTCAGCGGCTGCACCTTGGGCGGCGCGTTGGGGTTGTCGATCACCAGGCCGCGGCCGCGTTCGTCGTCGACCCAATCGATGCTCAGGCCCTCGGCGCGGCGCGCGCTGGCGAGGTCAAACTGCGCGCGCAGGCCTTCGCAATCGGTGGCAATCGCCTTGCTGTCGATCGGTGCCAGCTGCAGCTTGGCATTGAAGCGCGCATCGACATCGATCTGCAGCGCGAAGCCGGCGCCGGCGTTGGTTACCGCCTCGCGCAGCATCTGCGCCGCGGCCGGGGTGATCGTGATCGCCGGCGGGCTGCGGTCTGGCGCGGGCAGGCCGAGCACGGTGTACAGCTCACCGGAGTTGGCCATCTGCTCGATGATGTCGCTGCCGCCGACCAGGTCGCCGCCGATGTACAGCTGCGGGATCGTCGGCCATTCGCCGTATTGCTTGATTCCCTCGCGGATCTCCGGATCGGCCAGCACGTCGACGTGGGCGTAATCGACGCCGAGCGCGTCGAGCGCGCCGATTGCCTTGGCCGAGAAGCCGCATTGCGGCGCGCGCGGCTGGCCCTTCATGAACAGGACGATGCGGTTGCTGGCGAGCAGCGTATCGATGCGGGTGCGCAGGGCGGGGTCAAGGGACATGGGACATCCGGACAAATGCGTGGGGTGGCCAGTTTACGCCGGTCACCCTGACCGCCCGGTGCCTGCATGCGGTCGCCCGGCTGGCGAGGCATCATGCCGGCATGAACCCCGCCCGCTTGCCGCCGCTGCACCGACCGCCGCGTCATCCGCAGGCCTGGGCCACCGTCTTCATCGCCTCGCAGCTGCTGCTGGTGGCCCTGTGGTGGCAATTCGGCTGGCGCGTCGGCGTGCCCGTCCTGCTGCTGAGCCACGGCGCGCTGGTGTGGGCGACGCTGTGGCCGCGGTCGCGCTGGCTGAGCCCGGTGCTGGCGCGGCTGCCGACCCCGCGCCGCGCGGTCTGGTTGACGATCGACGATGGGCCGTCGGAGCAGACCCTCGCGATGCTCGACCTGCTCGACGCCCACGCGGCCACGGCGACGTTCTTCGTGGTCGGGCAGCGCGCGGCGGCACGGCCGGAGCTGGTTCGCGAAATCGTCCGCCGCGGGCACACGCTCGGCAACCACAGCGCGACCCATCCTTCGGCCTGGTTCTGGGCGCTGCCACCGGCGCGGATGCGCGCTGAAATCGACCGTACCCAGGCGGTGCTGGCGGAACTCACCGGGGCGCCGCCGCGCTGGTTCCGGGCGGTGGTCGGAATGGCCAACCCGTTCGTCGCCGCCGAACTGAAACGCCACGGGCTGGCGCGGGTGGCGTGGTGCGCGCGCGGCTTCGACGCCGTCGCGGCCGATCCGGCCACGGTGGTCGCGCGGATCGAGCGCGGCCTGGCGCCCGGCGCCATCGTGCTGATGCACGAAGGCGCGGCGCATGGGCGTAATGTCGAGACGATGGCGCTGCTGCTGCGGCGGCTGGACGAACTGGGCTACGCGACCTTGCTGCCGGAGTCGCTGGAAACCCGCGCCACGGCGTAGTTCGCGTTTCGCGACCGCACTGGGCCGCGACGGGCGCGATGGCCTGCTAGCTGCCGGCCGGGATCGACGGCATCGCGCCGATCGGGTGCTCCGGCAGCGTCACCACGATCCGCCAGTTGTTGAACGGCGTGTTGCCCGACAGCGGCGTGAACTGCGCCTGCAGGCCGGCGGCGGCGAACCGTGCCCGCAGGGCCGCTTCATTGGGATAGCGGGTCGGGCCGGCATTCATCCAGCCCAGCACGCGCGAAAACACGTCGACCGCGCGGGTGATGCGGGCGCGCCCACCCGTTTCGTCCAGGCCGGTGCGCATCACCAGTCGCGCGCCGGGGGTCAGCATCGCGATCGCGGCATCCAGCGTGCGCGCCTGGGCGTCGGGGGCGAGGAACTGCAGCACGTCGAGCAGGGCGACACTGCCGCGGTGCGCGGGCAACCCGCGGGCAAGGTCGACGGTCCCGAACGCGACATCGGCCAGTTGCCGCCGCGTCGCCGCCGCCGTGGCGCGGGCGATCTTGCCGGCGTCGTTGTCGACCCCGCGATACGCCAGGGCGATGCCCTCGTCGCGCAACGCGTGGGCGAGCAGGCCCAGCCCGCAGCCCAGGTCCAGCAGCGGCGCGGTGCTGCCGCGCAGGGCCGCGCAGATGCCCGGGTACAACGGATCACTGCCGAGCTTGCTGCGCGCGTAGTGGTAGTCCCAGCGGCTGCCAAAGCGTCCCGTCGGCAGGAAGGCGCGGGCAATCGCGCGCGCGCGCTCGCGGCTCAGCGGACGGGTCGCGGCGTCGACCGCCGGCCGTGCCGACGCGTCGACGCCCGGCGGCGTGGCGGCGGCGTTCATTGGCTTGGGGTGAGCAGCGTGCGCGCGACCGGCAGTGCCAGCGCCGTCCATTGCGCGTACATCGCCGCCGACGGGTGCAGGCCATCGGCGGCCAGCATCTGCGCCTCACCACCGCGGGCGCGGCTGGCCGCGGTGATGTCAACGAACGCGACACCGTGCGCCTGGCTGATCGCGCGGGCCGCGGCGTTGTAGCCGTCGAGCTCGCGGGCGATCTGCCCGGCGTCGCGGCCGCGCCTTTGCGCATACTGCGCGGCCGCAAACGGGGTCACGCCCCAATCGGGGATGGACAACACCAGCACGCGCTCGGCGCGGCCGCCGGCGAACGCGATCGCGCGCTCCAGCAGGGTGGTGAATTCATCGAGGTAGTTGCCGACGTCGCGGCCGCGGTACTGGTTGTTGACTCCGATCAGCAGGCTGACGAAGTCGAACCGGCCCAGCGGCGGCGCGGCGTCGATCGCCGTGGACAGCTCGTCGGTGGTCCAGCCGGTGGTGGCGATGATGCGCGGCGCGTCCAGCGCGACGCCTTCGCCGCGCAACGCCTGGGCCAACTGCACCGGCCAGCGGCCGGCTTCCGGCACGCCTTCGCCAATCGTGTAGCTGTCGCCCAGCGCCAGGTAGGTCATCGGTTCGGTGTTCCTTTGCGGGCCGGGGGAGGTACAGGCGGCGGCCAGCGCGCTACGCCACCGCGGCACGGCTGTCTCCAGCCGCGGCATGGCGCTGGACGTGGCGGTCGAGCACCCGCTCGATGCGGGTGAACACCTCGCGCATATCGTCGGGCAGCGGCAGCAGGGTGACCCTGAAATGGTTGCGGTACGGCACGTTGAAGCCCGATCCGGGCACCACCAGCACGTCTTCGGTCTCGAGCAGTTCGAGCGCGAACGCATGGTCGTCGAAGCCGCGCGCGGCGGCGCCAACCACCGCCGGGAATGCATACAGCGCCCCGGCCGGGGCGACAAGCTGCAGGTGCCGGCTCGCGGCGACGGCCTCGACCACCGCGCGGCGGGTCTCGAACAGGCGGCCGCCCGGCGCGCACAGCGGCGCGATCGTGTCGTCGCCGTGCAGCGCGGCGTCGATCGCGAACTGGCCCGGCACGTTCGCGCACAGCCGCAGCGCGCCGAGCAGGTCCATCGCATGGTGGAAGTCGCCGCTGGCGAGCGGGTCGCCGGACAGCACCGCCCAGCCGACCCGCCAGCCGCAGGCGCGATGCACCTTGCTGAGCCCGCCGAACGACAGGCACGGCAGGTCGCCAGCCAGCGGCGCCAGCGGCTGGAACGTGGCGTCGTCGTAGAGGATCGAGTCGTAGATCTCGTCGCTCATCAGCAGCAGGTGGTGCTTGGCGGCGATCGCCACGATCCGCTCCAGCAGCGCGCGCGGATAGGTGGCGCCGGTCGGGTTGTTCGGGTTGATCAGCACGATGGCGCGGGTGCGGCTGGATACCAGTGCCTCGATTTCCTCCGGGTCGGGCAGGAAGCCGTTCTCGGCCGCGCAGCGGTAATAGACCGGGCGGCCATCGTTGAGGATGGTGGCGGCGCTCCACAGCGGATAGTCCGGTGATGGCAGCAGCACCTCGTCGCCGGGATTGAGCAGTGCGCGCAGCGACAGGTCGATGAGCTCGCTGACGCCGTTGCCGATGAACACGCGCTCGGGCGAGGCGTTGGGCGTGCCGCGCTGGCGATGGAATGCCGCGATCGCCTCGCGCGCGGCCGGCAGGCCCTGCTGGTGGGTGTAGGGATCGCTGTCGCCGATCCGCTCGGTGATCGCGCGCTGCAGGTGCTCCGGGGCGCGGAAACCGAACGCACCGGGATTACCGATGTTGAGCTTGATCTGGGTGCGGCCCTGCGCCTCCAGCTCGCGCGCCCGGCGGGCGAGTTCGCCGCGGATCTCGTAGCGGACTTCGGACAGGCGTTCGCGGGTCTTGAGCGGTGGGATGGCCATGCGGATCGGAGGGCGGTGGGGATGCCGGCCAGCCTAGCCGATTCAACGCGCCTGCTGCAGGCGGAAACGGCAGGGAAGCGACGCGCTGGCGGCGCCGTCCTGACGCCGCTTGTAACACCGAAGCCCGGATCCGCACCCGTTCGTGGCCAGCGGTCACGGGTTTCCTAGGGAGACGCGGGCCCAGCGCTTAGAATCCGGCCATGACCACCCCCTGCCCGCTCCGTTGACCCCCGACCTCGCCGCCCTGCAGGCCATCGGCTGGCCCATCACCGATGACGAAATCCTGCCGCACGTCCCGGCCTGGTGCGAAATGCTGGCCGACTACCCGGCCGCGCGGCCGGTGCGCGTGGTCGAGCAGCACCGCAGCGGCTACGTGGTCGCCGACGGCCCGGACAACGCCGGCTTCCGGGTCGAGTCGATGCCCGAGTGGCAGCGCCCGCGCTTCCCGCCCGAGCAGCGCCCGGCGGTCGGCGACTGGGTCTTGATCGAGGGCGGCGAGCCGCATCCCGACCACCCCGAGCGCAGCATTCCCAAGCCCAAGGTCATCGCGCTGCTGCCGCGCCGCAGCGCGATCAAGCGCGGAGCCGCCGGCGAGCACTACAAGCAGCAGCTGATCGCGGCCAACATCGACACCGTGTTCGTGGTCTGCGGGCTGGACGCCGACTTCAACCCGCGCCGCATCGAGCGCTACCTGCTGCTGGTGCGCGGCGGCGGCGCCGAACCCGTGGTGGTGCTGACCAAGGCCGACCAGGCCGCGGTCGTCGGCGAGGAACTGGTGCCGGCGGCCGTCGCCGCGGTGCTGGAACTCGGCGCGGCCGGCTTCGCCGTGCGCGCGGTGAACGCGCTCGACGCCGACAGCGTCGCCGCGCTCAACCCATGGCTGCAGCCGGGCCATACCGTGGTGCTGGTGGGGTCCTCGGGCGCGGGCAAGTCGACGTTGACCAACAGCCTGCTCGGCTTCGAGCGCATGAAGACCGCCGAGGTCCGCGAGAGCGACGCCCGTGGCCGTCACACCACCACCCACCGGGCGCTGATCCCGCTGCCCGCCGGCGCCTGCCTGATCGACACCCCCGGCATGCGCGAGCTCAAGCCGACCGGCGAGGAGGACGTGGCCGAGAACTTCAGCGATGTCGAGGACATCGCCGCGCAGTGCCGCTTCCGCGACTGCTCGCACGACCAGGAGCCCGGCTGCGCGGTCAACGAGGCGATCGAGGCCGGCAGGCTCGACCCGCAGCGTTTCGCCAGCTACCTCAAGCTCAGCGGCGAGGTCGCCGGCGCCGCCAGCAAGCTCGCCGGCCGCCGCGCCGAGGCCGCCGCCGCCAAGGTGCCGGGCAAGGTCATCAACAAGCGCCTCGACGACAAGTATGGGAAGCGCTGAGCGCCAACGAGGATTGCGCGGATCGGCAGCGGCGCCATGAGCGCGATGCCGCCCCGCCGGATTGAATCGGCCCGATGGCGCAGCCCGGGACGACGATGCTCCTGACCCGGGCCGGCGAGCCTTCGCGATCGCGCAACCGCCGCCTCCCACCGCGCGGATCGCATCGATGAGCGCGATGGCGCCCGACATCGCCCACCACGCCGCGCTCGACGCCCGCATGCTGCGGGCCGCTGGCGACATCAAGCTGTTGACGCTGGCCAGCTGGCCGGCGGGACTCGAGGAATCGTTCCTGGAGGCCTACGCCCGCGGCGCGGCGACGCTGCCGCGGATCGCCTACCCGCCGCACGATTTCAGCGACGCGCGCCGGGAACTCGCGGCGGTGGCCGACCTGGCCGACGGGCAGCACCCGCTGGGCCGCTATCTGGTCGAATCCGCGCGCAGCTGGTCGGTTGCCGCCGAACTGTGCGAGGCGCTCGGCACGCCGGCGGTCACCGGCCACTCGATCCGCCTGTACGGCTCGCCCGACGAGGCCCTGCCCGGCGACGGCCCGAGCACGCGCGAGGCGGCGCGACACTTCATCGCGATCGCCGACGAACTCGACCACGAGCTGATGTCGCCGGCCGAACGCGTGCCGGTTTCGGCCACCGCGCTGCAGTTGCAGCTGCAGGGCGACCTCGATGACTTCTTCGACCGGCGCGTGATCGAGGTGGTGCTCGACCCCGACCTGGTCAGCAAGGCGGCGGCCGGCGCGACCCGCATCCGCCTGCGCCAGGGCGCCGCGTTCAACGACTACGACCGCCACCAGCTGCTGCAGCACGAGGCGTTCGTGCATTCGCTGACCTCGCTCAACGGCCGCGAGCAGCCGGTGCTGGCGAGCCTGTCGCTGGCCTCGCCGCGCACCACCGCGACCCAGGAAGGCTTGGCGACGTTCGCCGAGCAGATCACCGGCAGCATCGACATCGGCCGCATGAAACGCCTGAGCCTGCGCATCGAGGCGGTGGCGATGGCCCTGGGCGGCGCCGACTTCATCGAGGTGTTTCGCTACTTCCTGGCTGCCGGGCAGACGCCGGAGGACTGTTTCGCCTCGGCGCAGCGGGTGTTCCGAGGCGTGCCGACCAGCGGCGGGGCGGCGTTCACCAAGGACGCCGTGTACCTGCGCGGCCTGGTCGGCGTGCACACGTTTTTCCGCTGGGCGCTGCGCCAGCAGAAGCTGCACCTGTGCCGGTGGCTGTTCGCCGGCAAGATGACGCTCGCCGACGTGCAGCGCTTCGAGCCGTTGTTCGCGTCCGGGGTGCTGAAGCCGGCGCGCTGGATGCCGCCGTGGATCGAGCGTGCCAACGGCCTGGCCGGGATGCTGGCGTTCTCGCTGTTCGCCAACCGCATCCGCCTGGATGCGATTGCCGGCAGCGACGACTTCCTCGACGTGTAGGCGTGTCCCGCGCCGTGTCCTGGCCCATCGCAGGCAGGATCCGCCCCGTCCCCGGGCGGCCCGCAACAGCGCGCCCTGCCGGCGGCGGCTAGAATCGTGGTTCCCTCGCTGCGCCCAGGTCCGATGGCCAACCACGACGATTTCAAGCAAGCCGCGCTCGATTACCACCGCTGCAGCCCGCCGGGCAAGATCAAGGTGGTGCCGACCAAGCCGATGGTGACCCAGCGCGACCTCGGCCTGGCCTACTCGCCCGGGGTGGCCTATGCCTGCGAGGCGATCGTCGCCGACCCCCGCCTCGCCAGCGAGCTCACCGCGCGCGGCAACCTCGTCGGGGTGATCACCAACGGCACCGCGGTGCTCGGCCTGGGCGACATCGGCCCGCTGGCCGGCAAGCCGGTCATGGAAGGCAAGGGCATGCTGTTCCAGAAATTCGCCGGCATCGACGTGTTCGACATCGAGCTCGACGAGCGCGACCCGGACAAGCTGGTCGACATCATCGCCGCGATGGAGCCGACCTTCGGCGGCATCAACCTCGAGGACATCAAGGCGCCGGAGTGCTTCATCGTCGAGCGCAAGCTGCGCGAGCGCATGAAGATCCCGGTGTTCCACGACGACCAGCACGGCACCGCGATCATCGTCGGGGCGGCGCTGTTCAACGCCCTGGAGATCGTCGGCAAGGACATCGGCGCGGTGCGGATGGCCACCAGCGGCGCCGGCGCGGCAGGCATTGCCTGCCTCGACATGCTGGTGGCGCTGGGCATGAAACCCGAGAACATCCTCGCGGTAGACCGTGACGGCGTGCTGTACACCGGCCGCCCGCAGCTGGACCCGGACAAGGCCCGCTACGCCCGCGACACCGACAAGCGCACCCTGGCCGAGATCATCGACGGCGCCGACATCTTCCTGGGCCTGTCCGCCGGCGGCGTGCTGACGCCGGCGATGGTGGCGACGATGGCCGAGCGGCCGATCATCTTCGCGCTGGCCAACCCCTACCCCGAGATCATGCCCGAGGACGCCAAGGCGGCGCGCCCGGACTGCATCATCGCCACCGGCCGCTCGGACTACCCGAACCAGGTCAACAACGCGCTGTGCTTCCCGTACATCTTCCGCGGCGCGCTCGACGTCGGCGCGACCGAGATCAACGAGGCGATGAAGCTGGCCTGCGTGCGCGCGATCGCGGCGCTGGCGCGGATGGAGGCCGGCGACCTCGCCAGCGCCTACGGCGACGACATCCCCACCTTCGGCCCCGAATCGCTGATCCCGCGGCCGTTCGACCCCCGCCTGCTGGTGATGCTGGCGCCGGCGGTGGCGCAGGCGGCGATGGATTCGGGGATCGCCACCCGGCCGATCACCGACATGCCGGCCTACCTGGAGAAGCTCGGCCAGTTCATCTACCGCTCCAGCCTGGTCATGAAGCCGGTCTACGAGCGCGCGCGCGGCGACCGCAAGCGCGTGGTGTATGCCGAGGGCGAGGAGGAAACCGTGCTGCGCGGCGTGCAGACGGTGATCGACGAAGGTCTCGCCACGCCGATCCTGGTCGGCCGCCCGGAGGTGATCCAGGCGCGCATCGATCGCCTCGGCCTGCGCATGCGCGTGGGTACCGACGTCGAGCTGACCAACATCAACGACGACCCGCGCTTCAACGACTACTGGCAGCAGTACCACGCGCTGACGCAGCGCCGCGGCGTCAGCCCGGCCGCGGCCAAGAACCTGATGCGCTCGCGGCCAACGCTGATCGCCGCGCTGATGGTCGAGCGCGGCGAAGCCGATGCGATGATCTGCGGCCTGGTCGGGCGCTTCCACAAGAAGCTCGGCTACCTGCGCAGCGTGTTCGACTTCGACCCCGGCGTGCAGGGCACCTCGGCGATGACCGGGGTGATCAACGACCAGGGCGCGTGGTTCTTCCTCGACACCCACGTGCAGCTGGACCCGTCGGCCGAGCAGATCGCCGAGGCCACGCTGCAGGCGTCCTACCGCCTCAAGCTGTTCGGCATCGAGCCCAAGGTCGCGCTGTTGTCGCACTCCAACTTCGGCAGCCACGACGATCCGTCGGCGGCCAAGATGCGCAGGGTCCGCGAGATCCTCGTCGCGCGCATGCCCAAGCTCGAGGTCGATGGCGAAATGATGGCCGACACCGCGTGGGACGAGGAACTGCGCCGCCGCATCTTCCCCAACACCACGCTTACCGGCCGCGCCAACCTGTTCGTGATGCCCAACCTCGACGCCGCCAACATCACCTACAACATGATCCGGGTGATGACCGACGGCGTGGCGATCGGCCCGATCCTGCTCGGTCTGGACAAGCCCGCGCACATCCTGACGCCGGCCTCGACCGCGCGCCGGGTGGTCAACATGACCGCGATCGCGGCGGTGGACGCGCAGATCCGCCACGCCCGCGAGGGCGCGCGACGGGCGTAACTCCGCGCGAGCGATCGCGGCACCACGCTGCAACGACAACGCCCCGGATGACGGGGCGTTGTCGTCTGGTGCTGCGCGCGCGGAGCCCTGCGGTCACGCGTCGTCGACGCCGGCCCTCGTTATCGTCACCGCTCCAGAGGTGCCTGCCACGCCCCCTCGGTAGCCGCCCGCCCCTGATGCGGAGTCCATGCATGGCCATCAGCAAACGCCTCGCCCCCGCCGCAAGCACGGCGAAATCCACCGTCGCCCGGCAGCGCGCGATCCAGCGCGACGTCGATGCCAAGGACCGCGCGGCCAGCAAGTCCGCGCCTCGCAAGTCCGCGACCGCCAAACCGGCCGTGCAGGCCGGCACGCGCCCGCAGCCGGCGAAGATGCCCGCCCAGCACCTGCGCAAACCCGGCAACGAGCACGAACTCGACCTCGCCCCGCGCTTCCTCGCGCCGGACTACCGCGGCAGCGGCAAGCTCGAAGGCATGGCGGCGATCATCACCGGCGGCGACAGCGGCATCGGCCGCGCGGTCGCGGTGCTGTTTGCGCGCGAGGGTGCCGACGTCGCGATCCTGTACCTGGACGAGCACGAGGACGCACGCGCGACCCAGGGCTACGTCGAGGCCGAGGGCCGCCGCTGCATCGCCATCGCCGGCGACGTGCGCGACCCGCGATTCTGCGGCCGCGCCGTGCGCAAGGTGGCCAAGGCGTTCGGGCGGCTCGACATCCTGGTCAACAACGCGGCCTTCCAGCTCCACGCGCAGTCGCTCGAAGACCTCAGCCAGGCGCACCTGCAGCAGACCCTGCAGACCAACATCGGCGGCTATTTCCATATGGCCCGCGCGGCGCTGCCGCACCTGCGTCGCGGCGGTTGCATCATCAACACCGGCTCGGAGACCGGCCTGTTCGGCGCCAAGCACCTGCTCGACTACGCGGCGACCAAGGGCGCGATCCACGCGTTCACCCTGTCGCTGGCGAGCAACCTGCTGGAGCGCGGGATCCGCGTCAACGCGGTCGCGCCCGGCCCGGTGTGGACGCCGCTGAACCCGGCCGACAAGCCCGCCGCCGAGGTGGCCGATTTTGGTGCCGGGAGCGACATGGGACGGCCCGCGCAGCCGGAGGAGATCTCGCCGGCGTACGTGTTCCTCGCCGCGCCGTCGTGCGCGTCCTACATCAGCGGAATCGTGCTGCCGGTCATGGGCGGTCCGCGCGGCTGAGGGCCGGCGCGGCGCGCCCGTTCGGCCCGGGCGCCGGCGCCGGCGGCTCCCAGGGCGCGCGTTCGCGCAGCAGTGCGGCGCGCACCGCCGGCTCGTCGGCGGGATCCAGCGGCGACAGCCGTTCGACGTTGCCCGCGACCAGCGCCGCCAGCGGCAGGCCGTCGCGGTACAGCACCCGCGCCCCCGGGGTGCGCGGCACCTTGAAGCCCGGCAGCACCGTGCCGACCAGGTTCAACGGGTCGCTGGCCGACAGGTTCAGCAGCGCGCCGTCGTGGCCGCGCTTGCGCACCGCGCGCAGCGCGCCGATCGCCTCGGGCAGCGCGAACTGCTCGCCCGACAGGCCGGCGACAAAGCGCCCGCCGCGGATCTCGCCGCGCGCCTCGAGCCGGTGGAAGACGCGCAGCAGCTCGCGCCAGGGCGGCAGCCACGCCGCCTCGCGCTCGAGCATCCGCCAGCACACCACGCCGTAGCGACGCAGCAGGGTGCGGGCGACGTGCTCGACGCTCTCGGCGGGCAGCCGCGCCGGTGCCGGCATGCCAGCGGCGACGACGGGCGCCGCGCGACGGGTGAGCGTCCAGCGCCCGGCGTCCTCGATGCCGAGCAGCGACGCGCGCCGGCCGCGGCGGGCGAACGTGGTCGCGCGCTTCGCCGCGGGCACCAGCAGCGCGCGCAGGCCGGCGTAGCTGTCGCAGGTCACCTGGCCGCGGCCCACCAGCTCGGCCAGGGCGTCCTCCAGCTCGGTGCGCAGCAGGTGGGCGCCGGCCATCAGTTCGTCGAAGAACGACGCGCCCTCGGCGGCCAGGGTGTCGGCGACACGCTGGGCGCGCGACGACAGCGGCGGTTCGGCGTCGCCGCGGCCGGCGGTCAGCGCCGTCCACAGCGGCAACTGCCGGCGCGGCAGCAGCACGATCGGGGTGGCGCGCACGCTGCGGCCGCTGCCGCCGCCATCGCTGGCATCGGCCGCGACCGCGACGCCGCGCAGCCGCGCCCACGCGATCCGGCCGGCGGTGCACAGGTCGTCGAGCCACGTGATCGAATAGTCGCCGACGCGCGCGGGCAGCAGCTCGGTTTCCCAGGCCGCCGCCGGCGCCTCGAAGCCTTCCAGCTGCGCGAGCACGCCGGCCAGGGCCTCCGGTCCGCTCACGCGGGTCGCCGCCGTCACATGCTGCCAGTCGCACAGGAAGCGCATGAAATCGCGCGGCTGGACCGGTTCGATCTCGCGGCGCAGGCGACCGATCGTGGCGCGGTGGATGCGTGCGAGCAGGTGGCGTTCGCACCACTGATCGGCGCCGTCGGCCGGTGCGCCGGCTAGCGCCTTCGAGGTAAAGCGGCCGCGCATCACGTAGCCCTCGCCCTCCAGCTGCAGCAGGGCCAGGTCGATGCCGGTGGTGGGCAGCCGCAGCGACGCGGCGAGCGCGCTCGCGGGCATCGGCCCGAGGCCGCCCAGGCGCGAGCGCACCAGTTCGACGGTGGCGTCCTCGCGGCTCCAGGTTTCGCGCGCGTACTCGCCCGGCGCCTGGATCGGCGGCTGCAGGCAGGCGCCGGGGAACAACGCCTGCAGCTGCGGCAGGCGTTCGGCGGCAACCCACAGGCCGCCATCGTCCGCGCGCGCGGCAAGCGGATCGGTGACCGGATCGCGCGTCGGCGTGCCCGCCTGGGGACCGCCGTCCCGGGGCGGCAGGCGTGCCCCGTGTCCGCAACCATCCTCCGAAAGGCTCACCGCAGGATCGGCCGAGGCACCGGCCATCGCCGCCGCAGCGGCCGGCACCACCAGCAACGTCGCGCGGCGGTCGGCGGACAGTGCCTGCAGCCACGCCGGCCATCCCGGATTTTCCCGCGCCTCGCCGGAGGTGATGACGCCCAGGCCCATCAGCGCCTCATGCATCTCGTCGCCATCGCGCGCCCGTGGCCAGGCCTCGTCGCACACCGCTTCGATCGCCGCCGGATCGAGCCGGCCAAGGTCGTCGGGACTGTCGGCATCGGCATAGCGGCGGCTCATCACCGCCTGGGTGCGGCGCTCCTCCAGCGGCGCATCGTCGAGGAACGCGTACGGCCGCGCGTTCAGCGCCTCGGCCGCGAACGGCGACGGCGCGGTCAGGTCGCGCGCGACGATCCGCACCCCGCCGCTTTCGAGCCTGCGCAGCAGCCGCAGCCAGCCGTCGCTGTCCATCGCCTCGAACAGGCAGTCGTGCAGCGTCTGCGCCACCAGCGGGTGGTCGGGAACCTCGCGCTCGCCGACCAGGTTTTCCGCGCACGCCACCTGGTCGGGGAACACCGCCGCCAGCAGGTCCTCGCTGCGCATGCGCTGTAGTTGCGGGGCCACCTTCTTGCCACCGGAAAAGCGCGGCAGTGCCAGCGCGGTGGTCGCGTTCCAGCGCCAGCGCACCCCGAACAGCGGCGCGTCGAGCAGCGCCTGCACCAGCACCTCGGCGGCGCTGGAGGAATGCAGGTAATGGGTGACCTCGACCAGCGGGAAGCTGTGGCTGGTCGACAGCGACAGCACGATCGCGTCCTCGGTCGCCGCCGCCTGCAGCTCGAAGTTGAACTTGCGGCAGAAGCGCTTGCGCAGCGCCAGCCCCCAGGCGCGGTTGACGCGACTGCCATAGGGGGTGTGGATGACCAGCTGGGTGCCGCCGGACTCGTCGAAGAAGCGCTCGATCGCAAGCGTGTCCTGGGTCGGCACCAGCCCGAGCGCGGCGTGCTGGCGGGCGAGGTAATCGACGATCTGGCTGGCCGCATCCTCGCCGAGGCCGACGTCCTCAATCAGCCAGGCGAGCGCGTCGTCGCGGCGGGCCGCGGCATCGGCCACGCCGGCCGGCAGCCGCGCGGCGACTTCCGCGCGCAGGCGCGATACCCCCAGCGACAGCTCGTCGCTGCGGCCGGGCGCCTCGCCAAGCCAGAACGGGATGCTCGGCGGCACGCCCCCGGCATCCTCCACCCGCACCCGGCCCGGCTCGATGCGCAGGATCCGGTAGCTGGTGTTGCCGAGCTGGAAGATGTCGCCGGCCAGGCTCTCGACCGCGAAATCCTCGTTGACGGTGCCCACCGGGATCGCCTGCGGCTCGAGGATCACGCTGTAGTCGCCGGTGTCGGGGATCGTGCCGCCCGACATCACCGCGGTCATGCGCGCGCTCTTGCGGGCGCGCAGGCGCCGGTTGACCGCGTCGCGGTGCAGGTACGCCGCGCGCTGGCCATGGCGGGTACTGAAGCCGTCGGCGAGCATCCGCACCACCGCGTCATAGTCCTCGCGCGGCAGCCGCGCGTACGGCCATGCGCGCCGCAGCCAGTCGTACAGTGCGTCCTCGTCCCAGTCGTTGGCCGCGACCTCGGCGACGATCTGCTGCGCGAGCACGTCCAGCGGCGCCGGTGGGATCACCAGCGCGTCGAGCTCGCCGCGGCGCACGCAGTCGAGCAGCGCCGCGCACTCGACCAGGTCGTCGCGCGACTGCGGGAACAACCGCCCCTTCGGCACGCCGCCGACGTGGTGGCCGGAGCGGCCGACGCGTTGCAGGAAGCCAGCGATCGAGCGCGGCGAGCCGAGCTGGCAGACCAGGTCGACGTCGCCGATGTCAATGCCCAGCTCCAGCGACGCGGTCGCGACCAGCACCCGCAGTTCGCCGCGCTTGAGGCGCTGCTCGGCGTCCAGGCGCAGCTCGCGCGCGAGGCTGCCGTGGTGCGCGGCGACCGCGTCCTTGCCGAGCATCTCGGCCAGCTGCCGCGCGGCGCGCTCGGCCATGCGCCGGGTGTTGACGAACACCAGCGTGGTGCGGTGCGCCTGCACCAGCTGCGCCAGGCGTGCGTACACCAGTGCCCACTGCTCGTTCGACATCACCGCCTGCAGCGGCACCGGCGGCACCTCCAGCGCGAGGTCGCGCCGCTTGGCGTAGCCGATGTCGACGATCGCGCAATCGGGGGTGCCGTCGGCCGCGACCGCGGGCGCGCCGACCAGGAAGCGCGCGACCTCTTCCACCGGTTTCTGCGTCGCCGACAGCCCGACGCGCACCAGCCGGCGACCGCACAACGCCTCCAGTCGTTCGAGGGTCAGCGCCAGGTGGCTGCCGCGCTTGCTGCCGGCAACGGCGTGGATCTCGTCGACGATCACCGTGCGCGTCGTGCCCAGCATGCGGCGGCCGGACTCCGAGCCCAGCAGCACGTACAGCGACTCGGGCGTGGTGACCAGGATGTGCGGCGCGCTGCGGCGCAGGCGCGCGCGCTCGGCCTGCGGGGTGTCGCCGGTGCGCACCGCGGTGCGGATGTCGACATCGGCCAGTCCCTGGCGTGCCAGCTCGGCGCGGATCCCGGCCAGCGGCGCCTCGAGGTTGAGGTGGATGTCGTTGGACAGCGCCTTGAGCGGCGACACGTACACCACGGTGGTTTCATCGGGCAGTCCGCCTGCCGACGCCAGCCCCTGCCGCACCAGCGCGTCGATCGCGGCCATGAACGCGGTCAGGGTCTTGCCCGAGCCGGTTGGCGCCGCCACCAGCGTGTTGCGCCCCGACGCGATCGCCGGCCATGCGAGCACCTGCGCCTGGGTCGGGGCAGGGAACGCCCCGGCAAACCAGGCGGCAACGGCGGGATGGAACGCGGCTAGCGACATGCGCCCAGTATCCCGGCGGACGGGCCGTCAGGGATTAACGGAACGTGGATCGGCGCTTCGGTGGGCAGGCGCTTGCCCCCATCCGCCCGTCGGGCACCGCGCTCCGCGTGCCGGCCCGCCTGAAACCCGCTCAGCCGGCGAGCAGCCGCCGCAGCAGCGCCGGCAGCTGCGCCAGGTCGTCCTTGGGCAGCCAGGCATCGGCCATCGGCAGGGCCGGGTCCGGCGCCTCGCCGTGCTCGGGCATGCCGCTGAAGAACACGAACGGCAGCCCCGGTGCCTGCCGGCGCACCAGCTCGATGGCGCGCTCGCCGGAAAATCCCGGCAGGTTGCGGTCCGACAGCACCAGCTGCGGCGCGAACGTCGCCAGCGCGGCCAGCAGCCCGGCCTCGCTCTCCACGCGCCGGCAGTCGGCGACCACCCCGGCGGCGGCGAGCTCGATGCAGGCCAGTTCGGCGTCGTCGTCGCAGTCCTCGACCATCAGGATCCGCCACGGCGCGCCCGCACCGGGCGCTGCGCCGCCAATGTCGGACGCGTCGCTCATTCGGCCGGCGGGACTTCGTTGAAGATCGCCCAGAACGTGCCCAGCGCCTTCACCGCGTCGAAGAACTGCATCGTGTCGACCGGCTTGACCACGTAGGCGTTGACGCCGAGGTTCCAGCTGCGGGCGAGGTCGGATTCCTCGCGCGACGACGACAGGATCACCACCGGCAGGCGCCGCAGGTTCTCGTCGGCGCGCAGCTGCTTCAATACTTCCAGGCCGTCGATGCGCGGCATGTTGATGTCCAGCAGCAGCACCGCCGGATTGCCGGGCTTGCGGTCGGCGTAGGCGCCGCGACAGAACAGATAGTCGAGCGCCTCGACGCCGTCCTCGACATGCACGATCGGGTTGGCGAGGTTGGCTTCGCGCAGCGCGTCGATCGCCATCTCGGCGTCGGCGGGGCTGTCTTCGGCCAGCAGGATGGTCCGGATCTGGGTCATGCGGGGGCCTCGTTGGTCGGGTGGTCGAGTGTTGCGGGCAGGGTGAAGTGGAACGTGGCGCCGCGGTCGGGTTCGGCCTCGGCCCAGATGCGGCCGCCGTGCCGGCCCAGCACCCGGCGTACGGTGGCCAGGCCGATGCCGGTGCCGGGGTAGTCACTGGCCTTGTGGAGGCGCTGGAATACCCCGAACAGCTTCGCGGCATACGCCATGTCGAAGCCGGCGCCATTGTCGTGCACGCTGAAGTGGTGGTGGCCGTCGGCGGCGTAGCGGTGCTCGACCTCGATCACCGCCGGCTCGCGCCGGGCGCTGTACTTCATCGCATTGCCGAGCAGGTTCTGCCACACCTGCCGCAGCATGTTGTCGTCGGCGACCAGCATCGGCATCGCCCCGATGCGCCACTCGACGCGGTGATCGGGCTGCTCGGCGAGCGAATTGGCTTCCAGCATCGCGCGGGTCTCGGCGACCATCGACTGCATGTCCACCGCCTGCAGGCGCAGCGCGCTGCGGCCCAGGCGCGAGTACACCAGCAGGTCGTCGATCAGGGTGGCCATGCGCTTGGCCGAGCTGCCGATCACGTCGAGGTAGTGGCGGCTCTTCTCATCAACGCCGTCGCCCAGCTCGCGCGCCAGCTTGTCGGCAAAGCCGCCGATGTGGCGCAGCGGCGCGCGCAGGTCGTGCGACACCGAATAGCTGAACGCCTCCAGCTCGCGGTTGACCTCGGAGACCTGGTCGACCTTGCCCTCGAGCTGGCGGTTGAGCTCGTTGATGCGCAGCTCGGATTCCTTCTGCGCGCTGACATCGCTGGCGGTGATCAGCACCACGCTGTCGTGGGTGTCGGGCAGGGCCATCTTGCGGGCGTTGATCAGCATCGTCCGCTCGCGGCCGTCGGCGCTGGCTTGGCGCTGTTCGAAGTCCCACAGCTCGCGGCCGCGCGCCAGTACGTCCTGCAGGCGCCGCAGGGCCTCGGGGTTGCTCCAGGCGCCATCGCCGACCTCGGCCAGTGGCGTCCCGTGGACTTCGCTGTCGTGGAGCCCGTAGACATCGGCGAACGCGGTGTTGTGCATCACCACGCGCAGCTGCGCGTCGACCAGCACGATCGGCTCGCGCACGGTCTGCAGCACGGTGCGGGCGCGCGCGTCGGCGCGCGCCGAGTCGCGCTCGGCCTGCAGGCGGTGGCCCTGCTGGCGGCTCGAGAAATACGTCACCATGGCCAGCATCAGCAGCTGCGCGAACATCGCCACCCAGGTCAGCGCGAGGGTGCCACGGCGCAGGCGATCGGCGCTGGCCGAGCGCGCCGTGAGCAGCGCCTCCTCGGCCGCGATGATCCGCGCGGCCACGTCGCGGATCGGCAGCTGGTTCACCAGCGCGGCGATGCCGCCGCGCGCCGCCTGCGTGCCCTCGGTGGCGATGATCCGGTCCACCAGCGCGCTGCGCTGATCGATGATCGCCCGCAGCATGCCGATGCGGACCTGCTGCTCGGGGTTGTCCCGCGTCAGCGCGGTGACCGCGGCGATGCCGGCCGGCAGCGTGGTCGTGCTTTCGGCGATCCGCGCCCGTACCTGCGGGGTGTCGATGCCATTGGCGAGCGCCAAGGCGCCGGACTCGCGGTTGCGCAGGTCGTACAGGAGCGCATTGACCGACGCCTCCACGGCGCGCGTGTGGCTGACCAGGTTGGCGGCATCCAGGCTGCGCTGGGTGGCCTCGCGCAGCAGCATGAACGGCGCCACCACGATCAATACGACCGCCAGCACCAGCAGCGGCACGCGCCACGGCGACGCCCGTTCGGCATACATCGCGGCGGCCTGGGCGAGCGTCGCCGCTGGCGACGTGGGGGGCACGGGGGTCTTGGCGCGGACGGCGCCGACTGGGGAATGGGGTGGGGTCGACATGTGAACCGATCGGTGCCGCTGGCGGCGGGGCGCGAACGCAGGGCACCGGCTGCGCCCCTGGTGTCCGCGGACCACGGATCATCGCATGGCGGTGTCAACGCCCCTTGACGCGCCGTCGGGGCCTGCCCGCTTGCCTGCCCCTGCAACCCCAGCGCGGGCCGGCAAATCGCGCCTGATAGAATCGGGGTTCTAATCCGCACCATCTTCCAGAGGCGCGGCCACGGGGCCGCGAGACGCATGAATCCGACCGACGCCGCGAGCACCGCCCTCCTCCACGACGACCCCGATCCGATCGAGACCCGCGAGTGGGTCGAGTCGGCCGAGGCGGTCATCGCCCGCGACGGTCCCGACCGCGCCCACCAGCTCATCGAGAGCGTGGTCCGGGTCACCCGCCGCGCCGGCGCGTACCTGCCGTTCTCGCCGACCACCGACTACATCAACACCATCCCGACGCACCTGGAGGCCAAGAGCCCCGGCGACGCGGCGATGGAATGGCGGATCCGCTCGCTGATCCGCTGGAACGCGATGGCGATGGTGGTGCGCGCCAACCGCAAGCCCGGCGACCTCGGCGGCCACATCGCCAGCTTCGCCTCGGCGGCGACCTTGTACGACGTCGGCTTCAACCACTTCTGGCGCGGCCCGGAGGGCGACCACCCCGGCGACCTGATCGGCATCCAGGGCCACAGCTCGCCGGGCATCTACGCGCGCAGCTTCCTGGAAGGCCGCATCAGCGAGTCGCAGCTCGACCACTTCCGCATGGAGGTCGACGGCCGCGGCCTGAGCTCCTACCCGCACCCGTGGCTGATGCCGGACTACTGGCAGGTGCCGACCGTGTCGATGGGCCTGGGCCCGCTGTCGGCGATCTACCAGGCGCGCAACTGGAAGTACCTCGAAGGCCGCGGCCTGATGCCCAAGACCGACCGCAAGGTCTGGGCGTTCCTGGGCGACGGCGAGACCGACGAGCCCGAGAGCCTCGGCGCGATCTCGGTGGCCGGCCGCGAAGGCCTCGACAACCTGATCTTCGTCGTCAACTGCAACCTGCAGCGCCTCGACGGCCCGGTGCGCGGCAACGGCAAGATCATCCAGGAGCTGGAAGGCCAGTTCCGCGGCGCCGGCTGGAACGTGATCAAGACCATCTGGGGCAGCTACTGGGACCCGCTGCTCGCGCGCGACACCACCGGCAAGCTGCGCGAGCTGATGATGGAAACCGTCGACGGCGAGTACCAGAACTGCAAGGCGTTTGGCGGCGCGTACACGCGCGCGAATTTCTTCGGCAAGTACCCGGAGACCGCCGCGCTGGTCGCCAACATGTCCGATGACGACATCTGGCGCCTCAACCGCGGCGGCCACGACCCCCACAAGGTCTACGCCGCCTACGACCAGGCCGTGAAGACCACCGGCATGCCGACCGTGGTGCTGGCCAAGTCCGTCAAGGGCTACGGCATGGGCGCGTCGGGCGAGTCGCTCAACCCGACCCACGGCACCAAGAAGATGGACGACGAGGCGGTACGCACGTTCCGCGACCGCTTCAACATCCCGGTCAGCGACGCGC
This sequence comes from Lysobacterales bacterium, assembly GCA_038248955.1. Lineage (GTDB taxonomy): Bacteria > Pseudomonadota > Gammaproteobacteria > Xanthomonadales > Xanthomonadaceae > Lysobacter_K. Next base: position 22,268 of record JBBRWW010000035.1, read on the forward strand.
AGCTGGCCGACAGCGCGATCCCGTTCTACCACCCGGGCAAGGACTCGCCGGAAATCGAATACATGATCGAGCGCCGCAAGGCGCTTGGCGGGTTCCTGCCGCAGCGCCGCCGCAAGGCGACCGAGTCGATGCCGGTGCCGCCGCTGGCGACCTACGAGCGCCTGCTCAAGAGCAGCGGCGAGCGCGAGATCAGCACCACGATGGCGTTCGTGCAGATGCTCAACATCACCCTGCGCGACAAGCAGGTCGGCCCGCGTTGCGTCCCGATCGTCGCCGATGAAGCCCGCACGTTCGGCATGGAAGGCCTGTTCCGGCAGATCGGCATCTACTCGCCGCACGGCCAGAAGTACAAGCCGGTCGACCGCGACCAGCTGATGTACTACCGCGAGGACACCACCGGGCAGGTGCTGGAGGAAGGCATCACCGAGGCCGGCGCGTTCTCGTCGTGGATGGCCTGCGCGACCAGCTACAGCACCAACGACCTGCAGATGCTGCCGTTCTACATCTACTACTCGATGTTCGGCTTCCAGCGCATCGGCGACAGCGCCTGGCAGGCCGCCGACATGCGCTCGCGCGGCTTCCTGCTGGGCGCCACCGCCGGACGCACCACGCTCAACGGCGAGGGCCTGCAGCACGAGGACGGCCACGGCATGGTCCAGGCCGGGCTGATCCCCAACTGCCGCAGCTACGACCCGACCTTCAGCTTCGAGGTCGTCACGATCATCCAGCACGGCATGCAGCGCATGCTCGCCGAGCAGCGCGACGAGTACTACTACGTCACCCTGATGAACGAGAACTACACCCACCCGGAAATGCCCGAGGGCAGCGCCGAGGGGATCATCAAGGGCATGTACCTGCTCAAGGATGCCGGCAAGGCGAAGAAGACCGACCTGCGCGTGCAGCTGATGGGCAGCGGCACGATCCTGCGCGAGGTGATTGCCGCGGCCGAACTGCTCGACAAGGACTTCGGCGTGACCGCCGACATCTGGAGCTGCCCGAGCTTCA
>JBBRWW010000036.1:0-23010 GCA_038248955.1 Lysobacterales bacterium
AAGACCTTCAAGACCAAGTCCGGCCCGGTCAAGGCCGTCGACGGGGTCGATTTCGAAGCCCGCGACGGCCAGATCACCGGCCTGCTCGGACCCAACGGCGCCGGCAAGACCACCACCTTGCGCATGCTGTACACCCTGATGCAGCCCGATGCCGGCCAGGTGCTCGTCGACGGCATCGATGCCGCCCGCGAACCGGCGACCGTGCGCCGCGCGCTGGGCGTGTTGCCTGATGCGCGAGGCGTGTACAAGCGCCTGACCGCGCGCGAGAACATCGCCTACTTCGGCCAGTTGCACGGCTTGTCGAAGGCGACGATCGAGCAGCGCACGCGGCTGCTGTCGAGCGCGTTGCAGATGGACGACATCCTCGACCGCCAGGCCGAGGGCTTCTCGCAGGGCCAGCGCACCAAGACCGCGATCGCGCGCGCGCTGGTGCACGACCCGAAGAACGTGATCCTCGACGAGCCGACCAACGGCCTCGACGTGATGACTACGCGCGCAATGCGCACGTTCCTGCGCCAATTGCGCGACGAGGGCCGCTGCGTGATCTTCTCCAGCCACATCATGCAGGAGGTCGCCGCGTTGTGTGACCGCATCGTCATCATCGCCAAGGGACAGGTGGTGGCATCGGGTACCGCCGACGAGCTGCGTGCGCAGTTCGGCGAGGAAAACCTCGAGGATGCCTTCGTCAAGGCGATCGGCTCCGAGGAGGGCCTGCACGCATGAACACCCAGATCCTTTCCTCGATGTGGGCGGTGATGCGCAAGGAGCTGCTCGACATCTCGCGCGACCGCCGCACGCTGGCCATGGCATTGCTGCTGGGACCGTTGCTATACCCGGTGCTGATGCTGGGCATGGGCGCGATGGTCGAGAACCGCCAGAAAACCCAGCTCGACAAGGTGCTCGAAGTGCCGGTGGTCGGCGCCGAGCGCGCGCCGAACCTGGTGGCCTTCCTCGCGGCCAACGGCATCACCGCGACCCAGCCACCAGTCGACCTGGATGCGGCGATCACCCGCCAGGACGTCGACGTCGCGGTCGCGATCGACGCGGACTTCGGCAGCGACTGGCGCGAAGGCCGGCCCGCGCGGGTCGAAATCCTCAGCGACAGTACCCGCCAGAACGCCGAGATCCCGACCGCGCGGGTGCGCGCCGCGCTGGCTGCGTATTCCGGCCAGGTCGGTGCGCTACGCCTGTACGCGCGCGGCATCGATCCGGGCATCACCCAGGCGGTCAACGTGGGTACCCGCGATCTCGCCTCGGCCGAGGCCAAGCGCAGCGCGTTGCTCTCGACCCTGTTGCCCTACCTGCTGATCCTGACCTCGTTCCTGGGCGGCGCTTACCTGATCCTTGATGCCACCGCCGGCGAACGCGAGCGGCAATCGCTGGAGCCGTTGCTGGCGACGCCGGCGACGCGCGGCGCGATCGTCAGTGGCAAGATCGCCGCCGCCTGCGCGATGGGAGTGCTGTCGCTGCTGCTTACGCTGCTGGCGTTCAAGCTCAGCGCCCAGATGTCCACCGGCATGGCGAAGATGATGGACGTCAGCTTCCTGGCGATCGCCAAGATGCTGCTGATCCTGCTGCCGATGCTGTTCATCGGCACGTCGTTGCTGACGTTCCTGGCCGCGTCGGCAAAGAGCATGAAGGAGGCTCAGAGCCACATGATGTGGCTGATGCTGATGCCGATGGTGCCAACCGTGATGCTGATGGTGAACCCGATCAAGACCCAGTTGTGGCAGTTCACGGTGCCGTTCCTGGCGCAGAACCAACTGCTGCTCAAGGTGATCCGCGCCGAGCCGATCAACCCCCAGGTGTGGGCGGTGTACCTCGCCGCAGGCTTCGGCGTCGCGGCGCTGCTGTGGTTCGCCGCCGTGCGCCGCTACCACCAGGAGAAGCTGGCGATCTCGGGCTGATGTCGGGGTGCGGGTGACCCCGGTATCGCGCCAGTTGATGTCGATTCGCAACCAGCCGATACAAAAAAAGCCCGGCAAATGCCGGGCTTTTTTTGTATCGCCGGTCGACGACCGGCGAAGACGCGGGCCGGTGCCAACCGCGTTGGCGATCAACCGCCGGGGTTGAAACCGATCGTGCGACGCGTTGTCACCGGCGCGTCCACCGGTTGGAAGCGCCAGCGACGCACCGCGTTGACCGCTTCGCGGTCGAACACTCGCGCCGGGTTGGAACGCACAACGCGCGCTGACGTCACCGAGCCGTCGGTCCCGACCGTGAACTCGATCTGGACCTCACCGGCTTGTCCGGCGCGCAACGCCTCCGGAGGGAATTTCGGCGGCGGGGTGGACAGCGCACGCAGCTCCGCTGGTGCCGACGCTGCTGCCGGGGCCGGAGTGGCGGCAGCCGTGCGTTGCTGCGCGGCACGCTGATCGGCGACGCGCTTGGCGTCCGCCGCCTGCTGATCGGCGACGCGCTTGGCGTCCGCGGCCTGCTGGTCGGCGACGCGCTTGGTGTCGTTGGCCTGTTGCGCGGCCAACTGCTTGGCGGCGTCCTCCTGTTGCTTCTTCTGGTCGGCCAGGCGCTTCTTCTCAAGATCGGCCTGCTTCACGGCCTCTTCCTCGGCGGTCAGCGTCTTTTCCTGGGTCCGCGCGATCGCGGCCTGTTGCTGAGCGCTGATGCTGGTCCTGAGCCGCTCCAGCGCCGGGTGCTGCGGGTCGGCCTTCGCCAGCAGTCCCGCCAGTCGCTGCGCCTCGGCAAAGTCATCGCGATTGACGCTCTGCTCGATGGCGATCACGGTCATCGGCAACAGGTCGGTCAACGCGCTCGACACCGACGCATCGCCCGGGACCTTGTCGCGCAGGGCCAGGTAGTACGCGACGGCGTTGTCGTCGGCCGGCGCATACAGGCGATTCTCGCTGTAGGCCTTGCTTGCCGCTTCACGCAGTTGGGCCGGCGTCATGCCGCTGACTTTTGCCGACACCGCGTTTTCCGCGGTGACCGCCGGCGTGATAACCGGTGCGGTAGCCGCGCCTTGTGGGGCGCCCTCGTCCTTGTCGCCGCATGCGGCCAGTCCGAGTCCCAACGCGAGCACGAGCGGCAGTCTCGAAAGTGCAAAATGCCGGCGCGCGCGCCGGGCTTGGTTCTCTACGACATTCATGGTTGAAGCTCCCCTGGAATACGCGATCGTCGAGCGTATTGGCTAAGCACGCGCCAGAGCGCCTTGTTTGTCAAGCGCTAGCGTGGTGGTTGGGCCCCATTACCTTCCGACCAGCGTGAATATCTATTTCGTACGCGCTCGTTACGCCGCTGCGGGGCAAAAACTGACGCGTTTGGCAGGTGGCTGCGGCAGATCACTTTCCAATGCAGAAGCTCGCGAATATCCGCCCGAGCAGGTCATCGGCATGCACGCGGCCGGTGATCTCGCCGAGCGCGTCGTGCGCGCCATGCAACGCTTCGGCCGCCAGGTCCAGCGCCTCGTGGTCAAGTTGCACGCCCGCGGCGGACAGTTCGGCGCGCGCGCGCCGCAGCGCATCCACGTGGCGGGCGCGGGCGGTGAAAGCGCCATCGCCGCCGTCGCGGGAGTCGCCGCTCGCCAACTCCCGCAACCGCCCATGCAATACATCCAGTCCCATGCCGGTGCGCGCCGACACGCGCATTTCGCCCGGAAGCATCGACGACGCGTCGGGGACATGGCCCGCGACGAGATCTGCCTTGTTGTGGAGCCACAGTATCGATCCCACGCCCTGCACGGCTTCGGCGACCGCGGCGCGGCCGACAGCGGGATCGCGCGCATCCAGCACCACGAGGGCGAGGTCGGCCCGCGCGAGTTCGGCGCGCGCGCGGCGCATGCCCTCGCGCTCGATCGCGTCACCACCCTCGCGCAGGCCGGCGGTGTCGACCAGGGTCAACTCGACGCCATCGACGCGGACGACCTCGTGCAGCAGGTCGCGCGTGGTGCCGGCGATGTCGGTGACGATCGCGCGGTCGCTGCCGGTCAGCGCATTGAGCAGTGAGCTCTTGCCGGCATTTGGCGGACCGACGATCACGGCATGCAGTCCATCGCGCAGGCGCCGGCCGCGTTCCGCCGCCAGTGACAGGTCGTCGAGCGCGATGCAGGTGGTTTCCAGGCGGTTGCGCAAAGCGGCGCCGCCGAGCGTGTCGAGGGCCTCGTCGGCGAAATCGATCGCGGCTTCGACGTGGACGCGGATCGCGAGCACCTCGTTGGACAGCGCCTCCACCCGCCGCGAGAACTCGCCGTCCAGGGCGCGGCGCGCGGCGCGCGCGGCACGCACGTCGCCCGCGGCGATGAGGTCGGCGACCGCCTCGGCCTGGGCAAGGTCGAGGCGCCCTTCGAGAAATGCGCGCTCGCTGAATTCGCCTGGCCGGGCATGCCGTGCACCGAGTGCGCAGCAGCGCGCGACGAGTGCGGCCAGTAGCGCGGGGCCGCCATGCGCCTGCAATTCGACGACATCCTCGCCGGTGTAGCTGGCGGGGGCTGCGAAGAACAGCGCGATGCCGTCGTCGAGGGTCTCGCCGCTTTCGTCGCCAAAGTGGGCGTGGTGGGCGTGGCGGGGGATCAGCGCACGCCCGCAGATGGTCTGGGCGATATCGCGTGCGCGCGGCCCGGACAGGCGCACGATACCGACCCCTCCCGAACCGGGGGCGGTGGCGATCGCGGCGATGGTGTCCCGGTCGACCAACTTCGTAACTCCCTGCTGTTGGGCAGTGTGCCGCAACCCATGCGCGGCAAGTGCGCGTGGCCCGTCGATCAACGGGCGCATGGCTCCGTCGACGCTGAAGTCCGGATGCGGAATCACGCCCGGATGCCGTGCGGTCGCGTTAACGAAGCAAGCCCGCCAAAAGGCGGGCTTGTCCGGTCCGGCCGCGTGACGCGCTTTACGCCGTCGTGGCCGGTGCCTCGCTGTAGCGCTTGGTCATCCACCACTGCTGCAGCAGGCCCAGGCCCGAGTTGGTGATCCAGTACAGCACCAGGCCGGCAGGGAAAAAAGCAAACATCACGCCGAACACCAGCGGCATCAGCTGCATCATCTTGGCCTGGGTCGGGTCCATCCCCGGCGCGGCCGGCGTCAGCTTCTGGGTCGCCCACATCACCGCCATGTTGATCACCGGCAGCACGAAGTACGGATCGCGCGAGGTCAGGTCCTGGATCCAGCCGATCCACGGCGCGTGGCGCAGCTCGACCGACTCCGACAGCATCCAGTACAGCGCCAGGAACACCGGCATCTGCAGCAGGATCGGGAAACAACCGCCGACCGGGTTGATCTTCTCCTTCTTGTACAGCTCCATCATCGCCTGCTGGAACTTCTGCTTGTCGTCGCCGTAGCGCTCCTTGAGCTGGGCGATGCGCGGCTGGAACTTGCGCATCTTCGCCATCGACTTGTACTGCGCCGCCGACAGCGGATACATCGCCGCCTTGATCAGCAGCACCAGGCCGATGATCGACCAGCCCCAGTTGCCGACCAGGCCGTGGATGCGTTCGAGCACCCAGAACAGCCAGCCGGCGATCGTGGCGAAGATGGTGTAGGTGCTGAAATCAACGGCTCGCTCCAGGCCGGGCACGTGCTGGGCCTCGATGCGCTTGACCAGCTTCGGCCCGAGCCACAGCCGCGCCTGCGTGCTGGCGGTGCCGCCGGGTGTGACGTTCACCCCTGGACCGACCTCGCGGATCAGGTACTGGCTGCCGGCCGCGCCTTGTGGCGTCGCCAGCGAGAAGGTGCTCGCATCGTTCTTGCCCGGAATCCACGCCGCGAAGAAATGGTGCTGCAGCATCCCGATCCAGCCGCCCGTCACTGCCTTGTCGAGCGTGCCGTCGTCGATGAAATCACTGAACTTGCGCTTTTCGTACTTGTCGGTCGCGCTGAACCACGCGGCGCCCTGGAAGCTGTAGCTCTCCGCGCTCATCGGCCCGGTCTTTACGATCGCGCGCGGGACCCGGTTCAACTGGCGGTAGACGAAGCCCTGCCACGGTGCCGCACCGGCATTGACCACGTCGTCGCGGACGTCAACGACGTAGTCGCCGCGCTTGAACGTGTACGTGCGGCGGATGGTCACGCCATTGGCGCCGGTCCATACGAACGGTACGTTCACGCTCGCCGCGCCGGGCATTAGGACCACGTCAGGCGCAGCGCCGCCGTTGCTGGTTGCGGGCACGAAGCCGGACTCGTGGCTCGGCGCCGCGCCGGTGCTGCTCACCCATCCACTCTGGGCGACGAAGTAGCGCGCGGGATCGGAGTCGAACAAACGCACCGGCAGGCTGCCGTCGGCGGACGTGCTCGGGTACTTCAGCAGGTCGGCCTGGCGCAGTTCGCCGCCAACCAGCACGACCTTCATCACGTCGGTGGTGACGGTCACCGGCACCCCGGCCTGGCTCACGGTCGCGGCCGGTGTCGCCGACATCGACGCCGGGGCGTGCGGCACCGCCGGCACGTCCGCCGCGCTCGACGTGCCGCCGGCATTGGGGACCGTGCTGGCAGTCGTGGCGGCAACGGTATCGGCCGGCGGCGGCGCGGTCTTCTCCTTGCCCCACTCCATCCACAACAGGGTCGCCACCATCAGCCAGGCGATAATCAGGAAAACTCGGGTCTGGTTCATGGGCGGCAGGCAGGCTCAGCCGACGCGCGCAGGCGGCGTGGCATCAAGAGGGAGGGAAGGATCCGCGGCGGAATCATTCGACACGGAATCGTCCAAAGCGGCCGGCATTGTGACCGGCGAGGGCGAGCCCGGCAACGCGGACGTCGACAAGGCGCCGGCGCGAGACAGCAAACCGACGAATGCCGCGCGCAGTTCCCCACCACTGAAGCGGGCGGCGCCGACACGGGCCACGACGACATAATCGCCGCCCGCCAGCTCGGCTTGGCGATGACGGAACTCATCGCGCAGGACGCGCTTGATGCGATTGCGGCCGACCGCGTGCGGGTCGACCTTGCGCGAGACCGCGAGGCCAAGGCGTGGGCCGACCTCGCCGGCCTGCCAATGCAGGGCCAGCACGGGCAGCGCCACGCGCCGGCCTTGCTTGAAGATGCGATCGAAATCGGCGCGAGCGCGTACACGCGCGGTGCGCGGAAAGCGGTGCGTCGACATCGGGGCGTTACCGGCCAAGGCCGGACGACCGTGGATACGGTCGTGGGTCGGTGCGCTTACGCGCAGAGACGCTTGCGGCCCTTGGCACGACGACGTGCCAGGATCTTGCGGCCGTCGGCCGTCGCCATGCGCGCACGGAAACCGTGGTCGCGCTTACGCTTGAGGTTGCTGGGTTGGTAGGTGCGCTTGGTGGCCATGGGCGGCTCTGGGTACGGCGGAAATGAACCGCGAAGTCTAGCGACTACCCGACCCTGCGGTCAACTGCCGTTGCCAGTCCCGGCTACCGAGTGGCGTGTGCAGACCACCGGCCTTGTCCCGTTCATCGCCGGCCGATGTGCAATGCAGGCCCCTGCCGGCGGTGATAGTCTGGCTGACCCCTGCCTGATGCACGGCGCGATGCCCGTCACCGCGCGCGGGGCCGATTTTGTCATTCACTTTGCCCTACAAGAAGTCTGCTGCCCTATGGACGCCTGGCCCCGCTGCCTCGAACGCCTCGAAGCCGAATTCCCGGCGGAGGACGTCCACACCTGGCTGAAGCCGTTGCAGGCCTTGCGCCGCAACGACGTCATGGTGCTGTACGCGCCCAATGCCTTCGTCGTCGAACACGTCCGCGAGCGCTACCTGGTCCGCATCCGCGAACTGCTGGCGTATTTCGCCGGCAGCCCCGAGGTCAGCCTTGAGATCGGCTCGCTGCCACGGGCGCCCGCGCCGCCGCGCGAGGCCGAGTTCGCCGCCTCCGGCCACCCGGCGCGCGCGATGCCGGTCGAACCGTTCAACGGTCACCTCGACAGCCACTACACGTTCGAGAACTTCGTCGAGGGCCGCAGCAACCAGCTCGGCCGCGCCGCCGCGTTCCAGGCCGCGTCGCGTCCCGGCGAGCGCGCCCACAACCCGCTGCTGCTGTACGGCGGCACCGGTCTGGGCAAGACCCACCTGATGTTCGCCGCCGGCAACGCGATGCTGGCCAGTAATCCTCGTGCCCGCGTGATGTACCTGCGCTCGGAACAGTTCTTCAGCGCGATGATGCGGGCCTTGCAGGATAAGGCCATGGACGGCTTCAAGCGGCAGTTCCAGCAGGTCGACGCGCTGCTGATCGACGACATCCAGTTCTTCGCCGGCAAGGACCGCACGCAGGAGGAGTTCTTCCACACCTTCAACGCACTGTTCGATGGCAAGCAGCAGATCATCCTGACCTGCGACCGCTACCCGCGCGAGGTCGAGGGCCTGGAACCGCGACTGAAATCGCGCCTGGCGTGGGGGTTGTCCGTGGCGATCGAGCCGCCGGATTTCGAGACCCGCGCGCAGATCGTGCTCGCCAAGGCGCACGAGCGCGGCGTCAACATCCCCGAGGAAGTTGCCTACCTGCTGGCGAAGAAGATGCGCAGCAACGTGCGCGACCTTGAGGGGGCACTCAACACGCTCACCGCGCGCGCGAACTTCACTGGCCGGGCGATCACCCCCGAATTTGCCCAGGAGACGCTGCGCGACCTCCTGCGCGCCCAGCAGCAGTCGATCGGCATCCCCAACATCCAGAAGACCGTGGCAGACTACTACGGCCTGCAGATCAAGGACTTGCTGTCTAAACGACGGACGCGTTCGCTGGCCCGGCCACGCCAGATGGCAATGGCACTGACCAAGGAATTGACCGAACACAGTCTGCCGGAAATCGGCGATGCGTTTGCCGGCCGTGACCACACCACCGTACTGCACGCCTGCCGCCAGATCCGGACGTTGATGGAGACCGACGGCAAGATGCATGAGGATTGGGACAAATTGATCCGGAAACTCAGTGAATAGGGGCTTTCGCAAACATCGTGGATGATGGTCCCCGAACATGTGGATAAGTCGGAAGTGGCGACATCCGCGAAAAGTTATCCACAGCTTGTACGGCCTCTGCGATGCCGTTTGTACCAGGCTTCACAGGTTGATTAACCGTATAAAAATCAATAGGTTGATTGTGTTTTCCCGAGATTTCGGCGACACCATCACCACCAAGCTTTAGATTTATTCAATTCTTTTGTATTGGTCTAGGGGAGTGGGTCCGCATGCGTTTCAGCCTGCAACGCGAAGTGTTTCTCAAGCCGTTGGCGCAAGTCGTCAACGTCGTCGAACGTCGCCAGACGCTGCCGGTGCTGGCCAACCTGCTGGCCCAGGTCAAGGATGGCCAGTTGTCGTTGACCGGCACCGACCTGGAAGTAGAAATGGTGTCACGCGTTGCGGTGGACGAGGCCAAGGACGGTGAAACCACCATCCCCGCCCGGAAACTGTTCGAAATCGTTCGGGCATTGCCAGATGGCAGCAAGGTCACCGTCACGCAGACCGGCGACAAGGTCACGGTCCAGGCGGGTCGTTCTCGCTTCACCCTGGCCAGCCTGTCGGCCAACGACTTCCCTTCGATCGACGAGGTCGAGGCCACCGAGCGTGTGCGTGTTCCCGAGGCGGCGCTCAAGGAATTGATCGAGCGGACGGCATTCGCGATGGCACAGCAGGACGTGCGCTACTACCTCAACGGCCTGTTGTTCGACCTGCGCGAAAACAGCCTGCGCTGTGTCGCCACCGACGGGCACCGCCTGGCGATGTGCGAGACCGAGTACGAGGGCGGTGGCCAGACCAAGCGGCAGATCATCGTGCCGCGCAAGGGTGTGCAGGAATTGCAGCGGCTACTCGAAAGCGGCGACCGAGAGGTCGAACTGGAGATGGGTCGCGGCCATATCCGCCTCAGGCGCGACGATGTGACGTTCACCAGCAAACTCATCGACGGACGGTTTCCAGACTACGAAGCGGTGATCCCGATTGGCGCCGACAAGGAAGTGCGCATCGATCGCGAAGTGCTGCGAGCTTCGCTGCAGCGCGCCGCGATCCTGTCGAATGAGAAGTACCGTGGCGTCCGGATCGAGGTGTCGCCGGGCCAGCTCAAGATCAGTGCGCACAATCCCGAGCAGGAGGAAGCGCAGGAGGAAGTCGAGGCGGACACCAAGGTCGATGACCTCTCAGTCGGATTCAACGTCAATTACCTGCTGGACGCGCTTACTGCGTTGCGCAGTGACGAAGTGGTGTTGGCGTTACGGGATGCCAATTCCTCGGCGCTGGTACGCGAGGCTACAAACGAGAAGTGCCGTCACGTGGTGATGCCGCTGCGACTTTGACGTCTCGCCAAACCCGTGGGGTTTGGTGTTCCATGTGAAGCAACACGCCCGGCTCGCCCGGGCGTGTTCGATCTTGGAGGTCGAACGGTCAGATGTACGTAACGCGCATCGAAATCAGGCACCTGCGCCGGTTCTCGGAGGTTGCACTCACGCCAGGCACCGGTCTCAACCTGATCACGGGTGACAATGGCGCAGGCAAGACCAGTGTTCTGGAAGCATTGCACCTGATGGCGTACGGCCGCAGTTTTCGCGGCCGGGTGCGCGATGGCTTGATCCGGAGCGGTGAGTCAGCGCTGGAAGTGTTCGTCGAATGGCGGGAAAGTCATCGGGACAGCCCACGAAAGGCGGGATTGCGACATTCCGGTCACGATTGGGAAGGTCGACTCGACGGCCAGGCAGTGTCTTACCTGGGCGATTTATGTGCCGCTCTGGCCGTAGTCAGTTTCGAACCTGGCAGCCATGCGCTGATCACCGGCAGCGCTGATTCGCGGCGGCGTTACCTGGATTGGGGCTTGTTCCACGTGGAACCTAATTTCCTGACGCTTTGGCGGCGCTATGCAAGGGCGTTGAAACAGCGCAACGCGCTGCTGAAACGTCGTGGCAGCGTCGCGCAACTGGATGCCTGGGATCGCGAGTTGGTGGAAGCCGGCGAACCGCTCAGTCGTGACCGCCAACGCTACCTTGATTCCCTGCAGCGGTATGTCTCGGCGTTGACCGCGGAATGGGTGCCGGCGATCGGTTCCACCACACTGGAATATCAACCCGGGTGGCGTCGCGACGAGTTGCCGCTTGCCGACGCGCTGTTGCTGGCAAGGGAGCGGGACCTGGTCGCCGGGTTTACCTCCGTCGGCCCACATCGCGCCGATTGGCGCATCTCGTTCGGACATCTCGCGGGTCGTGAGTCGCTTTCCCGAGGGCAGGCAAAGCTCACCGCGCTTTCGGCGTTGATGGCGCAAGCACAGCACCATGCTGAAATCCGGGGTGATTGGCCGATCATTGCGCTCGACGATCTGGCCTCGGAGCTTGATCGCGCCCATCAGGGCCGTGTGCTGGACTGGTTGCGCCGCAGTTCGGCCCAGGTATTCGTGACCGGAACGGAGATTCCGTCGACGCTACAGTTGACGTCGGGCATGAAATGGTTCCACGTGGAACACGGCGCGATAGCGTCGCTGGTTCCGGGCGTCGGCGAAACCAAGACGATTGGTTAGCCTGCCAAGACTGGCCCGGCGCCGCGCTTGAACCTCCCGCCCGTATGGCGCCCGCCACCTGCCATGACGTTGGCGGCTCGCCCCCGCCACCCGGGCCCGGCAGTCCGCCCTGCTATACTTCACTGTCGTATACCCAATGTGTCTCGACGCGCCCGGCCAGCCCGAGGCTGCGTCGTCGGAGCCTGCCGCCGCATGACCCAGATCGAGCACGATCCTTCGCACGACCCGGCCGCCGCCGACCCGTCGCCCGCCACCCCGATCAGCCAAGCCTACGACTCCAGCAGGATCACCGTTTTGCGTGGTCTGGACGCCGTGCGCAAGCGTCCCGGTATGTACATCGGCGACGTGCACGATGGCACAGGCCTGCACCACATGGTGTTCGAGGTGGTCGACAATGCCATTGACGAAGCCCTCGCCGGCCATGCCGACGACGTCGTGGTCACCCTGCATGACGACGGTTCCGTGTCGTGCTGGGACAATGGTCGTGGCATCCCGGTCGACATCCACAAGGAGGAAGGCGTGTCCGCGGCCGAGGTGATCCTCACCGTCCTGCACGCGGGCGGAAAATTCGACGACAACAGCTACAAGGTCTCGGGTGGGTTGCATGGCGTTGGCGTGTCGGTGGTCAATGCGCTGTCCGAGCACTTGTGGCTCGACATCTGGCGCGACGGCAACCACCACCGCCAGGAGTACGCACTGGGTGAGCCGTTGTACCCACTCAAGACGCTGGAATCCTCGCCCAAGCGCGGAACCCTGCTGCGGTTCAAGCCGGCGGCTTCGATCTTCACCGATGTCGAAATGCACTACGACATCTTGGCCAAGCGCCTGCGCGAACTGTCGTTCCTGAATTCCGGCGTGAAGATCACCTTGGTCGACGAGCGCGGTGAAGGCAAACGCGACGTGTTCGAGTACGAGGGCGGTATTCGCTCGTTCGTGGAACATCTTGCGCAACTCAAGACCCCGCTGCATTCGAATGTAATCTCAGTAACTGGCGAGATGAATGGAATCACGGTGGATGTCGCGATGCAGTGGACCGATTCCTACCAGGAAACGATGTTCTGCTTCACAAACAACATCCCCCAGAAGGATGGCGGCACCCACCTGATCGGGTTCCGCGCCGCGCTGACGCGCACGCTGAGCAATTACATCGAACAGAACGGCATTGCCAAGCAGGCCAAGGTCGCGTTGTCGGGTGATGACATGCGCGAAGGCATGATTGCGGTGCTGTCGGTGAAGGTGCCCGATCCCAGCTTCTCCAGCCAGACCAAGGAAAAGCTCGTCAGTTCCGAGGTGAGACCGGTCGTTGAGCACACGTTCGGCGCACGTTTGGAGGAGTTCCTCCAGGAACACCCCGCCGAGGCCCGGGCCATCGCCGGCAAGATCGTCGACGCCGCCCGCGCCCGCGAGGCGGCCCGCAAGGCCCGCGACCTGACCCGCCGCAAGGGCGCGCTGGATATCGCCGGCCTGCCCGGCAAGCTCGCCGACTGCCAGGAGAAAGACCCGGCCAAGTCCGAGCTGTTCATCGTCGAGGGCGACTCCGCCGGCGGCTCGGCCAAGCAGGGCCGCAACCGCAAGACCCAGGCCATCCTGCCGCTCAAGGGCAAGATCCTGAACGTCGAGCGCGCGCGCTTCGATCGCATGCTCGCCAGCGCCGAGGTCGGCACGCTGATCACCGCACTGGGTACCGGCATCGGCAAGGACGAGTACAACCCCGACAAGCTGCGCTACCACCGCATCATCCTGATGACCGACGCCGACGTCGATGGCTCGCACATCCGCACGCTGCTGCTGACGTTCTTCTACCGGCAGATGCCGGAACTGATCGAGCGCGGCCACATTTATATCGGCCTGCCGCCGCTGTACAAGATCAAGCAGGGCAAGAACGAGCTGTACCTGAAGGACGATGCCGCGCTCGATGCCTATTTGGCCGGCAACGCGGTCGAAGGTGCCTCGCTGATCCCCGCCGAGGGCGAGCCCGCGATCACCGGGACGGCGCTGGAACGCTTGCTGCTGGCCTATGCCGGCGCGCGCGACACCATTAACCGCAATGCCTACCGCTACGACCCGCACGTGCTGGAGGCGCTGATCGATTTCGCCCCGCTAGACGGCGCCCACCTCGTGGAACACATTGATGAGCGCCACGAACTCGATGCCCTGGCCGCGCGCCTCAACCGCACCGGTTTGGGCAAGCCGCGCTACCAGTTGGAACTGCGCCCCGCCAGTGAATCCCAGCCGGCGGCTCTACTGATCAAGCGCGCGCACATGGGCGAGAACCTGATCCAGGTCCTGCCGCTTTCGGCATTCGAGGGCGGTGAGCTTCGCGCCTTGCGGGAAGCAGCTTCACTGCTGCACGGACTGGTGCGCGAGGGCGCGCAGATCGCCCGCGGAAACCGCGCCCAGCCGATCGACAGCTTCGCCCAGGCCCAGGCATGGCTGCTCGAGGAGGCCAAGAAAGGCCGCGCGATCCAGCGATTCAAGGGCTTGGGCGAGATGAACCCCGAACAGCTGTGGGACACCACGGTCAACCCGGAAACCCGGCGCCTGCTGCAGGTCCGGATCGAGGATGCCGTCGCGGCGGACCAGATCTTCAGCATGCTGATGGGCGACGTGGTCGAGCCGCGTCGCCAGTTCATTGACGACAACGCTTTGCGGGTGTCCAACCTCGACGTTTGAGCCGGCCCGCTACGGGCCGCACGGGTCACGCCAAGGGCGCGGTCGAAAGACTGCCACCGCTGCGTGTGCGGCCTGATCTTTTGGCTGAACCGGGACTCAGCCTGATCTTCGTCCTTAACGGCGTCTTGATCAGGCAACGGCTACAACGCAGGTCACGTAACAGGGAACCATCATGATGAAGAACGTCGTCCTCGGCCTTTCGATCGCCGTACTGGCAGCCGCCTGCGCCACCACCACCTCTCCCACCGGCCGCAGCCAGCGCGTGGGGGCGGTGTCGCAGCAGCAATTGGACGCGATGGGCGCCCAAGCCTTCGCACAGGCCAAGGCCAAGACGCCGCAAAGCAACAATGCCGGCCAGACTGCCTACGTTCGTTGCGTAGTCAACGCGATCACGCGCGAACTGCCCAACGGCTCCCAGGCCAATTGGGAAACCGCGCTGTTCGTCGATGGATCGCCCAATGCGTTCGCCTTGCCCGGCGGCAAGGTCGGCATCAACACCGGCATCTTCACCGTGGCGAAGAACCAGGATCAACTCGCGGCCGTTATCGCCCATGAGATTGGCCACGTGATATCCCGCCACCACGACGAGCGGGTGACGCGCCAAATGGGCGCCCAGGCAGGCTTGGGTATCCTCGGGGCGATCGTGGGATCAGCTTATGGTCAGGGCGCCGCGGACACGACCGGGCAGTTGGGCGCGTTGGCGGCGCAGGGTGTTTTCCTGTTGCCCAACAACCGCGTCCAGGAAACCGAGGCCGACGTGGTCGGACAGCAGTTGATGGCACGCGCGGGCTTCAACCCGCAACAAGCGGTCAATCTGTGGCAAAACATGATCTCCGTCGGCGGTAGCAACCCCCCGCAATTTCTTTCTACCCACCCGGATCCGCGCTCACGCATCGACGAGCTCAGCAATCGCGCCGGGGCGCTGATGCCCGTTTACCAGCAGGCTCGCGCCAACGGTCGCACCCCGAATTGCGGTTAAACACAAAACGCCATCGCGCCGCAAGCCGTTCCATCCTCCCCGGTGGTTCTGCTAGCTTGGCCGCATCCGGGCTCCAGAGCCCTCCTGCCGCACCGCTTTGTGGCAGCACCAAAGGTGATCCCGATGAACCAGTCCAAGTCCTGCCGCAACCTCCTCGCGGCTGCAATCGCCGGGATTCTCGCCCTGGGCGCGGTGACCCAGGTACACGCACAGACCGCCGCGCAGCAGCGCCGCGCCGACCGGGCGCAGAAAGCCGAGTCCAAGCACGCCACCAAGGCGATCGAGCAGTATCCGGATGCGACCCGTGCTGCACCTGATGCCAAGGCCAGCGCGAAGGTCACCCCAAAGCTCAAGAAAATGATGGATCTGTATGACGCCGACAAGGGCGCCGAAGCTCGCGCCATCGCCCTCGAGATCGTCGCGAACCCGGATGCCAACGCGTACGACCACGCCTTCGCGGCGCAGATTGCAGCCCAGACCGCATACGATGCCGACGACAACGCCGCCGCCACGGGCTACCTGAACCAGGTGCTCGGCTTCAACGGCCTCGACAACAATGGCCATTACGGCGCGATGTTGATGCTCGGTCAGCTGCAACTTCAGGAAGACAACTACACCGGCGCGCTGGCCACGATCGACCGGTTTCTCACCGAGACCAAGACCGCCAAGCCCGAACACCTTGTCCTGAAGGGCAATGCCCTCTATCGCCTCGATCGCTTTCCCGAGGCGGCCGCGGTATTGAAGCAGGCAATCGCCACGTCGCCCGAACCGAAGTCCGATTGGATGCAATTGCTCATGGCGAGCTACGCGGAGTCGGGGAACGCCGGCGAAGCGGCGAAGGTCGCCGAACAAGTCGCCGCGCAGAATCCCGGCGACAAGCGCGCGCAGATGAACCTCGCGGTCGTGTACCTGCAAGGCGACATGTATGACAAGGCCGTGGCGGTGCTCGAGAAGATGCGGACCGCCGGTCAACTCACCGAGGACAAGGATTACCGCCAACTGTATTCCGCGTACCTGAACCTGGATGGCAAGGAAAAGCAGGCGGCCGACGTCATCAACGACGGAATCGCGAAGGGTATCCTCAAGCCCGATTACCAGACCTATCTCGCGCTCGCCCAGTCCTACTACTTCTCCGACCAGGCCGGGCCGTCGATCGACGCGTACAAGAAGGCGGCACCACTCGCCCCCGACGGTGAGACGTACCTCAACCTCGCCCGTGTACTGTGGCAGGAAGACCGGGTAGCCGAAGCGAAGGAAGCCGCAAAGCAGGCTTTGGCCAAGGGCGTGAAGAAGCCCGAGGACGCGAAGAAGATTGTCGCGCTGCCCAACAAGTAAAGTGCATCACGGATTTGATGTGCAATTCGCGATTTTTTCGTGGGATCAACCATGAAAAGTGGTATATCCTAGGAGGTTCGCGCAACCCGAAAGAGTTGCATGGATCCAATGACAATCCGCGGCGCCCCGGCGTGCGGCAATTTCTCCCGAGCTGACGGCGCATGACGCAAGACCCGGAAATCCACGCAAAGAAAGACGACCGCGAAAGCTTGAACTGGGCACGTATTGCCGGTATCAGTGCCGCGGTCGCCGTGCATGTCGCGGCACTGCTGCTCCTGCTTGCCCCGATGGCGCCGCCGGCGACCGAAAAGGTCGAGGAGAACATCACGTTCGTCAATCTGATCAAGCCGCCACCGCCGCCACCGCCGCCGCCGCCGCCGCCACCGGAAGAGATCCGGCCGCTCACGCCGCCGAAGACGCTGTCGCCACCGCGTCCGACGCCGCTGCCGCCGCCGCCGATTGAACCGCCGATCGTGGTCAGCGACCCGAGTCCGGTCGACGTGCAGGCGCCGCCACCGCGGCCACCGTCGCCCCCCGCGCCGAGCTCGCAGCTAGATACGCAGGGCACGGTCGATCCGTCCTCGCGATCGATGAATCCGCCCAAGTATCCGCCGACCGAAGCCCGTCAGGGCGTGGGTGGCACCGTGGTGCTGATCATCAGCATCGATGGTCAGGGCAACGTGCTGGACGTCTCGGTCGAGAAGTCCAGTCGCAACCGCAACCTCGACCGCGCCGCTATGGATGCAGCGCGCAAGTGGCGCTTCAAACCCGCGATGAGCGGTGGCCAGGGTGTTCCCAGCCGGGTACGTGTCCCAGTTGACTTCGTCGCGCCCTGATCGGGCTCACGGGGTTATCGTAAACGCCGCCATTCAAATCTTTCCTTTCCACGACATTCAAAGGTAAGCGTCATGCTGCAGGAAACCTCCACCGCCGCGACTGCCGGCGGCTCCAACGCCGAAGCCCTCAACCAGATGAGCTTCGTCCACCTGGTGAACAACCTCGACTTCGTCGGCTGGGTCGTGTTGATCACGCTCACGGTGATGTCGACGCTGTCCGTGTACTGGATCGTGATGAACTTCATCAAGAACGTGCGCCTGCGAGCCTCGTCCGATCGCGTCATCAGCACGTTCTGGGAAACCACGAACGCCCAGGACGCGATCCGCTACATGGAAGAGCAGTCGCGCGCCGAGCCGTTCTCCAAGATCGCGCTCGATGCCGCCCAGGCAGCCGCCCACCACCAGCGTCATGAAGGTTCGCGTCTGGTCGAGTCGCTGAACCGCTCGGAATTCGTCGATCGCGCCCTGCGTCAGGCCGTGACCCGCGAGAGCATGCGTCTGGAAGGTGGTTTGACGGTCCTCGCCACCGTCGGTTCGACCGCGCCGTTCGTCGGTCTGCTCGGCACCGTCTGGGGTATCTACCACGCGCTGATCCGCATTGGCGTGACCGGCCAGGCATCGATCGACGCCGTCGCCGGCCCGGTCGGCGAGGCGCTGATCATGACCGCGCTCGGCCTGTTCGTCGCGATCCCGGCCGTGCTCGCCTACAACTTCTACGTGCGCCTCAACCGCGTCACCAACAACAAGTTCGACACGTTCGCGCACGACCTGCACGACTTCTTCGCCACCGGTTCGCGCGTCGGCGAATTGCCGGTTCATTGATTCCGGACGTCGTAGTCACCTTCTTGTAGTTGGAGTTCGGACATGGCTTTTAGTGCAGGCGATACCGGCGGTCCCATGGCCGAGATCAACGTCACGCCACTGGTGGACGTGATGTTGGTGCTGCTGATCATCTTCATGATCACGGCACCGTTGATGTCGCATAAGGTCAAGGTTGACTTGCCGGCCGCCAATCTGGACCGCAAGGAAGAGAAGGCGCCGACGGTTCCGCCGATCACCTTGGCGGTCAAGGAAGACGGCTCGTTGTTCTGGAATGATGAGCCGATCGGCAAGGACCTGCTTGAGAGCCGCCTGTCGATCGAGGCACAGAAGACACCGCAGCCGCAGATCAACGTCCGCGGTGACAAAACGACCAAGTACCGCATCGTCAATGAGGTGGTGCAGATTGCACAGGCCCAGGGCATGCGCAAGGTCGGCTTCGTCGCGATCAAAGAACGCTAAGGCAACCGGAGAGTACGACATGGCTTTTGCTTCAAGTGGTGGTGCCGGTGCGCCGATGGCCGATATGAACGTCACGCCGTTGGTCGACGTGATGCTCGTGCTGCTGATCATCTTCATGGTCACGGCGCCGATGACGACGTACCCGATCGACGTCAACCTGCCCCAGCAAACCACAACCCCGCCGCCGCTGACGACGCCGCCGCCGCCGATCGAGCTGCGGATCGACGCGTCGGGCCAGGTGTTCTGGAACAACACGCCGCAGCCGCTTACGGCGATCCAGAACATGATGGAAGTCGAAGTAAATCGCGACCCGACCAACCAGCCGATGCTCCAGATCGATACCAGCAGCGAAGCCGATTACGGCATTCTCGCCAAGGTATTGGCGCATGCGAAGAACGCGCAGATGGAAAAAATCGGGTTTGTGCAAAAGGAATGACCGGGTAACGACGGTCGAGCGACGCATGCCGTCGCACGTGAAGATGCCGCCCTTGGGCGGCATTTTTATTTGTGGTGCCTCAAGGCCAACTGTTTAACGCGATCTGGTCGCGCGCGCCCATCCTGAGGCGTGGCAGCGCGGTTGGTTGTCTTCCCGCTCGTGCGCGCCCGCGAGCGCAACGGCAATCAAGACCCGCTTGCGGCGAGGATTCCGACATAACGACGCACGGTGGCATCGAGCCCCTCGTACAGCGCTTCACTGAAAAGCGCATGGCCGATCGACACTTCCAGCACGCCCGGCACGGCGGCCAGGAATGCCGGCAGGTTGACCTGGCTGAGATCATGGCCGGCGTTGACGCCGAGGCCGACCGACTGGGCCCGCCGCGCGATCGCCGCAAATTGCGCGAGCATCGATGGTCGACTGCCGCCGGCGAGGTCCGCGTAAGGGCCGGTGTACAGCTCCACCCGGTCTGCACCGGTTTCCGCGGCCCGCTCGATCCCGCCCGCCGCCGCGTGGATGCCCGGATCGCCGTGGGCATCGGCGAACAGGCTGACACGGCAGCCCATCGACTTCAATGCGGCCACCAGCGGCCGCAGGCGCTCGCTGTCGCGGGCGAAATCGAAGCCGTGGTCCGACGTCAGCTGCCCGTCCGCATCGGGCACCAGCGTCGCCTGCGCCGGACGCACTTCCTCGCAAAGCGCCACGAAGCCCGGGTAGCCCGGACGGGGAGGCGCGAAAGGATTGCCTTCGAGATTGAACTCGACGCCGCGGTTGCGGGTGAGCTCCGCCAATGCGTACACGTCGTCGGCGCGGATGTGGCGGGCGTCGGGACGCGGATGGACGGTGATCCCGTGGGCGCCGGCATCGAGGCAGGCGCGGGCTGCGCGTACCACGTCGGGTTCCCGTCCGCCGCGCGAATTGCGAAGTACCGCGATCTTGTTGACGTTGACGCTGAGGACGGTCATGGCTTCGACCCTGCGCGGCCCGAACCTCGGGGGGGGGACGCGGATGGGGCGGTGATCCGCGCCTACCGCCATCAGCGCTGCGATTCGTTCTGGCTACCGCCGGCCAGCCTGCGCGCGTCGGCCTGCTCCCGCAGGCGACGAAGCTCATCGGGGTCGAGCATCATCGCTTCGTTGCGGCTGCGGCTGTCCACCCGCTGTCGCAACAGCGCCAGGACCCACGCCAAGCTCAGCGCGAAAGCGGCCAGCAGGCAGATCATCAGCAGCGCCACCGAAGTGGTCTTGAAGGCCACCGCGAGCGCGGCCACGGCCAGAATCAGGAATAGCCAGGACATCGCGACGCTCCATACCAGGGCCGGGAAAGTGTAACCCCGGCGCGCCTGCGCTCAAGGCCGGCAGTACCGGCGGGCTGACCACCGGTCCGGCGCTACAGCAGCGGCGACACCAGCCGGGCCAGTGCCTCGGGCACCCTGAGCCGCCACAGCGGCCGTTCGCGATCGTCGCGGACGCGCGGCGCCAGGCTGCACTCGTGCAACACCAGATCGGCCAGTTCCGCGGCCATGCCGGCGTCGCGGATCATCACCGACACCTCGAAGTTCAGACGGAAGCTGCGGTGATCGAAGTTCGCGCTGCCCAGAAGCACGAGGTCGTCGTCGCACAGCAGCGCCTTGCTGTGCAGCATGCGCGGCCCGTATTCGTGGATCTTGACGCCGGCCGCCAGCAGGTCGTCGAAATACGACCGTGCGGCGTAAGTCACCAGCATGCTGTCGCCGTGCCTGGGCACGAGCAGTCGGACGTCAAGCCCGCCCAGGGCCGCGGACGTCAGCGCCATCATCGCCGCCTCGCCTGGAACGAAGTAGGGGGTCACCAGCCACACGCGCCGGCGTGCGGCGTGAATCGCGCCGACCTGGATGCGATGGATGGGTTCCCACGGCGAGTCGGGTCCCGACACGAGCACCTGGGCGGACACCGCCCCGGCTTGCGGCGGCGGATGTTGCAGGCGCAGTGGCGGCTCGCCCGTGGCGTAGGCCCAGTCCTCGATGAACACCGATTGCAGCTCACGGACCACATCGCCCTCCAACCGCAGGTGCAGGTCGCGGTAGGCGTCGGGTCGCAGGCGTTCATCCTCGTCGTCGGTGATGTTGATGCCACCGGTGAAGCCAATCAGGCCATCGACCACGACGATCTTGCGGTGTGTGCGCAGGTTCACCCACGGCCGCTTCCAGAACCAGTACAGCCGCATGGGGTGGAACCAGGCGACCTCGCCGCCGGCATCAAGCAGTGGTTGCAGGAAGCGCTGCTTGATCCTGCCCGAACCCACCGCATCGAGCAGCAGGCGCACCGTGACCCCGGCGAGGGCGCGCTCGACCAAGGCATCGCGCAGCGCGGTTCCGGTGCGGTCTGGCTGGAAGATGTAGTACTCGAGGTGGACGTGGTTGCGTGCCCCCGCCACCGCTGCCAGCAGCGCCGTGTACGTGGCCGCGCCATCAACCAGCAGCTGCGCCCGGGTTGCGGTGGTCGGCGGCAGGCCGGTCGTCGCCTGGCCGATCTTCGCCAGTTCAATTGCCTCCGCGGTGGGCCGCGAGCCCTCCGGCGGCGCGGGCAGCGCGGCGCGACCTCTCACCCGACGCAGGCGCTGGCGGTGGATCCGCTGCGGGCCGAGCACGAAATAGATCAGGAACCCCACGTACGGCAAGGCCGCCAGGCTGATCACCCAGCTGAGGGTGGCGACCGGCTCGCGCTTCTGCAGCACGATCCACAAGCCCAGCCCCACCAGATACCCGACCCAACCCAAGGTGAGGTACAGCCCCACGTGCGGGATCGCCGAAAGGTAGCGCCAGAGGTCGTGCCAACGTTCGAACATCGCGATTCCGGGTCCGGAGCATTCAGGGCGTCGTCGCGGTCGCTGCGACGCCGGCGACCTACGCTATCTGCATGGAGGATGTCAGCAAACACGATCCCGGCACAGCCGACGCCCGCAAGGCGCAGTCGCCGGTCAAGGGCCGCGGCGCGGCCTCGCACGTGCCCGGCCGCTATGCGGCGACGGTTGCCCAGGGCATCGACGACGGTTGGGGCTCGGTCTACGACGACCTGGCTCAGACCCCGCGCCCGCAGACCGAGGTCCGTGAGGAGCGCGCGCGCCGCATCATCAGCCGCAACGAATCGCCCGACGTCGGCTTCAGCCAGTCGGTCAACCCGTATCGCGGTTGCGAGCACGGCTGCGTGTACTGCTTCGCGCGACCCTCGCATGCCTACCTGGAGCTCTCGCCGGGACTGGATTTCGAGACGAAACTGTTCGCCAAGACCAACGCCGCCGAGCGGCTGCGTGAGGAACTCGCCCGGCCACGCTACCAGCCATCGCCAATCGCCTTGGGCATCAACACCGACGCCTACCAGCCGATCGAACGGCGCTACCGGATCACCCGGCAGTTACTGGAACTGCTGGCCGAGTGCCGGCACCCGGTGAGCTTCGTCACCAAGAGCGCGACGATCGAACGCGATCTCGACCTGCTGGCGGCAATGGCGCGCGAGCGCCTGGTGACGGTGTATTTCTCGGTCACCACGCTCGACAACCAGCTCGCCGCGAGGATGGAGCCGCGCGCCTCGGCGCCGCACCGCAAGCTGCAGGCCATGCGCGCGCTCAGCAACGCGGGCGTGCCGGTCGGGGTGCTGCTGGCGCCGGTGATCCCGATGATCACCGACCACGAGATCGAGCACATCCTCGAGGCTGCCCAGGAGGCCGGCGCGCGCGCGGCCGGCTATGTGCTGCTGCGATTGCCGCACGAACTCAAGCAGGTCTGGCGCGAATGGCTGCAGCTGCACTACCCGGAGCGCGCCGCGCACGTGATGAGCCTGGTGCAGCAGATGCGCGGCGGCAAGGACTACGACAGCGCGTTCGGCACCCGCATGCGCGGCGAAGGCCCGTTCGCGCAGTTGATCGCGCAGCGCTTTGCCAGGGCGCACCGTCGCCTGGGCTTCGCACGGTTGCCGGCGCTGGACGTCAGGAGTTTCGTCGCGCCGCGCAAGGCCTCGCGGCAGGGCGATCTGTTCTGACCGCGGCGGTCGGTCAGCCGCCGAACGCTGGCCACAGCGGCCCGCCCAGCCAC